>NZ_KV838034.1:0-290 GCF_001838635.1 Haemophilus sp. HMSC71H05
TTCAGCTCGGGGTTCTACATTTAGTACCTGGCGGTGTCCTACTCTCACATGGGGAAGCCCCACACTACCATCGGCGCATCGGCGTTTCACTTCTGAGTTCGGTATGGGGTCAGGTGGGACCACCGCTCTATCGCCGCCAGGATTATTCCTTTAATAACTTTTCTCTATTCTGCTCCGCTATCTCTAGCGCTCACAACCAAACAAGCTGATAACCTTCAAAACTTTCTCTTTCTTCTCTGAGTTTCGTCTCGTTTATCCAACACCCAAAACCCTTGAGCGTTGTATAGTTA
>NZ_KV838035.1:0-404 GCF_001838635.1 Haemophilus sp. HMSC71H05
CCGCATTACACCAGACCGGAAGTGTTAGAAGGATTAACTGTACCACCCGTGCTGATGTCGGGACATCACGAAGAAATTCGGAAATGGCGATTAAAGCAATCGCTACAAAGAACATGGCTCCGACGCCCTGAGCTCTTAGAAGGCCTAGCTCTGACTGACGAACAACGTAAGCTGTTAAAAGAGGCGCAAGCCGAACATAACAGTTAGTTTCAGTTACATCTAGGATCAATAAAGGATCAAACAATGTCTAACATTATCAAACAACTTGAACAAGAACAATTAAAACAAAACGTACCTAGCTTCCGCCCAGGTGATACTTTAGAAGTTAAAGTATGGGTAGTTGAAGGTAGCAAACGTCGTTTGCAAGCATTCGAAGGCGTGGTTATTGCAATTCGTAACCGTGG
>NZ_KV838036.1:0-97912 GCF_001838635.1 Haemophilus sp. HMSC71H05
TAACTATACAACGCTCAAGGGTTTTGGGTGTTGGGTAAGACGAGACGAAACTCAGAGACGAAAGAGAAAGTTTTGAAGTGAATCAGCTTGTTTGGTTGTGAGCACTAGAGATAGTGAGAGCAGAGTAGAGAAAAGTTATTAAAGGAATAATCCTGGCGGCGATAGAGCGGTGGTCCCACCTGACCCCATACCGAACTCAGAAGTGAAACGCCGATGCGCCGATGGTAGTGTGGGGCTTCCCCATGTGAGAGTAGGACACCGCCAGGTACTTTTTATTTTGTTAGTTTATTTGAGAGTAAATTAACAAAATAAAAATTTTGGCAGCAACAGTGCAATGGTCCCACCTGAATCCATATCGAACTCAGAAGTGAAACATTGTTACGCCGATGGTAGTGTGGGGCTTCCCCATGTGAGAGTAGGTCACTGCCAATTATACCTCATTTAGCGGAGTGGTAGTTCAGCTGGTTAGAATACCTGCCTGTCACGCAGGGGGTCGCGGGTTCGAGTCCCGTCCATTCCGCCAATTCTTAATACCAATAGGGGCGTAGTTCAATTGGTAGAGCACCGGTCTCCAAAACCGGGTGTTGGGAGTTCGAGCCTCTCCGCCCCTGCCATTATTCCATATCAATTTATCTTTAATTTTTATAAGAATATTGTCTATTTTGCTATTCGTTTTATACTGATCGTATTTTTAGCATTTCAGAGATATTCTTATGCATTATTCTATTCAAGATTTTATTCAATTAATTGCACAATTACGTAATCCTAATGGCGGTTGTCCTTGGGATCTTAAACAAAATTATGACTCCATGATTCCTTGTTTAACTGAAGAAACTTATGAAGTCATTGATGCCATCCAAAAGAAAGATATTGCTAATTTAAGAGAAGAGCTTGGTGATCTTTTATTACAGGTAGTATTCTTCAGTCAGCTTGCTTCAGAGGATGGTTATTTCACATTTGATGATGTTCTTAATGATGTTTCTGAAAAGATTGTACGTCGCCATCCTCATGTATTTGGTGATGCAACAGCTGGAAATGAAGAAGAAGCTTTAGCTCGTTGGAACAGCATCAAAGCACAAGAAAAATCAGCTCAAAAACAACAGTCTATTTTAGATAATGTTCCAAATGCTTTTCCTGCATTGTTAAGAGCTCAGAAAATTCAAAAACAGTGTTCAAAGATTGGATTTGATTGGAATGAACTCGAGCCTGTATTCGCTAAAGTTGAAGAAGAATTAAAGGAAGTGAGAGATGAAGTCAACCAAACACCTCGTAATCAAGAAAGAATAGAAGAGGAAATTGGGGATTTATTTTTTGCGACAGTCAATTTGTCTCGTCACCTTAAATGTAACGCAGAAGAGGCTTTACGTAAGGCGAATAATAAATTTGAACAACGTTTTCGCAAAGTTGAAGGAAAGGCCTTAGAACGAGGCATATCACTTAAAGATCTTTCTTTAATCGAAATGGATATTCTGTGGGATGAAGTGAAAAAAGAAGAAAAATAACCGAAATGGCAGAGGGTGTTTTCCTCTGCCATTTTTATTTTATGGAATGGATAAGTAACATATAAGCGCTGATTACTAATAAAATAATACCTAATAGTTTTTTGACTAAGTGCGGTGATAATTTACCTCGGATTTTCATTGAGAAAAATCCGGTTACAAAAGCACTTAGCACAACAATAATCACTATCGAAAAATTGACATAACCGATTTGCCAACCAAAGTGATAAGTCGAACTTTTTGAAAGATAGCCATAAAGGCTACCTAGCCCACCAATAAACATCATCGCGTTGGTATAAGGGGCAATTTGATGGGCTTTAACGGATTTTAATTGTCCAATTAAAGGCGCCATAATTGAGCCACCTCCAATGCCGGTCATGCCAGCAATAAATCCACCAACCGTTGAAAGCCCTATCCCTTTAATCGTTTCATCCACTGTAGATTGCTGAATTATTGCGGTTTCTTTACTAAAGATAGTACGAATTGCTAATAGGGAAAGTGTGATAACAAACACACTGATGATGGCAATATCGGGTACATAAAAACTGGATTCGAATCCTAGCTGCACACCAATAATCATACCCACAGACCAAATGAGCATCGCTTTGTAATTAATCGATACTTTTTGTTTGTAAAAATAAATTAAGTTAATAAAGGACGATCCCATAACAATCGTCAATGATGTTGCGGCAATCATTTGTAAAGGAAACTGTGGGAATAAAGTGTAGAGAATAGGTACCATCAATACGCCGCCACCAATGCCAAAAATAGCGGACATTATATTTGTCATCACACCACATAAAATTAAAATAAAAATTAACTGTAAACTCATTTCAAACTCCTTTTTTGTGGGAGTACGGCATTATTATTCTTTTGGATAAATAAATAATTTATGATCTTGCTCATAATTATCTATAAAAACAGACTTTATTTTAATTTTGTGATCCTTCTCACACAATCAGTATGACAATTATCATATGCTCTTTATACACCTAGCAGTAGTCTATAAATAGAATTTAATAATGGCTTCTACAAGGAGGAGCATATGCTATTAACAGTTTCGAGTTTCCTCATCGTAACAGCTTTGGTAGCCTATATTTCATGGCTACGGACTAAAAACGATGATTTAACCACCTCGAAAGGTTATTTCTTAGCGGGACGAGGATTAAGCGGTATTGTGATTGGTTGCTCAATGGTTTTAACTTCACTTTCTACTGAGCAATTGATTGGCGTGAATGCCGTTTCTTATCAAAACAACTTTTCTATTATTGCGTGGACTGTGCCAACGGTGATTCCGCTTTGTTTCTTGGCGCTTTATATGTTGCCGAAATATTTGCGTAACGGTTATACCACCATTCCTGAATTCTTTGAAAATCGCTTTGACCGTCAAACGCGTTTGATTATGTCAGGGTTATTCTTGGTCTTCTATCTTTTAATTGTTATTCCGACCGCACTTTATACAGGGGCAATTGCCTTTAACAAAATTTTCAATCTAGAAACGATCTTTGGATTAAGCTACGCTCAAGCAATTGTCTATACCGTTATTGCTATCGGTGTAGTGGGGGCGATTTATGCAATTTTTGGTGGGTTAAAAGCGGTGGCCGTTTCCGATACCATCAATGCCGTAATCTTAGTGATTGGTGCATTGCTTGTGCCTGTATTTGCATTGCTTTATTTAGGTAATGGCAGTATTTCAGAAGGGTTGAATATCATCACTACCACCCACGTTGAAAAATGGAATGCCATTGGTAGCTCAACAGATTCTACTCCTTGGCCGACAATTTTTACCGGTATTATGGTTGTTCACTTCTTCTATTGGACAACGAACCAAGCCATCGTACAACGTTGTTTAGGGGCGAAGGATTTAGCATCAGGTCAAAAAGGGATTTTAATTGCAGCGCTTTTCCTACTCACATTACCGATTATTCTTAATTTACCGGGTTTATTGAGTTTCCATATTTTAGGGGAAGGCTTAAATCCAATTGATACCTCTTATCCATTATTGGTCAATAAAGTGATGCCGACTGCATTACAAGGCTTCTTTATTGCCGCACTTTTCGGTGCAATTTTAAGTACCTTTAACTCATTCTTAAACTCTGCAGCGACCATTTATTGTAAAGACTTACTACCATCTATTAGTAAAAAACAACGTACCGATCAAGAGTTGATCGTCTATGCGAAAAAAGTCTCAACCATTATGGCGATTGTGACCATGATTATTGGTCCACTTTTGATGTTCGGTACAGATGGTATTTTCTTAATCACTAAACGCTTTGCTGGTTTTGTGAATATTCCAATCGTGGCGTTATTTGCTGTGGGTTTATTTAATAAAACTGTTTCTGGCTTGGCTGCACGTATTGCTTTACTTGTACACGTAGTACTTTATTTCAGTATTGTTTGGGTGTTCAATGTGAAAATCAATTTCGTGTATGTAATGGGCGGATTATTCGTATTTGATGTTGTTTTCATGTTGATTCTAGGTCAATTCTTAAAACGTGAACCTTATGTGGAAAATACCATCAATAAAGGCGATGTAGACTTAACCAATTGGAAATACATTAAAGTAACATCTGTTTCATTAATTCTTGGTTTAATTGCGCTTTATGCATTCTTATCACCAATTGGTATTGCTTCACCAGATGGTAATCCAATGTTAGTGTTGGAAGTGTATGCGGTATTACAACTCATCGTGTTGATTGTCTTTAGACCAAAAAATGAAAAAACAGAACATCAATTACATCTTTCTAACCAACATTAAGCAGTCGGGCGTACATCACGTACGCCCTTAAAATAGATAAGGATTGTGTATGAACATTATCTATATTTTACTCGACCAAGTGCGTAAAGATATGTTGGGGGCTTATGGTCATCAGATCGTTAAAACCCCGAATATTGACCGTCTAGCTAAAGATGGCGTACGTTTTAATAATGCCTTTACGCCCGCTTCCGTTTGTGGTCCCGCACGGACTTCACTCTTTACCGGTTTAATGCCATCTACCCATGGCATTATTCGTAATGGTGAAAAAGGCGGTACAGGTGAAGTGAGCGAAGCTGCACCGAATATCGGTAAACTAGACGGCTACAACACCTATGTTGTGGGTAAATGGCACGTGGGTACAAAATCCGTGCCGGAAGATTATGGCATTAAAGGTCATAACTTTGATGGCTATGGTTATCCGGGCAGTGGTGTGTATAAAAATTTAGTGTTCAACCAACCGCCGACACATTCCAATCGTTATAAAGAATGGTTAGATGAAAAAGGCTATGAGATTCCAGAAGTGAGTCGTGCTTATTTCGGTGATAACCCTCATTTACGTGTGCAAGAGCTTTGCGGTTTGCTTTCAGGCACAAAAGAACAAACCATCCCGTATTTCATCATTGATGAAGCGAAAAGCTATATTAGTGAATCACTTGCTGAAAATAAACCGTTCTTTACATGGATTAATTTCTGGGGACCGCATACGCCTTGTATTGTGCCAGAACCTTATTATTCTATGTATCGAAAAGAAGATGTGGTGCTAGATGAAAGCTTCTTCAAGCCACTAGAAGGCAAACCTGGACACTATCGTACCATCTCTAAAATGTGGGGAATGTGGGAAGCGAGTGAAGATCATTGGAAAGAGGTTATCACAAAATTCTGGGGTTATATCACCTTGATTGATGATGCAATTGGTGAGCTATTTACCTTCTTAGAAAACAACGGTATTTATGACCGCACTTTTATTGTGGCAACCGCTGATCATGGTGATGCGATGGGCGCTCATCGAATGATTGAGAAAGGGGAGTTCATGTTCGATACCACTTACAACATTCCGATGATTATTAAAGACCCGAATTCAAATCGTGTTAATCAACAAGATGATAACCTTGTCTATCTCCATGATTTAACTTCAACAGTTTACGATTTGGCTAATCAGCCAATTCCTTCCGCCTTTGAAGGGGAAAGTATTTTGCCGATTGTTCGTCAACATCAAGATAATCAACGCAAAGGGATATTGGCACAGTTGGCAGGGCATTTCGTTTACTTTGAACAACGCATGTGGCACCGTAAAGACTATAAATTAGTATTTAATGCTTCGGATATTTGTGAGCTTTATGATGTGAAAAATGATCCGGCTGAAATGCATAATTTGTTCTACAAGCCAGAATATGAGGCGGTCAAAAAAGAGATGTTGGAAGAAATGTGCCAAGAAATGAAACGTTTAAATGATCCGCTAGAAAACTGGGTATATCGAATTATTCACGAAGTGTAAAACCAATAAAAAATTGACCGCATTTTTAAGGGATGATTATGGAAAATTGCTCAATCAAGCCTACTGAATTGTCACATTGTCAGTTTACTGAGTTGCATCACTTACCGAAAGGCTCCTTCTTGTATCAACAAGGTGAGTCAGCACATGAATTTTATTATGTGCAAGCAGGCTTGGTTGGCTTATTTCATACCCTTGAAAATGGCAAGGAAAGCTTAGTGCGATTATATTCTAAGGGCGATTATTTTGGTTTTCGAACTTTGTTTTCGATGGCGGATAAACATTATCATTGTAATGCAAAAGTCTTAATTGATGCGGAGATTACTCGCATCAAGCCTAATGTAGTGAGCGAGTTTTTTACGCATAATACGGTGATGAGCCAATGTTTATTACAGATTTTGGCAGATGAATTACGCGAAGCAGAGGAACGTTTGGCAAAAAGTGCCTATTTGCGCACTTTAGATCGCGTGATGGATAGTTTGTATTTTCTCAAACAACATTTTCCTGATTATAATTGGACGTATCGCGAAATTGCAGAATATGCCGGCTGTGAAACTGAAACTGCGATTCGTATTGCAAAAGAACTCAAACAAAATGGCGCATTAGACCGAATATCAGGTCATAAATAATGTTGTAACAAAGGATGGTTGATGTCTGTTTTTCCACCACAAGTTCATTTTCACTTAATGGCGAAACCAAGCAGTTTTCACTGTAACATTCAGTGTGAATATTGCTTTTATTTGGAAAAATCAGAACAGTTGGGGCAACATGCGCCTTTTATGTCGAAAGACACCTTAAAACATTACGTCAAAAACTATATCCAATCTCACGCCGGTAATGTGATTGAATTTGCTTGGCAAGGTGGGGAACCCACTCTTTTAGGCTTAGATTTTTATCGACAAGCCGTTGAATATCAGCAGGAATTTGCCCAAGGTAAACAGATCACAAATGCCTTTCAAACCAATGGTATTGCTCTTAATCAGCAATGGGCCGCATTTTTTAAACAGCATCATTTTCTCATTGGGCTTTCTATTGACGGTTTAAGTGCCGTGCATAATCGTTATCGTATTTCAGGTAACGGCAATCCCACCTTTGAAAAAGTCGTAAAAGCGTTAAATCTGCTACAAGAATATGGCGTGGAATTTAACACCTTAACCGTCATTAACGATCAAAACTGGCAAAAAGGAAGAGAAACCTATTTAGCGCTCAAACAGCTTGGTTCAACTTATATGCAGTTTATTCCTATCGTTGAACGTCATGCCCAAACACAATCAATAGCCGATTTCTCGGTACCATCAGAAGGCTACGGTCAATTTCTCGTGGATGTCTTTCATGAATGGTATGCTCATGATGTGGGAAAAGTTTATGTGTCGCAGTTTGATAATTTACTAGGGCAATGGCTCGGTTATCCTTCCACAACTTGCGTTCATCAACCCACTTGCGGACAATCGCTTGTCACAGAAGCCAATGGCGATGTGTATGCTTGCGACCATTTTGTGTATCCCGAATACAAGGTCGGCAATTTAACTCAACAACCTTTAACGGAGATTGTACTTTCCAGTAAACAGCAACAATTCGGTTTAGAAAAATCACAAAAATTGACCGCACTTTGTCGGCGTTGTGAGTTTCGTAAACTCTGTTATGGTGGCTGCCCGAAACATCGTTTTGTTTCTCTCGAAAATGAATCAAACCCACATAATTATTTATGTGCCTCTTACCGTTATTTCTTTGAACAAACGGCGCCTTATATGCAAGCCATGGCTCGTCAAATTCGGTTACATCCATCCGCTGCTTAAGGTAGAATAGCGTTTTTCTATTTTACTGTTTGATTGATATGAATCCTTGGACATTACTCGCTATTTCGATTTGCCTTGAAATTGTGGCGACGAATTTATTAAAAGTCAGCGATGGCTTTACCAAACTTTTACCTACAATTGGCTCATTAACCTTGTATGCCATTTCGTTTTATTTTGTCTCCCTTGTATTCCGTACCCTTTCCGTGGGGTTGGTTTACGCCATTTGGTCGGGTGTCGGCATTGTTTTGACGGCCATTGTGGCGTATTTCGCTTTTGGTCAGAAAATCGATACCGCTGGGCTGATTGGTATGGCGTTGATTATCAGTGGTGTTTTAGTGATTAACTTGTTTTCTCAAACAGGACATTAATCCTCCAAATGAAATATGATCAAGCTAACAAATTTTATTTTTCTTCAAAATAAAATTATGTAAGCAATCGATTCACCGCTATAATTCTCCGGCATTTTTAACCGCACTTTGTGCAACTTTAAAGGAAATTCTATGAAAAAATTACTTTGCTCATTATTTGCGCTTTCTGCTGTTAGCACAGCAATGGCACAAGAAGTGAATATTAAATTATTAGGGACCTCAGATGTTCACGGTCGTATCGTACCTTGGAGTTATGGTGCAGACATAGAGGACAAATCTGGTTCTTATGCACAAATTGCAACTTATGTGAAAGATGTGCGTAAAAATAATAAGAACGTGGTGTTAGTGGAAGTCGGTGATGCGATCCAAGATAACCAAATCGATGTGTTCGCAAAAGATAAAAAATACTATAAAGATCACCCGATTCCAAAAGTATTAAACGAAATGAATTATGATATTTTCGTATTGGGTAACCACGAGTTTAACTTTGGGATGAAAGCATTAGATGAAATCCTAAAAGATATCAAAGCGAAAAAATTAACCGCAAACTTCTATCATAAGAAAAATGACAAACGTTATATCGATGCGACAACCATCATCGAAAAAGATGGCGTGAAGTTAGGGATTATTGGTTTAAGTACCCCAATGTCAGCAAAATTTGAAGAAGACACGGGCAACTTAAAAGACATGAAATTTACTTCGCCGACAGAAGAAGCGCGTACACAAGTTGAGAAATTAAAAGCAAAAGGCGTGGATGCGATTATTGCGGTGACCCACATGGGTATCGATAATGAAAACAATATTCCTGATACTGGTATGCGTGATGTCATCAATGCAGTAGACGGCATTGATGTGGTTATCGCGGGTCACATGCACAAAGATGTACCAAGTGAAACCATTAAAAACACACTAATCACTGAACCACACCGTTACGGTACCGTGGTATCTGAAGTGGATTTAACTTTTGATATCAACGATAAAAAAGAAGTGAAATTAGTGAAGAAAGAATCTAAAACGGTTCCAGTTAAAGCACTTGAAGCAGATAAGAAAATTGTGGAAATCTACAAACCTTATCACGAGAAATTACGTGAATTAAACAATGTGGTGATTGGTCAAACCGAAAACGAAATGGTACCACAAGAGACCAAACACGGTGTATCTGCTGCATTCTCAAAAGATACCGGTTTATCTTCATTCATTAATGATGTTGAACAACATTACAGCGGTGCAGATGTGGTGACTTTCTCTTTCGACCATCAAAAAGCACGTATGGATAAAGGCGATATCAAGAAAAAAGACATCATCTTTAACTATCGTTATGCAGGCGGTGATGTTACCGTTTATGAAATGACCGGTAAACAATTGAAAGAATATATGGAATGGTCTGCGAACTACTTCGATACCATCCAACCAGGTGATACTGAATACCGTTACAATGCAGAGCGTAAAAAATCAAAATATGTGACTTACGACATTTTCGGTGGCGTAAATTACAAAATTGACTTACGTAATCCAAAAGGTAGCAAAATCGTTGATTTAACCCTTGCTGACGGCAAACCGGTGACAGATGATATGAAATTAAAAGTGGGTATGAACTCATATCGTTTCGCTCAATTAAACGGTAAAGGTGGTATTTGGGAAGGTCAAAAAATTCCGGTGCTTTGGGAATCTAAAGTGGCAATGGGCCGTGAAAAAGGCACGATCCAAAATATGATGATCGATTACATCACGAATGTGAAAAAAGGCAAAATCGATGGTCTATCTCACAATCGTTGGGAAATCATTGGATTAAACTAATCAGCCCTTTTTAAATACGATAAAAACCAACCGCACTTTGAGGCAATTGAATCAAGTGCGGTTATTTTTTCTTTGTTTTCAGCTAAAACTTGTAAATAATCAAGGTAAAATTGAGCTCAACGTAGTAAACTACAAGCACTTTTATCCTTTAGGAGATGACAAATGAAACCTTATTTAATCGCCCCTTCTATCCTTTCTGCAGATCTTGCTCGTCTTGGTGATGATGTGCAAAACGTGTTGAATGCCGGTGCGGATGTGATTCATTTTGATGTAATGGATAATCACTATGTGCCGAATTTAACCTTTGGCCCAGCTGTGTGTAAAGCTTTGCGTGATTACGGTATTAAAGCACCCATTGACGTGCATTTGATGGTAAAACCGGTCGATCGTATTATTCCTGATTTTGCCAAAGCCGGTGCGGATTACATTACGTTTCATCCTGAAGCCAGTGAACATATTGACCGCTCTTTACAGCTCATTCGTGATCACGGCTGTAAAGCGGGTTTAGTGTTTAATCCTGCCACGCCATTAAGTTATTTAGATTATGTATTAGATAAGGTGGATGTGATTTTGTTAATGTCCGTGAATCCAGGATTTGGCGGACAATCTTTTTTACCGTCAACATTGAAAAAATTACAACAGGCACGTCATCTGATTGATGAAAGCGGTTTAGATATCCGTTTAGAAGTTGATGGTGGAGTAAAAGTTGATAATATTGCAGAAATCGCCGCAGCTGGTGCAGATATGTTTGTGGCAGGCTCAGCGATTTTTGGTAAACCAGATTATAAACAAATTATTGATCAAATGCGCGTGCAGTTAGCTTCAGTTAAATAGATGGTAGTAAGAATGAAGACTCAATTTAAAGTTATCGGTTTTGATTTAGATGGTACGCTCGTGAATAGCTTGCCAGATTTAGCATTGTCTGTGAATTCTGCTTTAGCAGACTTTGGGTTACCCCAAGCGCCAGAAGAGTTAGTGTTAACTTGGATTGGTAATGGGGCACCTGTATTGATTGCTCGTGCTTTAGAATGGGCAAAAGTACAAACAGGTAAAGACTTTTCAGATGCAGAAATGGAGCAAGTGAAAGAGCGTTTTAACGTGTATTACGCGGAGAACCTTTGTAATGTGAGCCGTTTATATCCAAATGTAAAAGAAACATTAGAAACTTTGAAAGCTCGCGGTTATACCTTAGCCGTGGTAACGAACAAACCAACTCGTCACGTTCAGCCGGTATTAGTGGCATTTGGTATCGATCATTTATTCAGTGAAATGCTTGGTGGACAATCATTACCTGCGATTAAACCACATCCAGGCCCATTGTATTATTTATGCGGTAAATTTGGTGTAGAACCTCGCCAAGTGTTGTTTGTGGGTGACTCTCGAAATGACATTCTCGCGGCACATTCAGCAGGTTGCCCGGTTGTGGGATTAACTTATGGATACAACTACAATATCCCAATTGCTGAATCAAACCCAGATTGGGTGTTTGATGACTTTGCGAAGTTATTAGAGATTCTTTAATCCATCTTAAAACGTAAAGTGCGGTTAAAAATAACCGCATTTTTTTCTTAAACCTCCCACCAAATCAACGCCCATTTGCGTTGTCCGTGCTTTATCGGTTCATTATCTATTTGTTTTTGTTGATAGAATTGAGCTAAGTCTTGTTTTTCTTTTTCGGTGAGATTGCCGAGAGAAAATTCCACGGAATTTAATAAATCCTCAAAAGTTTCACCTTGGAAATGACCAGATTCAGTTTCAATAAAACTTACATTGGCATGAATACCCTTTTGGTAAAGGCGATTAACTAAATAAATATAAGTTGGAAAGCCCACATCATCACGACCAATGGCTTCAAATACGCCTTCATCGAGAAAATGGCGTTGTGTTACCGAGGTTAAAAAGACGCGTTTTTTAGCCTTGCTTTGCAGCTTTTCAATCATGTCATCCAAATCATCCACAAGCGTTGAGCGAGAGGCGAGTATTACATCGGCTTGAGGCACATCATCCCAGTTATCGGACCATGATTTATGTAGAAGGGTAATATTATTCAGTTGGTGCTTTTCTTTGTATTGCTGCACCATATCCAACATCCCTTGGCTGTAATCGAGAGCATACACAGCTTGGCATTGTTGGGCTAAAGGAATCACAAACGTGCCTGGGCCACAGCCAATATCTAACACCGTTTCATTGGGTTGCACATTCATGGCTTTAAGCAACGTCTCGTTATAACGGCTTGGTTTACCCACTAAATTCTCGGCCATTTTAGGCGCTTTTTTATCCCACTTTGTTGGTGGAAGATTATAGTGATTGCAGGCTTTCAGATGTTGTTGATAGAGATCGTTGAAATTAATGTCATTGATGATCATAGTGGCGCCCCAAAGTGCGGTTAGTTTTCGGATTGTTTTTAAATTGCTTGATGATTATATGCTTTCTCCCACTTAAAATCATTTGAAAATGATTGACGCAAACGTTTTCGTTTTGGTGTATTTTCCTTTATAATAGCCCGCGATTTTCATCTCAAACACAACTCAAAGGTACCCGTATGTTTCAAACTTTTCGTGGCTCACCCGCCCTTTCTGAATTCCGTATTCAAGGTTTACTGCAAAAATTTCAACAAAATCAATTACCAGTGAAATCGGTTTATGCGGAATATTTGCATTTTGTGGAATTAAATCGACCGCTTGTTAGCGAGCAGGAAGCTAAATTAAAAGCATTGTTACATTACGGTCCAACTCTGGCTGAACATGAAGCCAAAGGCGAAACCTTTATCGTGATTCCACGCGTTGGCACGATTTCTTCTTGGTCTTCTAAAGCGACGGATATCGCACATAACTGCGGTTTAAATGAAGTAGAGCGTATTGAGCGTGGTTTGGCGTATTATTTTGAGTTAAGCCAACCGCTTGATGAAAAAACAACGGAAAAATTGACCGCACTTTTACACGACCGAATGATGGAAACCGTGGTGCGTCGTCCTGAAGATGCAGAGATTTTATTCCGTCATCAAGATCCGAAACCGTTCAAAACTGTGGATATTTTGAAAGGTGGACGTGAAGCCTTGGTCACAGCCAACGTAGAATTAGGTTTGGCACTGGCAGAAGATGAAATTGATTATTTGGTGGAAAACTTCACTCAATTAGGGCGCAATCCGCACGATATTGAACTTTATATGTTCGCACAAGCCAACTCTGAGCACTGTCGGCATAAAATCTTTAATGCAGATTGGATTATCGACGGCAAAAAACAGGATAAATCCCTGTTTAAGATGATTAAAAACACCTTTGAGAAAACCCCCGATTTCGTGCTTTCAGCCTATAAAGATAATGCTGCGGTAATGGAAGGCTCAAAAGTCGGCCGTTTCTTTGCGGATCAAGATGGGCAATATCGCTATCACAATGAAGATGCACATATCTTAATGAAAGTGGAAACCCACAACCACCCAACGGCAATTTCGCCATTCCCGGGTGCGGCAACAGGTTCAGGCGGTGAAATTCGTGATGAGGGTGCAACGGGGCGTGGTGCAAAACCTAAAGCAGGTTTAACCGGTTTCTCCGTATCAAACCTTGTCATTCCAAACTTTGAGCAACCTTGGGAAAATCCACTCTCCAAGCCAAACCGTATTGCCTCAGCCTTAGATATTATGATTGAAGGTCCATTAGGTGGCGCAGCATTTAACAATGAATTTGGTCGTCCTGCATTATTGGGTTATTTCCGTACCTATGAAGAGAAAGTTAATAGCTTCAATGGCGAAGAAGTACGCGGTTATCACAAACCAATTATGTTAGCGGGTGGTATCGGTAATATTCGTGGTGAACACGTTCAAAAAGGTGAAATTCCAGTTGGTGCGAAATTGATCGTATTAGGTGGCCCTGCCATGAACATCGGTTTAGGCGGTGGTGCGGCTTCATCTATGGACAGCGGGAAATCAAAAGAAGATTTAGATTTTGCCTCTGTTCAACGTGAAAACCCAGAAATGGAACGTCGCTGCCAAGAGGTGATTGACCGTTGTTGGCAATTAGGCGCAGAAAACCCAATTCTCTTTATTCACGATGTGGGCGCGGGCGGTTTATCCAACGCGATGCCTGAATTGGTGCACGATGGCGAACGTGGCGGTAAATTTGATTTACGCTCCATCCTTTGCGATGAAAAAGGCATGTCGCCATTAGAAATTTGGTGTAATGAATCGCAAGAACGTTATGTCTTAGCCGTTACACCAGAAAAACTCGAATTATTTACCGCACTTTGTGAACGCGAGCGCGCGCCGTTTGCGGTCATCGGTGAAGCAACAGAAGAAAAACATTTAACCTTGCACGATAGCCATTTCGACAATAACCCAATTGATTTACCGATGAATGTGTTATTAGGCAAAACGCCGAAAATGACGCGCGAGGTTTCGTCAAAAACTGTCGAAAATCAACCGCTTGCAACAGAAAATATTCAATTAAAAGAAGCCTTCCATCGTGTGTTACGTTTACCGGTGGTGGCAGAAAAAACCTTCTTAATTACCATTGGCGACCGTTCTGTAACGGGTATGGTAGCACGTGATCAAATGGTCGGCCCATGGCAAATCCCCGTGTCAGATGTGGCTGTCACCACCGCGTCATTAGACAGCTATCATGGTGAAGCCATGGCAATGGGCGAACGTGCACCGGTGGCATTATTAGACTTTGGTGCATCTGCTCGTTTAGCGGTGGCTGAATCCATTACCAATATTGCAGGCACCAACATTGGTGATATTAAACGCATCAAACTTTCTGCAAACTGGATGTCTGCAGCGGGTCATGGTGGTGAAGACGCCGGCTTATATGAAGCGGTTAAAGCAGTCGGTAAAGAACTTTGCCCAGCATTAGGTATTACCATTCCAGTGGGTAAAGACTCCATGTCGATGAAAACCACTTGGGAAGAAAATGGCGAGAAAAAATCCGTCACTGCACCGCTTTCTTTAGTGATTTCATCTTTTGCCCGCGTGGAAGATGTACGCAAAACTGTCACACCTCAATTACGCACAGACAAAGGCGCAAGCCGTTTATTATTGATTGATTTAGGCGAAAGAAAAAATCGCTTAGGCGCGACCGCACTTGCGCAAGTGTATAAACAATTAGGTGACAAACCAGCCGATGTCGTAAATGTTACCAAACTGAAAAACTTCTTTGATGCAATGCAAGCATTGGTGGCTGAGCGTAAATTATTGGCTTACCACGACCGTTCAGACGGTGGTTTAATTACCACCCTTGCAGAAATGGCATTTGCGGGTAACTGTGGCGTGGATGTGGATATTTCTGCATTAGGCGACAATGATTTAGCCGTGTTATTCAATGAAGAATTAGGTGCAGTAATCCAAGTATCAGAAAGTGAATTAAGCGCCGTGCGTGAGGTATTAAAAGCCCATGACTTGCTTGGTTTAATTTATGAACTCGGTTCTGTAAGTTCAGAAGAA
Organism: Haemophilus sp. HMSC71H05; assembly: GCF_001838635.1. Classification (NCBI taxonomy): domain Bacteria; kingdom Pseudomonadati; phylum Pseudomonadota; class Gammaproteobacteria; order Pasteurellales; family Pasteurellaceae; genus Haemophilus; species Haemophilus sp. HMSC71H05. The sequence continues at coordinate 15,145 of NZ_KV838036.1, forward strand.
CGTTTTGAAATCACACGAGGCAGTAAAAAACTATTAAGCGAAAAACGCTCTGAATTACGCGGTATTTGGGCAGAACTCACTCACCAAATGCAACGCTTACGCGATAACCCAGAATGTGCTGACCAAGAATTTGAAGCGAAAAAAGCAACAGATAACAAAGGTTTATCTGCTCACTTAACCTATGATGTGAATGAAGATATTGCTGCGCCTTACATCAGCAAAGGCGTGAAACCAAAAGTGGCAGTATTACGTGAGCAAGGCGTAAACAGCCACGTTGAAATGGCAGCGGCTTTTGACCGTGCAGGCTTTGCAGCGATTGATGTTCACATGAGTGATTTAATGGCGGGCCGTTACAACTTAAACGATTTCAACGCGATGGTGGCCTGTGGTGGCTTCTCTTACGGTGACGTATTAGGCGCAGGTGGCGGCTGGGCAAAATCCATTTTATTTAACCCACAATTACGCGATCAATTCAGCCAATTCTTCGCCAATGAAAACACCCTTTCATTAGGCGTATGTAACGGCTGTCAATTTATCTCCACCCTTGCGGAAATTATTCCTGGTGCAGAAAATTGGCCACGTTTCGTGCGTAATAAATCAGAACGTTTTGAAGCGCGTGCCGCGATGGTGAAAATCAACGATACCAACTCATTATGGTTTAAAGGCATGGCTGGCTCACATATGCCGATTGCTGTTTCTCATGGTGAAGGACGCGTGGAATTCAAAACACCTGAGAATTTGACCGCACTTCAAGCACAAAACTTGATTGTGGCACAATATATCGACAGCCATTTAAACGTGACGGAAACCTATCCAGCCAACCCGAATGGTTCGGCATTAGGGATTACCGCAATTTCTAACATCGATGGTCGTATTGCTGCAATGATGCCACACCCTGAGCGTGTATTCCGTGCCGTGAGCAACTCATGGTACCCAGAAGATTGGTCTGAAGATGGCGCTTGGATGCGAATTTTTAGAAATGCGAGAGTGAATTTCAAATAATGTGAGATTGCTCACAGAAAATTAATCAAAAATAAGAGATACTAAGAAATTGGTATCTCTTTTTTATTACATAAACCTGAGTAATAAAAAATGCCAACAATATTAGAGAGTAATATTGTTAATGATTTATATAAATACTTTATATAAAAATTCTTGGGCATTATGTCCGTAATATCCATTGAACTATATGAGGAGTTCTTAATGAGTAGTTTAGTTACATTGCTAGCTAATATCGTTGCGCCATTGCAACGTCAATTTATTAACTTTATCCGCATTGCGATTTGTGTTGTGATGGTTTGGATTGGAGGTTTAAAAGTTTGCCAATATGAGGCAGATGGTATTGCACACTTTGTGTCAAATAGTCCTTTCTTAAGCTTCCTTTACAAAAACGGCGCAAATGAAGTGACAAATGATAAGGGTGTTTTAGTGAAAGAATATACCTTATATAAAAACCCTGAAGGCAAAATGGTCGCAAAAAATATCGAATGGCATAAAGCCAACGGCACCTATACCGCTTCTTATATTATTGGCGCAATCATTGTGACAATTGGTATTTTAGTATTAGCAGGCATTTGGTCTCCGACACTCGGACTATTTGGAGGCTTACTCACGTTTGGTATGTCGATAGTCACGCTGTCGTTCCTGATATTTACGCCAGAAACCTGGGTGCCGAATTTAGGTGGGGACTTCCCAACACCTAATTATGGCTTCCCATATCTCTCTGGTGCTGGCCGACTCGTGATTAAAGATATTATTATGATGGCAGGTGGCTTAGTTGCTGCAGCAGAATGTGCAAAACGCTATTTAGAGAATAAAAAGCAGTTTGCGTAATAGTTAGATTTTAGAAGGGCTTGCTGAGATGAATGGCAAGCTTTTTTGTTATTAAGAGATACATACTAATAACAAAAAAATAGATAGAATTCAAAACTATTGAAAATTTGACAGCATTTTAAGCATAGAACTTGATTGTAGATCAATATATCGATAGCCATTTAGAACCTTGATGGTCATATTGCAGCAATGATACCAAACCTAGAGGATGTATTCTGTACTGAGCAAATCCTAGTATCTAGAAGATAGATCTGAAGATAGCACTTGGATGTAGATTTTTAGGAATGCTATAATGCAAGTTTAGCTATAATTAACAGGCAATAACTGAATGGTTATTGCCTTTATTATAAAGGAATCGTTATGGCAAAGAATAAATACCAATTGGATCGTTTGTTAGGTAAGAAAAACAAAAATACATTCTTAGATAAGTTAATTGAGTATAAAAAATTTTTAAGTATATTTTCTGGTGTAGGCGTTGCAGTTGGTGCAGTCTTAATATTTATATATTGTTTCTTTTATATAAATTATATTCCATCACAGCTGAGCGTAGGGGATTCATTAAGTTATATATTTATCTCATTGGGATTTGGGCTGTTGTATTTGTGTTTTTTGCATTTTCATTTTTTTTTGGTTTTTTGTTTTGTACATGAAAAGATCTTGGGTAAGAGAGAATGGACTTTGTATGTATTTGGAATTGTTCTTTTTCCTATTGTATTATATTTATGTTTTTTAATATTTGGTGTTAATTATAAACTTTTATTTTTACTTATTTTTTATTATTTTTTAATTTATTTATTTTTTATTTTTATTGATGATATCTCCTCTGGTGTTGGAGTTTTATTTTTTAGTATTTTATTGTTATTTCCACTTTTTATTGATGGGGTTTTTGATGTTTTTTTAGATAAGACTCTCTCAAGATTAAGTATAAAAGTGGATTATGCGAGCATAAGATTGGCAGATGATGAGTTCTTATTTATAAGCAAAATTGCGGAGGAAGAAGGTATAACGTTGAAAACGTCTTGTAATATACTTGATAAAAATAAATTAATTCATGATGTAAATATATTATGGTCTGTCGGACAGGAATCATTGATTGAGATAGTTGGGAATGATAATGAGGAAAATAGAAGAATAAGATTGGCTATAAACAATGACAATATGAAATCCATTAGAATATCCTCCCCTAGAAAATGCATTTTCAAAGAATTTAAGAATGTTTTTGAGGACATGACATATAATATTAAAGACGATGAGATTAAGAAAGTTAAAGATTTTATAAATGGATACAAAAAAGACGACATAAGTAAAATAAGGGTTTATGGAGTTTTAGAATCTAAGTCTTACAATGAAGTAAGGTATAAAAATCTATCTGAAGATTGGGTTAAAGCTATGGCAGAAAAGTTATCACCTGATATTCCAAAAGATATTTTATCCTTTGAAAAATTTGAATATGTTTCGTATTGTAAAAAAAATCTATTAAATCTTCATACACTTAAAGATTGTGAAGAGATCAATAAAGGAATTATCCTTGAATTAGAATTAAAAAATGAAGTACAAAAAAATAAAGAGCAAGAAGGAAATTGGTTTAAGTTTAAAAGATTATTCAACGCTGTATAGTTTTGGCATCTATATCCAAAAGTTTTAGCAAAACTAATAGTTTTACTTTCTTGTTTTAAAAAGAGCGGTCAAAAATCACAACGAATTTTGACCGCTCTTTTTATTACTTTTACTTACGAATTATTTTTGTTTTTTCAAAAACTCAACGCCAGTGTCTGGGAAGTCAGTGAATACACCGGTTGCACCAGATTTATTCAATAACGCATCGTACATTTGATTTACGTCAGTGAAGAATTCAGGTAATGCATCTTTACGCACGGTGTATGGGTGTAATTCCACTTTGTATTGTGCGAGTTCTTTCACTAATGGGGTGTACACGATATTACCTGGTTTAGATTTTTCTTTATCTACTAACATGTACCAGCCTGGACCAACACCATCAGCATATTTCACCACTTCAGCCATTGCACCTGGTTTGAACATCCAATCGTAATCGTAGTTCACCCATTTGCCTTTCGCATCTTTTTCTTCAGTTTCATGCCAATCGGTGTATGCTACTAATTGAACAAGTTTTAAATCCATGCCCATTTTTGGGAGCAATTCGTTTTTGATACGTTTTAACTCATTGAAGTCGAAGGTTTGTAAGTAAACCATGTCTGATTTCTTGTCGTAACCGTATTTTTTCAACACTTTAAGGGTTTCAACTGCAATGTCTTTGCCATTTTGGTGGTGGAACCAAGGTGCTTTGATTTCAGGGTAGATACCCACTTTTTTACCGGTAGATTTTTCTAAACCTTGGATGAATTCTAACTCATCTTCAAAAGTATGGATTTTGAAGTGTGATTTCCAAAGTGGGAAACGACCTGGATATACTGCAACTTGTTTACCATCTTTAGTTTCAAAGTTTTCAGTCATATTTAAACTTTGAATTTCTTTTAAGGTGAAGTCAATTACATAGTAACGACCATCTTTACGATGACGATTTGGGAATTTTTGCGCCACGTCAGTTAAACCATCTAAGAAGTGGTCATGGATAACCACCAAACGGCCGTCTTTTGTCATCGCTAAGTCTTGTTCTAAGTAGTCTGCATGTTGTGCGAATGCAAGCGCTTTAGACTCAAGTGTATGCTCTGGTAAGTAACCACTTGCACCACGGTGAGCAATGATAATTTTGTCTGATTTCATAGTGTCCACAGAAGAGTGTGCGCTACATCCTGCAAGTACGCCTGCAGCTAATAAAGAAAGCGCTAAAGTTTTGAGTTTCATGGTGTGTTCTCCTTGATTTACTTATTACATCTTGGTTTCATGTCGTAAAAATAGATTTCACTAATTTCACGGTCATATCCTGGATAAAATCCTTTTGGCATCCCTAACACAATTTGTTTGCCTCGGTTTGCATGGACAAGCAGTTGTTTCGTTTTCGGATTCACATTCAAGCCTTCGACTTCGCCGACATCTCGAATGTCATTCAATGTTTTTTCTAAAACAACGCGAGCTTCATTATTTTTATCTGAAATTTCTACACGATAAATATGATCGGGTTCTTTTTCATCTGCCGTACCATCATCAGATGTGACATAGAGATCACCGTTATAGGCATAAACCCCTTGAATCCATTGTGGAACAGGTTGTAAATGCACTTTACGTTTATATTTACCTGTTGAAAGATCATATTCATATAAATAACGACCACTTTCCTCACCAACCCAAGATGCCATCCAAACTGAATTGTGAACGGTATCTACGGTGATGCCGGAAACTTCGACTTGACCTGACTCAGGATTAAAATCAACTGATCTTTTTAATGCGAGGGTTTCAGGATCGTGAATCGCAATTTGAATATTTTTACCTACGCCGGCATCGAACCATTCGGAGGAAACATAAAGTTCATTGTTGTAGATATCAATGTCGCCAATGTGATTAGCTTCTTTTTGATAGCCGACAAAAGGATCTTTATTTTCTTTAATCAGTTTTCCATCCATATCGTATTTGGCGAGTGTTTTACTGCCCGATACATATAAATATTTGCCATCAGTGGTAATGCCTTGACGTCCATTGACTTCAAGCACTTTGTCTAATTTATAAGTATAAGCGGGGAGGGCTGAACGATAGGGCGCTTCACAAGTTTGATTTGCGAATGCTGCATTTGCCATAACTGCCGCGCCTAACATAATGGTTAATTTATTCAATTTCATCACATTATCTCCTTTTAAAGTGCGGTTAAAGATTCAGTTGTTTTTTGTAATAAAAAAGGCGGCAAGCCTTCGCCTGTCGCCTTTAATTTATAGATTATTTACCGTAGGTATCGCCTAATTTAGCTTTATGTTTACCTTCTTCAACCATTACGATGAAGAGTAATAACACTGCTAAGACACCACCACCGATCATGACGTAGAAACCGCCGTCCCAGCCGTAGTGTTGTGCTGCCCAACCGATAACAGCTGATGCTGAAACAGTACCACCTAAGTAACCGAATAAACCGGTGAAACCTGCTGCTGTACCTGCTGCTTTTTTCGGTGCAAGCTCAAGAGCGTGTAAGCCGATTAACATTACAGGACCGTAGATTAAGAAGCCGATTAAGGTCATTAAGATGAAGTCAGTTAATTGATATGGGTTTTCATACCAAGCAGAGTAGTTTGCAAGCTCTGCTTCTGGTGTAGCTGGGTTCATCCAGTATGCTACAACTGCTGCTGTAGTTAAGATCATGAAGATGAAACCGGTTAAACCACGTTTACCTTTGAAGACTTTATCTGATACCCAACCACATAATAATGTACCTGGAACCGCTGCTAATTCATAGATTGTGTAAGCCCATGCGGTACCTTTGATGTTGAAGTGTTTTACTTCACTTAAGTAAACCGGAGACCATTTTAATACGCCGTAGCGGATTAAGTATACGAATACGTTAGCAATCGCGATGTACCATAACAGTTTGTTTTTCAATACATAAGTGACGAAGATTTCTTTTGTGCTTAAATCGTTTTCGTAAGTTTTTTCGTTATAGTCATCTGGGTAGTCATTACGCCATTTTTCAATTGATGGTAAACCACAAGATTGTGGAGTATCACGCATCACGAAGTAAACTGGAATTGCACAGATCATTGCAGCAATACCCGGATAGTAGAGGGATTGTTGCCAAATATCTTTTGCTTGTGCTTCGACACCATGAGTGCTGAAGAAGACGGCACTTGCTAATAGCACCATTGCACCCGGCATCATACCACCGATGTTGTGCGCGGTATTCCAGATAGATACGATAGTACCGCGTTCTGATTTAGACCACCAGTGTACCATTGTACGACCACATGGAGGCCAACCCATACCTTGGAACCAACCATTTAAGAAGATCATTACCCACATGATGGCAATGCCTGAAGTTGCCCATGGGAATAAACCCATCATGGTCATACAAAGACCAGAAAGCAATAAACCAAATGGTAAGAATACACGAGGGTTCGAACGGTCAGACATACCTGCCATTACGAACTTAGATAAACCATAGGCAAGACCGGCAGCTGAGCCGATAACACCTAATTCCGCTTTTGAGTACAAGCCGGCTTGAATTAAACCAGGTTGTGCCAAGTCAAAGTTTGCACGTACAAAATAGTAAGCGGCATAACCAAAGAAGATCCCTGCAAACACTTGCCAACGTAAGCGTTTATACGTGGAATCAATTTTCTCCGCTGGAAGTTCCGCAATGTGCGGAGCGGGTTTAAATGGTCCAAACATAATTTCTCTCCAAAATCATTTTAATTATGAGTCCACCCCCATGATGGGGATAGCGTGCATGATAAAATAAAAATAGAAATTAAAAAGAGAAATAATTCAAAAATGTGATGCATTTCACAAAATATTTTTTAACAAATGAGCGAATTCGAAAATTGTGTGATCTATCTCACAAAATAGCTTTCTTTTTCGCTCAGAATGTTGTGAATTTAACCGCTCTCCCATACAATAGCCATGGAATTTGTAATAGTTTTTACGTTTCTTTTTATTAATATTTTGGCTTTGGGGGTAACAATGGGATTATCGCCTAATATGTATCGTGATGTGGGTGATTTTTCACCTATCTCGACGGATGTGATTATCATTGGTGGCGGTGCGACTGGTGCAGGGATTGCTCGTGACTGTGCATTGCGTGGAATTAACTGTATTTTATTAGAGCGTCGTGATATTGCGACAGGCGCAACAGGCCGTAATCATGGTTTGTTACATAGTGGTGCGCGCTATGCCGTAAACGATCAAGAATCAGCAGAAGAATGTATTAAAGAAAATAAAATTCTGCGCAATATCGCTCGTCACTGTGTGGATGAAACAGAAGGTTTATTTATTACCTTACCTGAAGATTCCCTTGATTATCAAAAAACCTTCATCGAAAGTTGTACTAAATCCGGTATTGAAGCTGTCGCCATTGATCCTAAACTAGCCCAAATTATGGAACCATCAGTAAACCCTGATTTAGTGGGGGCCGTTGTTGTACCAGATGGTTCAATTGATCCTTTCCGTTTAACGGCTTCTAACGTGATGGATGCCACCGAAAATGGCGCGAAAATGTTCACTTATTGCGAAGTGAAAAGCTTAATTCGCGAAGGTGGCAAAGTAATCGGTGTGGATGTTTACGATCACAAAAATCGCGTAAACCGTAAATTCTTTGCGCCATTAGTCGTCAATGCAGGTGGTATTTGGGGGCAAGGTATCGCAGAATATGCGGATCTCAAAATTAAAATGTTCCCAGCAAAAGGTGCATTACTTGTCATGGGTCACCGTATCAATAAAATGGTGATTAACCGTTGCCGTAAACCGGCGGATGCGGACATTCTTGTGCCAGGGGATACCATTTGTGTTATCGGTACAACCTCTAGCCGTATTCCTTACGATCAAATTGATAACATGGAAGTCACCCCGGAAGAAGTGGATATCTTATTCCGTGAGGGGGAAAAACTTGCACCAAGCTTGCGTCATACTCGTGTATTACGTGCTTATGCCGGTGTGCGTCCTTTAGTGGCGTCAGATGACGATCCATCAGGTCGTAATGTAAGTCGCGGTATCGTGTTACTTGACCACGCAGAGCGTGATGGTTTAGACGGCTTTATCACGATCACTGGCGGTAAATTAATGACTTATCGCTTAATGGCTGAATGGGCAACGGATCTTGTTTGTAAAAAACTCAACAAAACAGCACGTTGTACGACTGCTGAGCGTCCATTGCCGGGTTCAACCGAAAGCCGCGCAGAAACCAATCAAAAAGTTATTTCACTTCCAAGTACGATTCGTTATTCAGCCGTGTATCGTCATGGTTCTCGAGCAACTCGTTTATTAGATAAAGAACGTCTCGATCGCTCAATGGTGTGCGAATGTGAAGCCGTGACAGCGGGTGAAGTCCGTTATGCCGTTGATGAATTAAACGTCAATAACTTAGTGGATTTACGTCGTCGTACTCGTGTAGGTATGGGTACTTGCCAAGCTGAGCTTTGCGCATGTCGTGCGGCGGGCTTAATGAACCGTTTTGAAGTGGCAACACCTCGCCAATCTACCACTCAATTAACCGCTTTCATGGAAGAGCGTTGGCGCGGTATTGAGCCTATTGCATGGGGTGAAGCGATTCGTGAAGCAGAATTTACTTCATGGATGTATGGCAGTGTGTTGGGCTTAAACGATGTTCAACCGCTTGAAACTGACAAACAGCAAGGGACGGATAACAATGAATTTTGATGTAGTGATTATTGGTGGCGGCCTTGCAGGTTTAACTTGCGGCATCGCTCTACAAGAACAAGGCAAACGTTGTGTCATTATCAATAACGGCCAAGCAGCGATTGATTTTGCATCCGGCTCATTAGATTTATTAAGCCGTTTACCAAATGGTGCGTTTGTTAAAAATATTCCTGAAAATTTGACCGCACTTTCCGCTCAATTACCACAACACCCTTATAGCATCATGGGTGCTGAACGCGTGTTAGCGAAAGCGCAAGATTTCGAAAAATTAGCGGAGTCGTTAAATTTAGATTTAGTTGGTTCAACCGCAGAAAATCATCTTCGCGTAACAGGTTTAGGCAGTTTACGCGGTGCATGGCTTTCACCAAATAGCGTGCCAACCGTGCAAGGCGAAACCCCATTCCCTTATAAAAAAATTGCGGTTTTAGGCATTGAAGGCTATCACGATTTCCAACCAGAATTATTGGCAGATAACCTCACGCTGAATCCACAGTTTGCACATTGTGAAGTAAAAACAGGTTTTTTAAATATTCCAGAATTAGATCAGTTACGTGCAAACTCTCGTGAGTTCCGCAGTGTGAACATTGCACAAGTTTTAGAATATAAACTGAAATTTGATGATCTTGTGGCTGAAATGAAAGAAGCAGCGAAAGGTACCGAAGCGATTTTCTTACCAGCTTGTTTCGGTTTAGAAAATCAAGAGTTTATGGAGTCACTTCGCAAAGCAACTGGCTTGCCATTATTTGAATTGCCAACTTTACCACCGTCTTTATTAGGTATGCGTCAACGTATTCAATTACGCCATCGTTTTGAGAAATTAGGCGGACTCATGATGAATGGTGATAGCGCATTAAAAGCTCATTTTCATGGCAACAAAGTTCGTGCAATTCAAACGCGTTTGCACGAAGAGGAAGAAATCACGGCTGAGCATTTCGTCTTAGCGTCAGGCAGCTTCTTCAGTAAAGGTCTAGTCTCTGAATTCGATAAAATCTACGAGCCCGTATTCCATTCTGACATCATCGGTGTGGAAGGTTTTAACGATACGGATCGCTTTACTTGGACTGATCACCGTTTCTCAAATCCACAACCGTACCAATCTGCGGGCGTAGCGATTAATGCGCAATGCCAAGTACAAAAGAACGGTCAATTTTTAACGAATTTATATGCGGTGGGTAATGTGATTGGTGGTTTCAATGCGTTAGAGCTTGGTTGTGGTTCTGGCGTGGCCGTGGTAACAGCACTTGCTGTTGCTGATGAAATTCTTCACAACACACATTAAGGAGGCGTTATGAACATTCAACAATTAATTGATAATGCAAAACAATCCCTTAATGCACCACAACATCATCATGCCTTTGATGAAAGCTTTGAGAGCTGCATTAAATGTACAGCGTGTACAGCAGTGTGTCCGGTTTCGCGTCAAAATCCAAACTACCCGGGTCCAAAACAATCAGGTCCAGATGGTGAGCGTTTACGCTTAAAATCAGCCGAGCTTTATGATGAAGCATTGAAATACTGTACTAACTGTAAACGTTGTGAAATTGCGTGTCCGTCTGATGTAAAAATTGGTGACATTATCGTTCGCGCAAGAAACAAATACCTTGCTCAACAACATAAACCAGCAGTGCAAAAATTACGTGATGCGATTTTAAGTAACACCGATATTATGGGTTCACTTAATACACCGCTTGCTCCGATTGTGAATACGATTACAGGCTTGAAAGCGACAAAATTTGTGTTGGAAAAAGCATTAAAAATCAGCCGTCATCGTACGTTACCAAAATATTCCTTTGGTACGTTCCGTAGCTGGTATATGAAGAAAATGTTGGAAAGCCAACAAAAATTCGAGCGTAAAGTGGCGTATTATCACGGTTGTTATGTGAACTACAATAATCCACAGTTGGGTAAAGAATTTATCCAAGTGTTTAATGCCATGGATATTGGCGTGGTGTTATTAGAAAAAGAAAAATGCTGTGGCTTGCCATTGAGCGTGAACCAATTCCCTGAACGTGCGAAAAAAATTGCGCAATTTAACACCGATTACATTGGCAAAATGGTGGATGAAAATGGCTTGGATGTGATCAGTGAAGCATCAAGTTGTGCCTTAAATTTACGTGATGAATATCATCATATTTTAGGTATCGATAATGCGAAAGTTCGTCCGCATATCCACATGGTGACACCATTCTTATATCAACTCTTTAAAGAAGGTAAAACCTTACCGCTTAAACCATTGAAATTGCGAGTGGCTTATCACACCGCATGTCACGTGGATAAAGCAGGTTGGGCACCCTACACCTTGGAAGTGTTAAAACAAATCCCAGGTTTAGAAGTGGTGATGCTCCCATCACAATGTTGTGGTATCGCAGGGACATACGGTTTCAAAGAAGAAAACTACGAGGTTTCCCAATCTATCGGTAAAAACTTATTCGATAACATCAATGCAGGCGGATTTGATTATGTGATCTCTGAATGCCAAACTTGTAAATGGCAGATCGATATGTCATCTAACGTGACTTGTATCCATCCATTGACGTTATTGTGTATGTCGATGAACCAAGCTTAGTGAAAAGAGCGGAAACTGATAAAAAAGTGACCGCTCTTTTTGTTATTCAATCCAATATGGAGAATTAATTATGCAAAAAATCTTCAAGGTTTCTTTACTTGCTGTGCTTTCATCTATTGCAGTAAACAGCTTCGCCAGCACGGCAGAAGTGAAAGTGCTTGAGCCTCAATTAAATTATCAACAACTTCTTACTCAAAGACAGGTTGTGGATGAGTTGCTTGAACAAGCGGTGAAAATCCAAAACTCGCCCGCTCGTGTTTCAAATGCAGGTTTTACCGCGAAACTTCCTTCCAATATGGAGCGTATTGCGGATCTTTTATTAGAAGCGTATAAGCTTGAGCCTTATCGTGTGGATTTTTTGTTTGGCGCAGCGAATGCCAATATTTATAACGGCAATACAGATAAAGCTATTGAGCTTTACCAAAAAGTGCTTGATGTGGCCCCAGATGATGTGAAAGCTCATACTTACTTGGCCGCATGGAATCGTTTTAAAGGCAATCAAGCGGAAACCACTAAACATTTAGAACGCTTAAAACAACTTTCCCCAGAAAGTGCAAGCAAATTAGAGAAAGTTTTTGCGGTGATTGATAAAGCAGCTAAGCAACCAATTACAGATAAACTGGAAACCAAGTTACCTGCACAATCTGCAATTATTACATTGGGCTACGCTTTAAACCCAGATGGCAGCATGCATGATATTTTGGTACAACGTTTAGAAAAAACCTTAGAAATTGCGAATCAAAATCCAGATGTGTTAATTATTGTGACAGGCGGTGTACCGCAAAACAATAAAACGGAAGGGGATTTGATGAAGCAATGGTTAATTGAGAAAGGCGTTGATGCAAGCCGTATTTATTCTGATAACTATGCACGTTCAACAGTCGAAAATGCGCTTTTCTCTCGTTACTCTTTAGCAAAACACAAAATCAAACATGCGGTGTTGATTAGCTCAGGTAGTCATGTTCGTCGTGGACAGGCATTATTTGAAATTGCGACGCAAGAATCTGGTCCACAAGGCCTTGTAATTGAAACTGTCGCTGCGTTAGATAAACCGTTAGATCAGTTACAAAAAATTACGGAGAAAGACTTGCTGGGTATTTATCGTGACAGCTTAAAAACCATGGGATTGCCAATGTTTAATAGCGGGCCATTGCAAGATTAATTAATCTTTCCAAAAACAAAAGTGCGGTGAAATTTCACCGCACTTTTTTATTTTCTCTTTCGATTAAAGAATATGTTGATATTGTTCTAACATTTCTTTTGGCCATACGCTTGATTGCACTTCACCAATGTGTTTTTTGTGAAGTAAAAGCATTGCCATACGTGATTGACCGATACCACCACCGATGGTGAGAGGTAATTTTCCGTTTAATAAATCTTGGTGCCAATCCATTTTTAAGCGATCTTCATCACCGGTTAAACCAACTTGTAAACGTAATGCAGATTCATCTACACGAATACCCATTGAAGAAAGCTCAAACGCTTTACCTAACTCAGCGTTCCACACCAAAATATCGCCGTTTAAACCTTTGTAGCCGTTTTCTGATTCAGTTGTCCAGTCATCGTAGTCTGGTGCACGGCCATCATGTGGTTTGCCGTCTGATAATTTGCCACCAATACCGACTAAGAACACGGCACCATATTCTTTACAAATGGCGTTTTCGCGCTCTTTGCTTGAAAGATCTGGGTATCGTTTAACTAAATCTTCACTATGTACGAAAGTAATTTCTTTTGGCAAGCTTGATGGGATATCAAAGCGCGCTTCTACGGCTAATTCAGTTAAACGGATTGCGCGATAAATAGAACGTACCGTTTCTTTTAAATAGGCATAGTTACGATGACCTTCAGGAATCACTTTTTCCCAGTCCCATTGATCCACATAAACAGAGTGAGTTTGATCCAATGAATCTTCGTCTGGACGTAATGCTTTCATGTGAACAAATAAACCTTCACCTTCTTTGAAGTGGAAACGTGCGAGAGTATGACGTTTCCATTTAGCCAATGAGTGAACCACTTCATAAACCGCATTTGGAATACATTTCACGTTTACTTGAACAGCTTTCTCAATGCCTGATAAGTTATCTTGCATACCGTTACCAACTTCACTAAGGATTGGACCTTGTACTTCGATAATGCCAAGTTGTTCAATCAAGTTTTGAGTAAAGGTGTTCTTCACAAAGCTAATTTCTTGTTGTTGTAAAATAAACGTCTTTTTCATATTTATCCTTCTTTATTATAATAACTGGTAAGATTTGTTGCGCATTATTCAATGAAATGACAAATTATTTCAAGTAATTTCTTTACATTGTTTTAAATGTTGAATATTATCAAAAATAAAGAAGATATTTTGAAAAAGATCTAATAAGGAGTGTTTTATGAACAATATCGATACACTTGATCGCCAAATTCTCCGTGTGCTGACTAAAGATGCGCGTACACCTTATGCAGAGATGGCAAAAAACTTTGGCGTGAGCCCAGGTACGATTCATGTTCGCGTAGAGAAAATGCGTCAGTCTGGTCTGATTGAAGGCACAAAAGCGATTATTGATGAGCGTAAACTGGGTTATGATGTGTGCTGCTTTATTGGCATTATTTTGAAAAGCGCAAAAGATTACGAAAAAGTGATTAAAAAGCTCGACACCTTCGATGAAGTGGTGGAAGCCTATTACACCACGGGAAATTATTCTATTTTTATCAAAGTAATGACACACACCATTGCTGAATTACATTCCGTGTTGGCGACTAAGATCCAGTTAATTGATGAAATTCAATCAACGGAAACCTTGATTTCCATGCAAAATCCTATTTTACGAGACATTAAACCTTAAATGTCATCGAAAAAATAGAGGCGTGTTTGATACACGCCTTTGCTTTTTTTTTGATTAACGATAACGATCGAGGAATTTGTAATAGAGTGTGCCGATCTTGGTGGCTAAGTTTTTGAGGGATTTTCCACCGTAAAACGAAGGCACTTTCAATCCTTCAAAAATTCTCAAACGTTCGTCATTACCTAAAATTGCTTCTGCAATAATGCGTCCAGCAAGTCCAGTGAGAGCGACACCATGACCAGAATAGCCTTGAGCAAAATAAATGTGCGGTGAGATACGCCCGAAATGTGGGGTAGCGTTCATTGTCATATCAATCGGTCCTGCCCAACCATAATCAATTTTGACATTTTCTAATTGTGGGAATACATGCAGCATATTGTGGCGCATAATCTGTACCATATCTTTTTCAGAACTCGAGTCACTACCAAATAACAAACGGTTATCCGCACTCAAACGATAGTAATCGAGCAAGATATTGTTATCACAAACCGACATGCCATTGTTGATCACGGAATCCGCTGTAGCTTGATCTAAGGGTTCGGTCGCAATAATAAAGCTTTCTACTGGCAAAATTTTACGATTAATGCCGCGATGGATGGATTTTGGTAGTGCATCGATATAGGCATTGGTGGCTAAAATAACGTCTTGAGAAATGACCGCACTTTTATCGGTTTTGACTTCAATACAGCCTGATTTTTCGACTAAATCCACAACTGGGGATTGCTCGTAAATCTGCACGCCTAAATCTAAGCAGGCTTTTGCTAAGCCTAAGCAATAATTTAATGGGTGTAAGTGACCTGAATTGCTATCGTATAACCCGCCCACATAAATATCACTGCCTAAATGTTGTTTAAGTTTGGCTTTATCCCAAAGTTGCATCTTGTCATAGCCAAAAGTCGCATGGCTAGCTTTTTCCATTTCAATGAGATCGTCCATACGACGTTCATTTAAAGCCAATGTGGCATAGCCTTTTTTCCAATCACATTGAATACCATATTTCGCAATGCGTTCATCAATAATATCAATGGCTTCTAGCGACATATCCCAAAGTTTTTTCGCTTTATCAAAGCCTACTTGAGCAATATATTCATCAATGCCTTCTTCAAAACCGTTGATGGCTTGACCGCCACTTCTACCAGATGCGCCAAATCCGACTCTCGCACCTTCTAGAACAATCACTTTTTTGCCTTTTTCCGCTAATTCAAGGGCAGCAGATAAGCCAAAGAAGCCCGCACCGATGACACAAACATCTGCTTCTTCTTGCTGAGTGAGCGGTGGCAGTTCAAAGGTTTGATTCCGACTATCGAGATAATAAGATTTGACGTGTTCTTGATGAGCAAATTCGAGCATAGTTGATGACTGATTAACATAAAATAGAGATGAGAGAAATCTTACCCTGATGGGAAAATATGTCAAACCTTTTGCAAAAAAGGTGCTATACTCCCCAAGTTTACATAGGTAAACGATTACTTAAGGTTTATTTTGATTGTCCTGAGGAGGTCAATAAATTGAAAAAAAATGCTGTTCAATACATTAAATCACTTTGTCTGTCTGCCGTCGCATTCGTCGCAACCTCTGCGGCATTTGCTGCTGAAAAACTTTATGTTTATAACTGGACTGACTATGTGCCATCTAATTTGGTTGCGGAATTTACCAAAGAAACCGGCATTGAAGTGATTTATTCGACATTTGAAAGTAATGAAGAAATGTATGCTAAATTGAAGCTGACCTCTAGTACAGGCAGTGGTTATGATTTAGTTTTCCCATCAAGCTATTACGTCAATAAAATGGCGAAAGAAAATATGTTACAAGAGCTTGATCACAGCAAATTAAGTAATTTTAAACAAATTCCAGCAAATTTATTAAACAAGGAATTTGACCCAAATAACAAATATTCTCTGCCTTACGTTTATGGCTTAACCGGTATCGGCGTGAATGCGGATGATATTGACCCAAGCAAAATTACGAGTTGGGCTGATTTATGGAATCCAGAATTTAAAGGCAAGGTATTATTAACCAGTGATGCGCGTGAAGTGTTCCACATTGCATTAATATTAGATGGAAAATCACCAAACACCACAAATGAAGAAGACATTAAAGCGGCTTACGAGCGCTTAGTGAAATTGTTACCAAATGTGGTGACCTTTAACTCTGACTCGCCAGAAGTGCCGTTTGTTCAGGGTGAAGCCTCTATTGGTATGTTATGGAATGGTTCGGCTTATTTAGCACACAAAGAAAATCCAAGTATCCAATTTGTATATCCAAAAGAAGGCGCGATTTTCTGGATGGATAACTACGCGATTCCAAAAGGGGCGAAAAATACAGAGGGCGCTTATAAATTTATCGACTTCTTACTTCGCCCTGAAAATGCGAAATTAGTCGTTGAAAAAATGGGCTTCTCAATGCCAAATGAAGGCGTGAAAGCGTTACTTTCACCTGAAATGGCGAATAACCCGACCTTATTCCCATCTGCTGAACATATTGAAAAAGGCATTATGCAAGGCGATGTAGGCGAAGCAGTGGACATTTACGAAAAATATTGGAATAAATTAAAAACCAATTAATCAGATATTGATGAAAAGTGCGGTGAATTTGGCCGCACTTTTGCTTTGTAAAGGATGACAAATGAGTTTTCTTGAGCGACTTTTTCACGCAATCTTGTTTGAAACCACGGTTGTGTTGCTTTCTGTTTTCTCTTTGTATTTCTTTACAGAAGAAAGTGTTTCTATTCTCTTTGGGTCCATGGTACTGGTTTCCTTAACCGCCATGCTATGGAACCTCGTCTTTAATTATTTTCTTGATAAAGTGTTTACGGGACCGCGAGAAAAGCGAGGCGTCATATTTCGTACTTTACATGCCATTTCATTTGAAGGCGGTTTGCTTATTTTCACTGTGCCGATCATTGCTTACTTTTTAAAAGTGGATTGGATTACTGCTTTTATGATGGATTTTAGCTTAACGGTGATGGTGACCGTTTATACCTTTATTTTTAATTGGGTGTATGATCACGCGCGATTGCTATTTATTAAGCGTGAATGATGCAATAGCTAAGAGAAGAAATAAAAAAGTGCGGTCAAAATCTAAGATGTTTTTGACCGCACTTTGATTTTTAGGGCGTGGTAAAACGCCCTTTTGTTTCTTAAAGTTTTTCCACTAACTCAATAGCCGCACCGATGTAGGTTGCAGGGGTGAGTTGTTGTAAACGGGCTTTTTCATCGGCTGGAATATCCAGTTTTTCGATGAATTCACGCATTGCTTTTTCATCAACGCGTTTACCACGAGTGAGCTCTTTTAATTTTTCGTATGGTTTTTCAATGCCATAACGACGCATCACGGTTTGAATTGGTTCAGCTAAAACTTCCCAGTTTTGGTTGAGTTCATCACGGAGATGTTGTTCGTTCACTTCTAATTTGCTGATACCTTTACGCGTTGCGGCATAGGCAATTAAACAATAACCTAAACCCACACCTAAGTTACGTAATACGGTAGAGTCCGTTAAGTCACGCTGCCAGCGAGAAATTGGTAATTTTTGACCAAGGTGAGTCATCACCGCATTGGATAAACCTAAGTTACCTTCTGAGTTTTCGAAGTCGATAGGATTCACTTTATGTGGCATGGTCGATGAACCAATTTCACCCGCGATAGTGCGTTGTTTAAAGTGATTTAACGCAATGTAGCCCCATAAGTCACGGTCGAAGTCGATGATGATGGTATTAAAACGTACCACAGCATCAAAGTATTCAGCAATGTAATCGTGAGGTTCGATTTGAGTGGTATACGGATTCCAATTTAAACCTAATGAGGTGACAAATTCTTCGCTAAATTTGTGCCAGTTAATATTTGGATAAGCTGATAAATGCGCATTGTAGTTACCCACAGCACCATTGATTTTACCCAAGATTTCATTTTGTTGGAGTTGTTTGAATTGGCGTTTTAAGCGGTAAACCACGTTCGCCATTTCTTTACCCACAGTACTTGGTGAGGCAGGTTGGCCGTGTGTACGAGAAAGTAATGGGATGGTTTTGTATTCGTTCGCTAAACGGGTGATTTCATCAATTAGTTTTTGCCATTCTGGTAAGATTACTTCTTCACGTGCTGTTTTTAACATTAAGGCGTGAGAAAGGTTGTTAATGTCTTCTGATGTACAAGCAAAGTGGATAAATTCAGAGACTTTGGCTAATTCTGGTAAAGCTTCACTTTTTTCTTTTAAGAAATACTCAACCGCTTTTACGTCATGATTTGTAGTGCGTTCAATTTCTTTGATACGTTCAGCATCTTGAAGACTGAATTCTTCCACAATTTTATTAAGGTAATCGTTTGCTTCTTTAGACAAAGAAGAAACTTCTTGGATTTCAGCGGTCGCCGCCAATTTTTGTAACCAACGTACTTCCACGGTGACACGGAATTTGAGTAAGCCAAATTCACTGAAAATACCACGCAATGCGGTGGCTTTATCTTGATAACGACCGTCAATCGGGGAAAGAGCGGTTAATGCGGAAAGTTGCATAAGAGTTCTCCAAGGATTAATTTAAAGTTAAGTAGAGTTGTCGTGCCGCTTGCACTAATTTTTTACGATGAAATAACAGTTGCCATTTGCTACCGCCGACTTGACGCCACAAAACGGCAGAACGAATGCCAGCAAGTAAACACGCACGGATTTTGTCTTGCACGCTTTGTTGCTGTAAATGATATGCCGAACCAATAATATGAATGCGTTTACCTAAAGGACTAATCGTATCGACATAAATGTTTGCCATGATAGAAAACATCTCATCATCAAATTGATTGTCGTGATAAGCAAGTTGCTCCGGTAAACGCGCAATACGGCGGCCAAGTTCTTGTTTGATTTCAGGTTGTTTGTTTAATTTGTTCTCTAACGCTAATAAGCTACCCCAATAATTTAATAAATTTTTGTCATTTAATTGGGTGAGTTGCTCGATAAGTGTGTTTAATCCCACTTTAAGATGTTGAACATCACTGCCAAATACGGCTAGTGTATCTTCAGGTTGAGTAATGAGAAGAGAATGAATGGTCGTTTGGAATGCATCTTGGTTATCAACTTCGCCTTTTTGTGCTAATTGACTGATTAATAAGACTGATTGACAAACACCGGCAAGTGCCAGAGCCATATCATTATAATTTTTCATTGGGATTATAAATTGTGAGCTACAGAAATTTTTGGCGTAATATAGCATTTTTACACATTGTTTTGAACTCAATCATTAAAAAACGCCCTATCTTTTGTTATCATAGCGCCAATTCAGTTTATAGAATAAAAGGATAACCAATGACAAAACCAATTGTATTCAGTGGCGTGCAGCCTTCCGGCGAATTAACTATCGGGAATTATTTAGGTGCACTTCGCAACTGGGTGAAAATGCAAGAAGATTATGAGTGTATTTTCTGTGTGGTTGATTTACACGCCATCACTGTACGTCAAGATCCTGTAGCACTTCGCAAAGCGACCCTTGATGTGCTCGCCCTTTACTTGGCTTGTGGCATTGATCCGAATAAAAGCACGATCTTCGTGCAATCTCATGTACCAGAACATACTCAACTAAGCTGGGTATTAAACTGCTACACCTATTTTGGTGAGATGAGCCGTATGACTCAATTTAAAGATAAATCAGCACGTTATGCAGAAAATATTAACGTGGGTTTATTTGACTATCCGGTTTTAATGGCAGCAGATATCTTACTTTACCAAGCGAAAAGTGTGCCAGTAGGGGATGACCAAAAACAACATTTAGAAATCACCCGTGATATTGCGGCTCGTTTTAATGCCCTTTATGGTGATATTTTCACGATTCCTGAAATCTTCTTAGGCAAAGCCGGTGCGCGTATTATGTCTTTGCAAGATCCTGATAAAAAAATGTCTAAATCTGATGATAACCGTAATAACGTGGTGACCTTGCTTGAAGATCCTAAATCAGTGGCGAAAAAAATCAAACGTGCGGTAACAGACTCTGATGAGCCACCTGTTGTACGTTATGATGTGAAAAACAAAGCGGGTGTGTCTAACTTATTAGATATCCTTTCTGCAGTGACGGATAAATCTGTGGCAGACCTTGAAAAAGAATTTGAAGGTAAAATGTACGGTCACTTAAAAACAGCGGTGGCTGACGAAGTGTCAAACTTACTTGCGGGTTTACAAGAACGTTTCTATCAATATCGTAACGATGAAGCACTTTTAGACGAGATTTTACGTCAAGGTGCAGAAAAAGCCCGAGCAAGAGCAAAAGAAACCCTTGCCAAAGTGTACGATGCCGTCGGCTTTGTTGCTGCAAAATAATTTTAAACTTAATAAGCCGTGTTATATCACGGCTTTTTTAGATAAGGAGAAAAAGATGGCCATTCAAACTGAAAAACCAATTGAATGTGTAGGCTGTAATACTTTCGATATGAAATCATTGTTTGATAACAGTGATTGTAGTTTACCTATCGAACAGTTTTACGCGACTCGTCAAGATGCAGAAGGCGCATTGGAATATTTCACATTAAAAGCACGTGATGTAGAGAGTGAACCTTGCCAAATTCAATCTGAAATTCAACAGGTTGAAGAAGGGTATGTACTTAAAGCGGTTTTCACATTCTGCTGCCAAGCGGAATTAGTGATTTTCCAAATGAAGCTTGTGTAAGTGATAACTTACTTTAGAAAATAGCGTTTTTTGTGACCGCACTTTCTGATATTTATGTTCCCCTGCATCGTATTATTCCTTTTTCTAATGTAGAAGGGCAGGGGAATCGTACTAGTATTTTCTTACAAGGTTGTAAGTTAAACTGCCTTTATTGCCATAATCCAGAAACCATTCCTCGTTATGCAGAAGGCGCTCATCAAGTCAGTCTGCAGTATTTGTATGAGCAAGTGATGGATGCGGTACCTTTCATTCGTGGTGTAACCGTTTCTGGCGGTGAACCCACCATTCATCATAAAAAGCTCGTTCCATTGTTTCAAAAACTACGTGAGGAAGGGCTAACTTGCTATTTAGATAGCAGTGGTTTCTTTGAATTTGACGCAATTCGTCCTTTAATTGATGTTACAGACAAATTTCTCTTTGACCTGAAAGGAGAAGGGCTTGGCTTACAAAGTTTGTGCTTTGATAGACAAAATCGACAAGGCATTGTCCCGAAAAACATCATTCCCACTCACCAACATATCAAGCAAGAAAACTTAGATCGCAATTTAAAGAACTTGGCGCAATTATTACCATTAAATAAAGTGGAAGAAGTGCGGTTAGTTTATGTGGCGAATTTTTTTGATGCAGAAAAGTTGGTGGAAAAGGTAGCGTCTTTATTGAAAGATTATCCGAATGTTTTGTTGAAAATTATTCGAATGCATACAAAAGGCGCACGAGATGCCGAAGGACTCACCCCTTATGTCCCAACCGTTGAGCAGACTCAAGCGCTTGAAAACTATGCGAAATCTTGTGGTCTGACCAAAATTGTGACCATTTTATAAGCAAACATACCGAAAAGTAGCAAAAATATTCCGACTTTTTACCGAAAAACAAGTAGAATAGGACAATTTTATTCACTTACTTATCTAACCAACCTAGGGGAAAAAAATGGGTATTTTAGGTAGCGTTTTAGGCATTGTCGTATTACTGATCATTGCCGTATTATTTTCAAATAATCGTAAGGCGATTAATTTACGTACTGTATTAGGGGCTTTGGCGATCCAAATCGGATTTGCAGCCCTTATTTTGTATGTGCCGTTTGGTCGTGATGCATTGCAAGCGACAGCAAATGGTGTATCAAATGTTATCGCTTATGGTAATGAAGGGATTAACTTCGTCTTTGGTGGCTTAGCAGATCCTTCAAATGCCGGCTTTATCTTTGCGGTGAAAGTGTTACCAATCATCGTCTTTTTCTCTGGTTTAATTTCGGTGCTTTACTATTTAGGCATCATGCAAGTGGTCATCAAAGTGATTGGTGGTGCATTGCAAGCTGCGTTAGGTACATCTAAAGCAGAATCAATGTCTGCAGCCGCGAATATCTTCGTTGGTCAAACTGAAGCACCTTTAGTGGTTCGCCCTTACATTAAAAATATGACCCAATCTGAATTGTTCGCTATTATGGCGGGTGGTACAGCTTCTATCGCGGGTTCAGTAATGGCAGGTTATGCAGGAATGGGCGTACCATTGACTTACTTAATCGCAGCATCTTTCATGGCTGCACCAGCAGGTTTATTATTTGCGAAAATTTTATTCCCACAAACTGAACAATTTAACGATAAACAACCTGAAACGGATGATAGCGAAAAACCAACCAACGTGCTTGAAGCAATGGCAGGTGGTGCGAGTGCAGGTATGCAATTAGCGTTAAACGTAGGTGCGATGTTAATCGCGTTCGTGGGTTTAATTGCTTTAGTTAATGGTATTTTAGGTGGTGTAGGCGGCTGGTTCGGTTACGGTGATTTAACATTACAATCAATCTTTGGTTGGATCTTCAAACCATTAGCCTACTTAATTGGTGTATCTTGGGATGAATCTGCAATCGCGGGTCAAATGATTGGTATGAAATTAGCTGTTAACGAATTCGTGGGTTACTTAGAGTTCGCGAAATACTTACAACCAGATACAGCAGTTGTATTAAGTGAAAAAACTAAAGCCATCATTACTTTCGCATTATGTGGTTTCGCTAACTTCAGCTCTATCGCAATCTTAATCGGTGGTATCGGTGGTATGGCACCAAATCGTCGTGGTGATGTGGCTCGCTTAGGTTTAAAAGCAGTTGTAGCGGGTACATT
The DNA here is from genome assembly GCF_001838635.1 of Haemophilus sp. HMSC71H05. NCBI lineage: Bacteria > Pseudomonadati > Pseudomonadota > Gammaproteobacteria > Pasteurellales > Pasteurellaceae > Haemophilus > Haemophilus sp. HMSC71H05. The sequence continues at coordinate 38,390 of NZ_KV838036.1, forward strand.
AGCTAACTTAATGAGTGCGACTATCGCAGGTTTATTCATCGAGCTAAGCGGCGTAGCAATGTAATTAAAATGTGGTAAATTTTGACCGCACTTTATCTCTCAACACCACGAATCATTCGTGGTGTTGTACTTTAAAGCAAGCGAAAACGTTTGCTTAAATGACTTTTTATTTATCAACAAGAGGAAAAAACAATGACTCCACATATTAACGCTCCTGAAGGCGCATTTGCAGATGTTGTATTAATGCCAGGCGATCCGCTTCGTGCAAAATATATTGCTGAAACATTCTTAGAAGATGCGAAAGAAGTGACTAACGTTCGCAATATGTTGGGTTACACCGGTACTTATAAAGGTCGTCGTATCTCTGTTATGGGTCACGGTATGGGTATCCCATCTTGCTCAATTTATGCGAAAGAATTAATTACTGAATACGGCGTGAAAAAAATCATCCGTGTTGGTTCTTGTGGTGCCGTACGTATGGACGTTAAAGTACGTGATGTTATCATTGGCCTTGGTGCATGTACCGATTCAAAAGTAAACCGTATCCGTTTCAAAGATAACGATTTTGCTGCAATTGCTGATTTTGATATGGCACAAGCAGCGGTTCAAGCAGCGAAAGAAAAAGGTAAGCAAGTTCGCGTAGGGAATCTTTTCTCTGCAGACCTATTCTACACGCCAGATTTCGAAATGTTTGATGTGATGGAAAAATACGGTATCTTAGGCGTAGAAATGGAAGCAGCGGGTATCTATGGCGTAGCAGCAGAATATGGTGCAAAAGCACTTTGTATCTGTACCGTTTCAGACCATATTCGTACACACGAACAAACTACAGCAGAAGAACGTCAATTAACCTTCAATGATATGATTGAAATTGCGTTAGAGTCTGTATTAATTGGTGATAAAGCATAATTTATCTGATTGATAGAATAAAAAAAGAGCGGTCAATTTTGACCGCTCTTTTGTTTTTCTACTTCGCTATTTCTCATACCAAATTCGGTTCACATAGAGCACCACTTTGCCCGAGGGTGTTTCCACATGAATTTCATCATCAACGCCTTTTCCGATTAAGGCACGTGCGACGGGAGAATCAATGGAGATCCAGTTTTTAGCGGGATCGAATTCATCGCAGCCGACAATACGGTATTGCTTCACTTCACCGTCTTCATCTTCTAGCTCAACCCATGCACCGAAAAATACTTTGCCTTCTTGTTTCGGATGGTAATCCACGATTTGTAGCACTTCTAAGCGTTTGGAAAGAAAACGTACACGGCGATCAATTTCACGTAAGCGACGTTTGCCGTAAATATATTCCGCATTTTCACTGCGGTCACCAAGTGCGGCAGCATCTGAAACCGCTTGGGTAACTTTTGGACGTTCTTCTTTCCACAAAAATTTAAGTTCTTGGTCAAGCGCAAGCCAGCCTTGACGGGTAATGTAATTTGATTTTGCCATAATAAAAATAAAAGAAATTTTTTTGAATTATATTTGAGCCTGTTGTCTAAAACCAGTATTCTATTCCCGTTTTTCTCGAATCCTTTAATAACAAAGAAGTATGACAATGTTAAATCAACAAATTAGCCAAATTATTGCGGCAGAATTAACCGTTCAACCCCAACAAATCCTCGCCGCCATTCAATTATTAGATGATGGCAACACCATTCCATTTATCGCCCGTTATCGTAAAGAAGCCACAGGTGGCTTGGATGACACTCAACTTCGTCATTTTGAAACCCGTTTAATTTATTTACGTGAATTAGAAGATCGTCGTCAAACCATTTTGAAATCTATTGAAGAGCAAGGGAAATTGACTGATGAATTGCGTGACAAAATCCATGCTACACAAAGCAAAACCGAATTAGAAGATTTGTATTTGCCATACAAACCAAAACGTCGCACCAAAGGGCAAATTGCGATTGAAGCCGGTCTTGAGCCATTGGCTGATTTACTTTGGAATGAGCCAAAAAATGACCCTGAAACGGCAGCCGCTGAATTTGTAAATGCTGATAAAGGCGTAACAGACACCAAAGTCGCGCTTGATGGCGCACGCTATATTTTAATGGAGCGTTTTGCTGAAGATGCGGGCTTATTAGCGAAAGTCCGTGATTATTTAGCAAAAAATGCCGTTATCGTATCCAAAGTGATCGAAGGCAAGGAAACGGAAGGCGCAAAATTCCAAGATTATTTCGACCATCAAGAATTATTGAAAAATGTGCCTTCTCACCGTGCATTAGCGATGTTCCGCGGACGTAATGAGGGCATTTTACAATTAAGCTTAAATGCTGATCCTGATGCGGAAGAGGGAAGTCGCCAAAGCTATTGTGAAGAGATTATTCGTGATTATTTAGATGTGCGTTTTACTGGTCAGCCTGCGGATAAATGGCGTGAGCAAGTGATTGCGTGGACATGGAAAATCAAAGTTTCGTTGCATTTAGAAACGGAATTAATGGCAAGTTTACGTGAAAAAGCGGAAGAAGAGGCCATTGATGTTTTCGCTCGAAATCTGACCGCACTTTTGATGGCGGCACCGGCTGGCGCGAAAAGCACCATGGGCTTGGACCCGGGCTTACGTACGGGTGTTAAAGTCGCGGTGGTGGATAACACAGGTAAATTATTAGACACTACCACCATTTATCCACACACGGGCCGTGAAGCTGAAGCGCAAGTGGCGATTTTCAGCTTAATCCGCAAACATAACGTAGAGTTAATTGCTATTGGTAACGGTACCGCTTCTCGTGAAACAGAACGTTTTGCGAAAGAAGTGATTAAAGAAATTAAAGAAAATAAACCGCAAACCGTTGTGGTTAGTGAAGCTGGCGCGTCCGTTTATTCCGCTTCTGAATTTGCCGCAAATGAATTCCCGAATTTAGATGTATCTTTGCGTGGCGCGGTATCAATTGCGCGTCGTTTACAAGATCCATTGGCAGAATTAGTGAAAATCGAACCGAAAGCCATTGGTGTAGGGCAATATCAACACGATGTAAACCAAACCCAACTTGCGCGTAAACTCGATGCGGTGGTGGAAGACTGTGTAAATGCGGTGGGTGTGGATTTGAATACGGCATCGGCGCCATTGCTTGCTCGCGTGGCGGGGATGACGAAAACCTTAGCGCAAAACATTGTGGAATACCGTGATGAAAATGGTCGTTTTGAAAGCCGTAGCGAATTGAAAAAAGTGCCGCGTTTAGGGCCAAAAGCCTTTGAGCAATGTGCGGGCTTTATGCGTATTGCAGGCGGGAAAAATCCACTTGATGCTTCAGGGGTTCACCCAGAAGCTTACCCTGTAGTGGAAAAAATCTTGCAAGCTACCGCGCAATCTATCCAAGATTTAATGGGCAATGCGGGTGTGGTACGTCAGCTTGATGCAAAACAATTCATTGATGAGCAATTTGGTTTACCAACCGTTCAAGATATTTTCAAAGAGTTGGAAAAACCAGGGCGCGATCCGCGTGGTGAATTTAAAACAGCCGTATTCGCAGAAGGCGTGGAAGAAATCACTGATTTAAAACCAGGTATGATTTTAGAAGGTACCGTCACCAATGTGACCAACTTCGGTGCATTTGTGGATATCGGCGTTCACCAAGACGGTTTAGTACACATTTCATCACTAAGCGATAAATTCGTAGAAGATCCACATCAAGTGGTGAAAACGGGCGATATCGTGAAAGTGAAAGTCTTAGAAGTGGATGTGCCTCGTAAACGTATTGCGTTAACGATGCGATTAGATGAAAGTGCGGTCAAAAATGACGGCAAATCTGACCGCACTTTAAGCGCAAAACCAAGAAGTAATGCACCTCGTCAAGATCGTAATCCTAGAGGAAATAGTGCAATGGGGAATGCTTTTGCCGATGCGTTGAAAAATTGGAAAAAATAATTTCGTCATTTAGATGAACATTGTGGCCAAATAGGCGTACAATGAAGGGGATCTGGTCAATCATCCAATCCCCTTTTTTATTTCAACGAAAGGAATATTCTTATGGAAAAAGGTATTCTTGGGCCGCATGAAGGCAAGGAGCTGGAATTAATGTTAAGGGGCGAAAAGCAAGTGGCATTATTCAATCAGGAGCTCGGTATTCCTGACGCCTTTCTCCCTTATCTTGAACTAGGAATGCTTCATTCAAAAACAGTGCAACGTCATATTAATGATGTCTGCTTAACTGATTTTATTGTCTATTTACCTCAATCTCTTGCACTCGCTGAACAAATGGAAGTGTTACTTCCTGCAAGCACTGTGAATGGTTTTGATCCAAAAGTGGAACGTGAAATTGGTCGAATTCTCGGCTACCGAGAAAAAGACATCGAATATTATATTCAGCATTTTCAAGATAATTTAGAAAAGTATCGGCAGCAGTATAGTTGATTGATGAAGTAATTTAAAAGCCTCTTAACTTTATAATTTATTATGTTATAGGATGAAATTGTGGGGAAAATACAAGATACCTGATGTTACTTGGCACAACCATACAGGTCGGATGCACTTGGTTTCATCTTCAGTACATAATTCGACTGTTCCTATTAGCTAGGAAGATATAAAAATGGAAAGAAAATGGGTAGAACACAAAGCGAATATAATTAGGTACTCATTTTAAAATTAAGGAGTAAATTATGAAGTTAATTTCGGTTCCACTTACTCGAGAGGCTATGCATCGACTTAATTATAACCAATGTATACCTGGAGATCTTGAGGAATTAGAGTTAGATGATGATGTGTATAGAGAAATATGGAGCACTAATTTTTTTGATGTGATTAATAGAGAGTTAGACAAAAATATTGATGATTATGAAGATGAAAGCATTTGCGATCATAACCGATTAAATAGGTTATTAAATATAATATCAAGGTACATACATATCCATGTTTTTTTTCGTGAATTACATAGGTTGGTTAAGACTGCATTAAATTCTAAAACAGGTATTTTTTTCTTTTTCTAATTAGTAAATTCTTAATTTTATTTTTAGAACAGGATGCTAATTTGTAACTATAGTGCCACTTCATTAGGATTCTCTTGGTGGATATTCAGGAATGTTACTTCCTGACAATCTAGCATTGGAGTTTAAATATGACAAGAGTATTTCGGATGAAGAATTAGAAAAAGCTACAAGATAAGCCCTGACGTATTGTATGAGCATTTATTGATAATATATTTCCTAAAAATATAAAAGTGCGGTCAAAAACACAAGTGATTTTGACCGCACTTTATTATTGGCTAGGAAGGACTATTCCGCGTCTTCTTTCGCCCATTTTAATGAGCGTTTAACGGCTTTTTTCCAACCTTTATAACGACGTTCACGTTTTTCTTCATCGTTGTCTGGGGTGAAGGTACGTTCAACACGTGCTTTGTCGTGAAGTTCGTCTAAATCTTTCCAGAAACCAACTGCAAGACCAGCAAGGTAAGCGGCACCAAGTGCAGTCACTTCTTTCACCACTGGACGTTCTACGTTCACATCTAAAATATCCGCTTGGAATTGCATTAAGAAGTTATTGTTGGTTGCGCCACCATCAACACGTAAATATTGTAAGCGTTGACCGGAGTCAGATTGCATTGCTTCTAACACATCACGGGTTTGGTAAGCGATAGATTCAAGGGTCGCGCGTACAATATGGTTACGGTTAGAACCACGAGAAAGACCGAAAATTGCACCTCGTGCATACGGATCCCAATAAGGTGCACCTAAACCGGTGAAGGCTGGAACAACATACACACCGTTACTGTCAGGGACTTTTTGTGCGAAGTATTCGGAGTCATAGCTGTCATGAACGATTTTGAGTTCATCACGTAACCATTGGATTGACGCGCCTGCGATAAATACCGAACCTTCAAGTGCGTATTCAGGTTCACCTTTGGCGTTACACGCGATGGTGGTTAATAGGCCATTTTTAGAGGTAATGGCTTTATCACCGGTGTGAAGCAACATAAAGCAGCCTGTACCATAGGTATTTTTCGCTTGGCCTGCGCGTGTGCATAGATGGCCGTAAAGTGCAGCTTGTTGGTCACCCGCGATACCTGCAACTGGAATCCGCACACCGCCTTTACCCCCGATATTGGTTTTACCATACACTTCGGAAGAATTACGGACTTCAGGCAACATAGAACGTGGAATATTTAATAATTCCAACATTTTGTCATCCCATTTTTTCGTATGGATGTTAAATAACATGGTACGGGATGCGTTGGTATAGTCAGTTACGTGAACACGGCCTTGAGTTAATTTCCATACAAGCCAGGTATCCACGGTACCAAATAGAAGCTCACCGCGTTCCGCTTTTTCACGAGCACCTTCTACATTGTCTAAAATCCATTTCACTTTTGTGCCGGAGAAGTATGGGTCCACTACTAACCCTGTGGTGTTGCGGATATATTCTTCATGACCATCCGCTTTAAGTTTGTCAGTAATATCTGCGGTACGACGACATTGCCACACAATTGCGTTATAAACCGGTGTGCCGGTTGCTTTTTCCCACACAATGGTGGTTTCACGTTGGTTGGTAATACCAATTGCCGCAATTTCATCTGAGGTAATGCCTGCTTTTGCAACCACTTCGTTTAATGTTGAACTTTGTGTTGCCCAAATTTCCATTGGATTATGTTCCACCCAGCCTGCACGTGGATAAATTTGTGTAAATTCACGTTGGGCGATTTCGACAACATTCGCATTGTGATCTAATAATACTGCACGAGAGCTTGTGGTACCTTGGTCCAAAGCGATGATGTATTTTTTGTCTGTCATGGTTCTATTCCTTAGAGTGCTCGGCACTCTCATTAAATGAATGAAGAAATTTTGAGCTTAAACGAACAAATTGCGAACCTAACTTAATTGAATTCGAATCTAATTGGAACAAGCAATGTTGGGTTTTGTGATTATCATCACAGATTTTTCTCTGAAGATATGCAACCGATTGCGTTAACGCACAAAATAATGTGATCCCTCTCTCATTTTTAGAAAATAGATCGGTTTCATCTATTGAATTAATTGGTTAAAACTAGATAATGAAGCCACTCACTTTGAGTATCTCAATATTTGATCAAACAACGAACGGAATTGCAAAGCAAGATTTCTTCAATGAAATCATTAAGTTAATCATTATTTGGAGATTCTCTTATGAATGCCTATTTTGCAGAATTTTTTGGCACAGCACTCTTAATCCTGTTAGGTAACGGTGTCGTGGCCAACGTATGTTTAAATAAAACGAAAGGGCAAAGTTCTGGTTGGATTGTGATTACTACCGCGTGGGCATTTGCGGTGTATGTGGCCGTCGTTGTAACAGGTCCTTACAGTGGGGCACACTTAAATCCTGCGGTAACACTTGGCGTGGCAATGAAAGGTGCGTTTGCTTGGGAATTGGTACCTGGCTATATTGCGGCACAAGTAGTGGGTGGCATGGTAGGTGCGTTGTTGGTTTACATTATGTATAAAGATCACTTTGCAGCCACCGAAGAAGAGGGCTTAAAACGCGCTTGTTTCTGTACTGAACCAGCAATTCGTAACTATCCAATCAACTTAGTGAACGAAATCGTTGGCACCTTCGTACTTGTCTTCGTAATTTTCTATCTTGCAGGGGCAAACATCACTTTACCAGGCACGGCAGAAAGCACGCCAATTGGTTTAGGCTCTATCGGGGCATTACCAGTAGCGATTTTAGTTTGGGCAATTGGTTTGAGCTTAGGTGGAACAACCGGTTATGCGATCAACCCTGCTCGAGATCTTGGTCCGCGTTTAACCTTAGGTCTTTTCCTTGGTGGTACATTAAAAACTAGAGCTGACTGGGGATACAGTTGGGTGCCGGTTGTAGGGCCATTTATCGGGGCGGCTTTAGCGGCAGTATTCTATAATGCCATTATGTAATTTATTCAAATAGAAAGAGCGGTCAAAATTCATGATGTTGTTTTGACCGCTCTTTTTATATTTAGGATGGATTAAATACAATAATCTTCGAATTCCATTGGCATTTTAGCTTGCAATAAGAATTGTTTGGTGCGTTCTTGCTGTGGATGACTGAAGAATTCAGCCGCGGTATTTTGTTCAACAACTTGACCATTTTCCATGAGAATCACGCGATCTGCCACATCTTTGGCAAAATTCAATTCATGTGTGACGATAATCATTGTCCAGCCTTCTTGTGCGAGCATTTTGAGCGCCTGTAACACTTCACCGACGAGCTCTGGATCGAGAGCAGAAGTGGGCTCATCTAACAAGATAATATCGGGTTTAACCGCTAAAGCTCGGGCAATTCCTATACGTTGCTGTTGACCACCAGAAAGTTGAGAGGGATATAAATCCGCTTTTGCTTTTAAACCAACTTTTTCCAATAATGCTAAGGCTTTTTCACGTGCAATCTCTTTCGGTTGTTTTTGCACAACCACCATCCCTTCCATCACATTTTCAAGTGCCGTGCGGTGAGGAAATAGATTGTATTGTTGGAACACCATTGAGGAACGACGACGTAATTTTAGTTCATCGGATTTGCTGATCTTCTTGCTGAAATCAATGGTTAAGCTTCCATCGGTAAATGCTAATACTCCTTTTTCTGGGCGTTCGAGCAAATTTAAACAGCGTAAAAAGGTCGTTTTGCCTGAACCTGATGGGCCCAGAATGGCAACCACTTCACCTTTATTAATTTCAAAATCAATTCCTTTTAATACATGGTGGACATTAAAACTTTTCTGAATATTCGTGACTTTTAACATAACCAGTCCTTATAAATGGCGAGAAAGGCGTTTTTCTAAGCGGGTTTGCCCTATCGACAGCACAAAACAGAATACCCAATAAATGAGAGCCGCTTCACTATAAATTAAAATAAATTCGTAGTTTTCGGCTGTGATGTTTTGTGCCACACGGAATAATTCTGCAATCCAAACGAGTGAAGCAAGGGATGTATCTTTCACTGTGCTAATGAAGGTATTTGATAGCGAAGGGACGGAAATACGTAAAGCTTGCGGCATAATGGTACGCACGAAAGCTTGTGTGTAATTCATGCCTATCGCATAAGAGGCTTCCCATTGACCTTTAGGAATCGCAAGAATGGAGGCCCTCACCGTTTCTGCTGCATAAGCACCAATGTTAATGGAGAACGCAATAATTGCGGTTGGAAAAGGTTCTAGCTTGATACCAACTTCAGGTAAACCGTAGAAGATAATGAAGATCTGCACCAACATTGGCGTGCCGCGAATAATTGAAATATAAGTGCGACAAATGCCCTGCAGAATTTTGGTCATTAAATTGGGATGTGGCAATGTGCAAATCACAGCCACGATAACTGCAATGAATAAACCGCAAAAGAAGGAAATGACCGCAAGGGGGATCGTATATAAAATTGCCCCTTCCATCATAGGCCAAAACGAGCTGATTACATAATCAGCTCGTTCTGCGGTCATAAATGGAAGGCTGGCTAACCAATTATTGAGTAATGTCATCGCCAAACCATTTGATTGAAATTTGTTTTAAAGTTCCGTCTTTGCGTAGTTCTTCAAGTGCTTGATTCACTTTTGCAATAAGCGGTTCTTCACCTTTCAAGAAAGCAAAACCAGTTGGGATTTTTTTATCACTTTCTACAGCAATTTTTAAGCCTGAGTTAGGTTGTTTTTTAAAGTAATCTAATACTGCAAGCTTATCGTTTACTGTTGCATCAACACGACCTTGTTTTACCGCCTCAAGGTTTTGCGCCAAGCTATCTACAGTCACGATAATCGCACCATTATCACGTGCATCTTTGCTCCAGTTACTAGTTGCAGATTGTGCAGATTTTTTACCTTTTAAATCAGGGAATGATTTAATGCTATCGTTATCGGCTTTCGTCACGATTACGCCAGCAGAGTAGTTATAAGGTGCACTGTAATCATATTTTTTTAAACGTTCAGGGCTTGGATTGGTTTGGTTCGCAATAACATCAAAGCGTTTTGCGTTCAAACCTGCATACATGCCATCCCAAGCGGTTTCTTTAAATTCAACTTTCCAACCTAATTTTTGCGCAACTTTTTCGATAATTTCCACATCAAAACCGGTTAACTTGCCATCTTTGTCATGGAAAGTAAATGGTGCGTAAGTACCCTCAGTACCGACTAATAAGGTTTTAGTTTGTTCAACGCGATCAGCAATTTCCCCGGCGTTAGCAAAAGTAGAAAGGGCTAATCCTGCCGCTAAAAGTGCGGTGCTAAAAAATGATTTTTTCATAAGTATTCCTTTTTTAGATAAATAACGAAAGTGAAATGAATTATAAGAAGCGAAAAAGAAAAGAAAAGTATTATTTATTTATGAATTATTTCCTTTAGTTATATCAAATAAAATTTGTTTAATTAATAAACAAAAAAGGTCTGTAAAAACAGACCTTAGATAAAATGAATTCAATCAATAGATTAAGCTTCAATACCTTCGAATAACGCTGTACTTAAATAACGTTCTGATGCAGAAGGTAGGATTGCAACGATTAATTTATCTTGGAATTCTGGTAGTTTTGCTAAGCGGTCAGCTGCTGCCACAGCCGCACCTGAAGAAATACCCGCAAGAATACCTTCTTCAGCCATTAAGCGACGAGCGGTAGCAATTGCTGTATCGCTATCTACAGTTTCCACGCGATCAATTAATGATAAATCTAAGTTTTTCGGAATGAAGCCCGCACCGATACCTTGAATTTTGTGTGGACCTGGTTTCACTTCTTGACCAGCAAGGGTTTGGCTAATAACAGGTGATTCTGTTGGTTCAACCGCTACAGAGGTAATTTTTTTACCGTGATCTAATTTGATCGCACGAGAAATACCGGTAATTGTACCGCCGGTACCCACACCAGCAACCACAACATCGACTTTACCTTCAGTATCTTTCCAAATTTCTTCACCGGTAGTTTGACGGTGAATGTCCGGGTTAGCCGGGTTTTCAAATTGTTTTAGCATCACATAATGATTTGGGTTAGACGCCACAATTTCTTCTGCTTTAGCAATCGCACCTTTCATCCCTTTTGAGCCTTCAGTAAGCACAAGATTCACGCCTAAACCACGTAATAAACGTTTACGTTCAAGACTCATGGTTTCAGGCATGGTTAAGGTGATTTTGTAACCGCGCGCTGCTGCTACATAAGCTAAAGCAATACCGGTGTTACCGCTGGTTGCATCTACAATTTCTTTACCCGCTGTTAAAATGCCGTCTTTTTCTGCTTGCCAAATCATATTGGCACCAATACGGCATTTCACGCTAAAGCTTGGGTTGCGACCTTCAATTTTTACGACAACGTTACCATTGTGTCCGAAGTGTTTTAAACGAACTAATGGAGTATTACCGATTGAGTATGAGTTATCTGCATAAATTGTCATTTTACTGTCCTTTTATATTTTGGAATGAGTTGATGCAGTAGTTATAACACCGGCTTTTATATAAAAAAAATAGTTAATAGCTATATTTTATAACTAAATGCTATTTATTCACGATGTTATTTCCTGAAGGCTTAATTTCAGTACTACTAGAACGTGTCACAATTTGTGTTGAACCGGAAGTGCGGTCAAAATTCATATCAAATTTTAATTGTGAGCGATAATTTTCGACCCACATTACCGTTGCACCACAGACCGCCACAGGAATAATCACTAAATTCACGATTGGCAATGCGGTACAAAGGGTAATTAATGCTCCGAATGTCAGGCTTTGAGAACGTCTTTCGCCTAACGCATTTTTCATAATGCCAAAAGAAATTTTATGGTTATCAAACGGGTAGTCACAGTACTGAATCGCCATCATCCAACAAGTAAATAGGAAGGTTAGTACTGGAATAATGGTTTGTCCGATAACGGGGATAAAACTCAATAAGAACAAGCCCACAAATTTCGGTAAGCTGTACCATAGTTTTTGCCATTCACGATTTAGCATACGCGGCACATCTTTCATGATTTCAGCAAAACCATCATCATTAACAGCTTCGCCAGTCAGCATTTTTTCGACTTTTTCTGCTAACAATCCATTAAACGGTGCGGCAATAAAGCCTGAAAGTGTTGTAAAGGCAAAATAGAAAAATAAGAGAATTGAGCCAATAGAAAGCACGAGCAAAATCACACTTAAAAAGCTTAGCCAATCTGGAATAAAGCTCATCACCCAATCGATCATCGTGGAAATTTGTGAAACAAATAGCCAAAATAAGCCAGTGAGTAGGACGACGTTAAGTAAAATCGGCATAATCACAAAACGGCGGAGGCCTTTTTGCGTAATGAAATGCCAACCCATCACGAAATGATTGAAAGCAGATTTTATTTCATTTTGATCGATCATCATTGTTCCTTTAAATTAAAAAGTAAAAAATACAAAATGTCACAGAAAGACAATATTTTTTGAGAAAAATTCCATCTCATCCCTTTTAATATCTTGTTTGCTTTCCTATTTTTTCACCTGTGGAAATGTGGTAGGATTAGCAAAAAATCATTGCGTTAAGGAGCAACAAGAATGGACTTAAATACCATTTTGATTATTTTAGGGGTAATTGCTTTAATTGCCTTAGTGGTACACGGATTATGGTCAAATCGCCGTGAGAAATCAAAATATTTTAAAAGCGCGAATACATTTAACCGCACTTCTAAAAACGGTGAGGTCAATCCTTTTTCGCAAGCTGCTGATCCTAATGCGGATATTCGTTTAACACATCGTGCTCAAGCGGCACAGCCTGTACAACAAAGTGTTCAACCTAAAGTGGCACCACAGGCAGCAAGCCAACAGCAATTTAATTTTGATGAGCAACGTGCTCAAGTGGATGCGCGTCAAATAGAAAAAAGCGTCGATGATATTAAAATCTCCTTACCAAATCAGCCAGTTTATGAGATGAAAACGGCGCAACCTGCTCCTGCGCCACAACCTGAACCCGTGGTTTATCCTGAAACAAATGTACAACCAAAACCGCGTGTAGCTGAAATGACAATTGAAGAATTAGAAGCACAAAGCAATGATTTTGACGGTGTGAATTCTTCTTCGCCTGAATTGCGTGAGCAGTTGGCCGAGATGTCATTAAATCCAACTCAAGAACCTGCTCATGAGAACGTGCATTTTAACTATCACGAACCGGTAGAGGTGGAAAAACCAAAACAAACCACTGGCTTTGTTCAACTTTATGTCATTTCAAATCAAAATCGTGAATTCTATGGTCCGCAGTTATCTCAATCTTTAGAAAACTTGGGATTCATTTTTGGTGAGCGTCAAATGTATCACCGACATTTTGATTTAAGTGTGGCAAGCCCGGTGTTATTTAGCGTAGCCAATATTGAACAGCCCGGTACGTTTGATTATTACAATATGGCTGAGTTTTCAACCATGGGCGTGGTGCTCTTTATGCAGTTGCCTTCTCCAGGTAATAATTTGGCTAACTTACGTATGATGATTCGCGCAGCGAAAACCATCGCAGAAGATTTAGGTGGCGTAGTGTTGACTGATCAGCAAGAGATTTTTGATGATGTAGCTGAGCAGGATTATTTATCTCGCATCGCATAAAACGCACGAAAAAATAACCGCACTTTGGGCGAGCCGATGGTTCGCCCATTTTAATTCAATGAGTAAACCGTTAGAGAACATTATGAGCCTTCAGCAACAAATTGATACATTACGTCAGGATCTTCGTCGTTATGAATATGAATATCACGTGTTGGATAATCCAACTATTCCTGATGCAGAATATGACCGTTTATTTCACCAACTTAAAGCCTTAGAAGCCGCTCATCCGGAACTCATTACGGCAGATTCACCTACTCAACGTGTGGGCGCCAAACCGCTTTCAGGTTTTGCTCAAATTCGTCATGAAATTCCTATGCTCTCTTTGGATAATGCCTTTTCAGACGAGGAATTTTATGCATTCGTAAAACGTATTGAAGATCGTCTTATTCGTTTGCCTGACCCGCTTACTTTCTGTTGTGAACCCAAATTAGATGGTTTAGCCGTGAGTATTTTGTATGTGAATGGTGTGCTGACTCAAGCCGCGACCCGTGGTGATGGGACGACAGGGGAAGATATTACTGTCAATATTCGTACGATTCGAAATATTCCCTTGCAGCTTTTAATGGACAATCCTCCCGCTCGTTTAGAAGTGCGTGGTGAAGTATTTATGCCACACGCAGGCTTTGAGCGTTTAAATCAGCAGGCGTTAGAGAAAGGCGAGAAAACCTTTGCTAACCCACGTAATGCAGCAGCGGGATCGTTGCGCCAACTTGATCCCAAAATTACGAGTAAGCGCCCATTGGTATTGAATGCTTATGGTATTGGTATTGCGGAAGGGGTAGATTTGCCGAATACGCATTATGATCGTTTGCAATGGTTGAAGTCTATTGGCATTCCAGTGAATCCAGAAATCCGTTTATGTAATGGCACCAATGAGGTGTTGGATTTTTATCGTGATATTCAAAATAAACGCAGTGCTCTTGGCTACGATATTGATGGCACCGTGCTGAAAATTAATGATATTGCGTTACAAGAGAAATTAGGTTTTATCTCAAAAGCACCACGTTGGGCGATTGCTTATAAATTCCCTGCACAAGAAGAATTAACTCGCTTAAATGACGTGGAATTCCAAGTAGGCAGAACGGGGGCGATTACACCTGTTGCCAAATTAGAACCTGTATTCGTGGCAGGTGTCACGGTGAGTAATGCCACATTACATAACGGCGATGAAATTGAACGCTTGGATATTGCCATTGGCGATACGGTAGTGATTCGTCGTGCGGGAGATGTGATCCCACAAATTATTGGCGTATTACACGACCGTCGCCCAGCAGATGCGAGACCGATTGTTTTCCCTGAGACTTGTCCTGTATGTGATTCAGCAATTGTTCGTATTGAAGGCGAAGCGGTAGCACGTTGTACAGGCGGTTTGTTCTGTGCAGCACAGCGTAAAGAAGCGCTTAAACATTTCGTTTCTCGTAAAGCTATGGATATTGATGGGGTAGGGGGTAAATTAATCGAACAGTTGGTGGATCGTGAATTAATTCATACGCCAGCTGATTTATTTAAGTTAGATTTAACCACGCTGACTCGCTTGGAAAGAATGGGTACAAAATCAGCTGAAAATGCCTTAGCGAGCCTTGAAAAAGCAAAAAATACGACGTTAGCACGCTTTATTTTTGCTTTAGGAATTCGTGAAGTGGGTGAAGCAACGGCATTGAATTTAGCGAATCATTTTAAAACCCTGGAAGCCTTGCAAAATGCAGATTTAGAAGCCTTACAGCAAGTGCCTGATGTGGGCGAAGTGGTAGCTAATCGTATTTTAGCATTTTGGCATGAACCACATAATGTCGCGGTGGTGAATGATTTAATCGCTCAAGGCGTACATTGGGAAACCGTGGAAACCAAAGAAGTGACAGAAAACCGCTTTAAAGGCAAAACGGTTGTATTAACCGGAACCTTAACTCAAATGGGACGTAATGAAGCTAAAGCCTTATTACAAGACATGGGCGCGAAAGTGAGCGGCTCGGTTTCAGCAAAAACAGATTTTGTGATTGCCGGTGATGCGGCGGGTTCTAAGCTCACAAAAGCACAAGAATTAGGTGTTACCGTTTTAACGGAAGAAGAATTTTTGGCTCAGATTTAACCGTCTCAATCGAAAAAAAAACTAAAAAAATGACCGCACTTCATCTCATCTCAAGATTAAGTGCGGTTTAACTTTTCTTCTTAATAAACGATAGCGGACATTTTAAGCTCTTAATTTACTGGCTCCGCGTTCCAGTTGTTTTGCCAAGCATTCTTTTGAAGCAATAATCTGTTTACCAAAACGTTTATATAAACGTTGTTTTAATTTTGCCAACCCTTTCACTTTAGCACTTTTTTCTGCCCCAAATAACTGCTTAATATGGAGTGTCACCTGACCAATCTCTTGTAAGGCTATACCTGTTTTGGCTTTTAATTCGTTTAATTGGAACGTGATTTTTTCCTGTACATGCTGTTCCAATCGTTGCGTTAATTCTGTCGTATCGGCGGTTTCATTTTGACACAACTGTTCAAATTCGGCGATTTCTGTACTGAAATCTAGCTGTAACCCTTGTTCCAGTTCAATTAATACTGCCGTGCCGTATTCCAATTGTGATGTTAATTGCTGTTGGCTTTGAACTAATTGATTTTGAATGGCTTCACTTTGCTCAATACATTCATTTAATGACTGTTTCATTTCTGTTTGTTGCTGCATGGCAGAGGCTTTTATTGAATAAATTCGTTGTTGAATTTGCTGCATAAGATCTGACATTGTTTGTACGTTTTCCATTTTCTTCTCCTTTGGGATTTTTAACCGCACTTAAGAAAAGTGCGGTCATTTTGTTACTTATTTTTTGATGATTTGTTTTACATCCACTTCTGTTTTATTCCATTCTTTATCGACTTTACCGATAATTTGAATGTTATCTTGAGGTGCTATCGTTTCACCATTCCATGCTTTTTTGCTGACTTCAATTTGAATTTCTTTTCCACTTGCGTCTTTAAATAAGAAATCCTTTTTACCAATTTGTTTTACAATTTGTCCGTCTAAACGAACTGGAGTGTCATCATTGGCATTTAATGCATCATCAACGGTTTTTACAATAACACTTTCATCGACAAAACCTTGTTGGGTGTTGTGCTTGTGACCATCATTAAATCCTTGTGCTATTGCGGTGTTATATACGGCAACAGAAGATAATGCGATAGCTGCAACAGTAAGTAATTTTTTCATAGTTTGTTCTCCTAAATAAGATAATCATAAAGTAAGTTGAAAGCTTTGCTTTCAGATGTATTAAATCATTCAAATCTTAATCTTTTCTTAAGTGATTAACATTTTTCAGATTTATTTATCGATTGGATTGTTTGCCTTTCGATGAGTGTATTTAAACAAGAGAATCTTAAGGAAAGATTAAGAGAGGTAAAAAAATGAAAATTTTTTGAAAATAAAAAAATAGGGCGTTTAAGCCCTACTTTTATGAGAAAAATGCCTTGGAAATCTACCGCACTTTAGCCTGCTACTGCAGGTAAATAGCCTGCTTGAATTAAGAATGGCACGATCATAATCGCTACACCAATAACTAATGCAATCACTAAAGTCACATTACCACCGATTACACGATAAGGCAGATTTGGATTTGCTTGACGTGTTTTCCATGCTAGTCCAATAGGTAAAATCAAGCAGTAGAACGCACAGAGTAAACCCGCATAGCTTAATGCAGCGATAAAGCCTTCAGGATAATACAAGGCAAATGCAAGTGGTGGCGTAAAGGCTGCAATGGTAAGCGTTAAACGGTTGTGTGGCAATTTGTAACGTTTAAATAAATCGCCTAAACCTTCAAACACGCCTAGCATCACACCGAGGAAAGAGGTGATTAATGCAAGTGCAGAGAACACACGCACGATTTCGCCCATGATGTGGGAGTTGGTGATTTGACGTGTGGCATTGACTAAACCGTTAAGTGTTGGATCTGCTTGGAGCAATTGCACAAATTCATTTTGACTTAATACACCGTGAGTCGCTAATTGCCATACCAAATAAGCCACAAGAGGAATGGCTGTACCGATTAAAATGGCTTTACGGAATTGAGTGACACTACCATCTAAATAGCTATTCACGCTACCCATGATGATGTGGAAGCCAAAAGAGGTAAAGAAGATAGGTGCCGCAGAGATCACGAAAGCATAATCTAAAGGCAAGGCCATCAGGTTATCGACAGACACTTTTGGTAACATCATAAATAAAACAAAAGCAAAGGCGATTAATTTGCCGATAAACAGAATACGAGTGGCGCCATCAACGCCTTTTGTACCCACAACCACAAAGGCACCGAGTACGACAGTAAATAAAATGATTGAAAGTTCGGAGGAAAGACTTTCAAAGCCAAAAGCCGTTGGTAAGCCTGATAATAGTGAGCCGCCCCCGGTGATGTAGGCCGCAGAAAGGGCGTAAAGTAAAATGAGCAAGCTAAAAGTGGCTAAGACACGCCCTGTGATGCCGAAGTATTTTTCAGCGAGAGTCGCTACGCCATCATTCAGGCGATCGGCTGTTTGATACACTTCAACAAAAAGTAAACCGCTGTAAACCAAAAGCGCCCATAAGCCGACTAGTAATAAAACGGTATAACCAAAACCAATTCCGGCAGAGGTTAATGGCATCGCGAGCATCCCGGCTCCGATGGTCGTGCCTGCAATGATTAAGGCACTGCCGAATGTTTTGTTCTTTAGCATAAAATTGTCCTCCGAGTATAAAATTGAAAAATGAGGTTAAAGCTGACCGCACTTTTCTTTGTAATGATAGCGGCAAACCGAAAGATAAGAGTCATTTCCACCAATTTGGATTTGTTCCCCTTCCTTAATGACTTCACCTTGTTCATTTAAACGCAAAACGAAATTGGCTTTACGCCCACAATAACAGATTGTTTTTAATTCTTCTAGTTGATCTGCCCAAGCAAGTAAATACTTACTGCCTTCAAATAGCTCTGCTTGGAAGTCGGTGCGTAAGCCATAACAAAGCACTGGAATCTTCAGTTTATCTACGACATCGCTTAGCTGATACACTTGTTGTTTCGTTAAAAACTGGGCTTCGTCAACCAAAACACAATGAATGTTTTCTTGTTGTAAACGTTGACTCACTTCGGCAAAAAGGTCACTCGTCGATGTAAATAAATTCGCGTCTTCGTGAATACCAATACGTGACGTGACTTTGCCTGCGCCAAAACGATCATCAATCGCTGCCGTATAAACCATGGTGTTCATATTGCGTTCACGATAGTTATAGGAAGACTGTAACAATGTGGTTGATTTACCCGCATTCATCGTAGAGTAGTAAAAATAGAGTTTTGCCATTATTTAATCACCCATTTCCAGAAATAATAGGCAATGAATCCTGCAACAGGTGGACAGGCTGCGAGCATAAATGTCCCGTAAGTGGCACCGCCGCCCACCATTTTTCCTGCTTCAGCAAGAGCATCAACAATATCACTGCTTGGCGTGGTAAAAATCCATGCACCAATAATCGCAAGCACTAAAAAACAAGCAATACCAGCTGCACGCATGGCTCTCACTTTAATTATATTTTCCATATTTTTTCCTTAAATTGCAGGGAGTTCGGCCATCGCCCAACGTGGTTTTACATCAATCGCGAGATCGCTATGCTGACCTTGTTTTAAGCGTAAAAAGCCCGTATAGGCAATCATGGCGCCATTATCAGTACAAAATTGAGGTTGCGGATAAAATACTTCTCCACCGAGATTTTTCATCATGGTGCCAAGGGTTTCACGTAATTTTTTGTTTGCACTCACCCCACCAGCAATCACTAAGCGTTTGTAGCCCGTTTCTTTTAAGGCGCGTTTACATTTAATTGCAAGTGTGTCGACGACAGAATCTTGGAAGGCAAAGGCGATATCCGCTTTGGTTTGTTCAGTTAATTCGCCTTCTTGTTTGATCGCTTGATTAATCGTATTAGCCGCTGATGTTTTTAAACCTGAAAAGCTAAAATCAAGACCAGGTCGATCCGTCATTGGTCGAGGGAACACAAAGCGATCTTTTGATCCTTTTTCGGCTAAACGTGAAAGTGCCGCACCGCCAGGATAATCTAACCCTAATAATTTCGCGGTTTTATCAAAGGCCTCGCCTGCCGCATCGTCAATGGATTCGCCAATGACTTCATATTTTCCTACGCCATCAACACGCACTAATTGGGTGTGTCCACCTGAAACTAAGAGAGCAATAAATGGAAAGTGCGGTCGATTTTCATCAAGCATTGGCGCAAGTAGATGGCCTTCCATGTGATGTATGCCAATAGCGGGTACATTCCAGGCATAAGCCAGTGAACGCGCGATCGTTGCGCCGACTAATAATGCGCCGACTAAACCAGGACCACTTGTATAGGCGATACCATCAATTTGATCAGCAGTTAAATTGGCTTCTTCTAATGCGGCTTTAATCAATGGCGCCGTTTTACGAATGTGATCGCGGGAAGCTAGCTCTGGTACCACACCGCCGTAATCCGCATGTAAGGCAATTTGCGTGTAAAGCTGATTGGCAATTAGGCCTTTATCTTCATCATAAATCGCGACACCTGTTTCATCACAGGAGGTTTCGATTCCTAAAATACGCATTTTCTTCTCATTTTATTAAAAAAATTGGCAAAGATTTTACCTTGTTTAGCCCGCTTAAACCAGTTCAAACGCCAAATTTTCAGCAAATAGGCGATCTTTCCTTTGCTTTTGCAGGGAAGATCGATTAGAATTGCGTCCTTTATTGAATTTGCCGTTCATTCGGCAGTAATAAAAATTTAAAATTGCAATTAAATTAAACTCATTGAGGTGATTGGCTTATGCCTGTAATTAAAGTACGTGAAAACGAATCATTCGACGTAGCTTTACGTCGTTTCAAACGCTCTTGCGAAAAAGCTGGTATTTTAGCAGAAGTTCGCGCTCGTGAATTCTATGAAAAACCAACTACAATCCGTAAACGTGAAAAAGCAACGCTTGCTAAACGTCACGCTAAACGTAACGCTCGCGAAAACGCGCGCAATACCCGTTTATACTAATTTGTAGTATTTTCTAACTCGAGTTAAGACAAACCGTGAAACCTTTTGGGTATCACGGTTTTGTTGCTTTAAACTCATCGAAAAAAAGTCACGCAAAATCAACCGCACTTTCGCATCGTATTCAAGGAGGCAAGGCAATGAAAGGCTCAATTCCACGCCAATTTATTGATGATCTGCTCACAAAATCGAATATTGTCGATGTGATTAATGCACGCGTGAAACTCAAAAAAGCGGGACGAGATTATCAAGCTTGCTGTCCGTTTCATCACGAAAAAACACCCTCCTTCACAGTAAGTGAAAAAAAACAATTCTATTATTGCTTTGGTTGTGGCGCGAAAGGCAATGCGATTTCATTTTTAATGGATTATGACAAATTAGAATTTGTTGAAGCCGTTGAAGAACTTGCTGCTTCGGCTGGGCTTGAAGTGCCTTATGAAAAACGCCCAAACCAATTTGGCAATAAACCGGATGTGAGCTATCAGACAAAACGTAATTTATACGATTTGATGCAAGAAATTGCGTCATTTTATCAAGCGCAACTTCCGCTAAATATTCCTGCTCAAAGCTATCTTCAGCAACGTGGTTTATCGCCAGAAATTATTGCTCGTTTTCAAATTGGTTATGTACCTAATGCGATGGATACGGTGTTGCGTCAATTCGGCAAAAATCGAGAAGAACAGAAAAAGTTGCTTGATTTAGGTATGCTTTCTCGAAACGATCGTGGCAATGTGTACGATAAATTCCGTAATCGTATTATGTTTCCAATTCGGGATAAGCGTGGTCGAACAGTCGCCTTTGGTGGACGTGTTTTAACGGATGAAAAACCTAAGTATTTGAACTCCCCCGAAACCATTACGTACCATAAAGGCAATGAACTTTATGGCTTGTATGAAGCCTTACAAATCAATGATGAACCAGAAAAATTACTGGTGGTTGAAGGCTACATGGATGTGGTGGCATTAGCGCAATTTGGTGTGAATTATGCGGTGGCTTCTCTTGGTACATCGACGACTTCGGAGCAAATTCAATTATTGTTCCGTTCAACAGAGCAAGTCATTTGCTGCTACGATGGCGATAGAGCAGGGCGTGATGCCGCTTGGCGCGCACTTGAAAACGCTTTGCCTTATCTGGAAGATGGACGACAAATCAAGTTTATTTTCCTACCAGATGGAGAAGACCCGGATACTTATATTCGTCAATATGGTAAAGAAAAGTTTGAAGAATATATTGATCAAGCCCAGTCTCTCACAGAATTTTTATTTGCGCATTTAAGTCCACAGGTGGATTTTTCGACACAAGAAGGGCGAGGCAAATTAGTCGCACTCGCGGCGCCTTTAATTCGTCAAATCCCTGGTGATATGCTTCGTCTTTCATTGCGGAATATGTTGGCGCAAAAGCTTGGGATCTTTGATCAATCACAGCTTGAAAGCTTAATACCAAATCAAATAGATAAGGCTGAACCCAAACCTAAAACGCCACAAAAAACCATTAAGAAAACACCAATGCGTGTGGTGATTTCGCTGTTATTACAGAATTCACAGTTAGTAAATCGCATTTCGGATGTGGGTTTACAAGCCTTAAAGCATGAGGCCGGTTACGAATTGCTCGAAAAATTGACCGCACTTTGCCGTGAACGAGAAGGCATTACAACAGGGCAAATTTTAGAATATTTTCGTGATACAGAATTCAGTAAGCCCCTTGAAATATTAGCCTCTTGGGATCATCTATTAGATGACTTAGAAATCATTAATGCATTCTCTCAAAACTATCGTCGATTGAATATTCAAGCGATTGAGCGTGACATTGAAATGCTGATTGCAAAAGAAAGGGCGGAAGGATTAACTGATCAAGAGCGAGCAATTTTAGTGAATTTGCTCAAGGGAAAAGAAGAGCAGAAAAAACAGTTAGTTAATCCGTCATAACAATGGTAAAATCTCCTGTTCAAAACAAGGGCTTTTATCTTCCAAAAATAACGCAAAACGGGAATAAAAATGGAACAAAATCAACAATCTACCGCCGAGCAATATTCAGAACAAATTGAACAGCTTATGGAATTAGGTCGTACGCAGGGTTATTTAACCTATGCGGAGATTAATGACTTGCTTCCAGAAGATTTGATCGATCCAGAATATTACGATAAGTTGTTGCAGACTTTACAGCATGATGCGGGCATTCCGGTTCTTGATGAAGCACCGGAAAGTGACGAAATGATGTTGAATGACACGATTCCGGATGAAGATGCAGTGGAAGAAGCAACACAGATTTTGTCAAATGTGGAATCTGAAATCGGCCGTACAACCGATCCTGTGCGTATGTATATGCGTGAAATGGGTACCGTTGATCTTTTAACCCGTGAAGATGAAATCAGCATTGCAAAACGTATTGAGGAAGGGATTGATGAAGTCCAAACTGCGATTGCGGCATACCCAGAAGCGTTAACTGAATTATTAGATAATTATGACCAAGTTGACGCAGGCAATTATCGTTTGGCTGATTTAATCACAGGCTTTGTGGATCCAAATGTTCCTGAAGAGGAAACGGCGGACATTGATGAAAATTTTGCTGATGAAGATGAAAGTGCCGAATCTGCTGCAGACGTTGATGATGAGAGCGATGAGGAAGATGAAAGCGATAACAGCTCAAGTTCTGATGACAGCGATTCAGATAACAGCATCGATCCTGAAGTAGCGCGTGAAAGATTTGCAGCATTAAGAGAGCAACATACTAAAACATTGGCGACCATTGCAAAACATGGTCGTAGTGGTAAACGTGCAAAAGATCAAATTGCTCAACTCGCCGATATTTTTAAACAATTCCGTTTAGTACCAAAACAATTTGATGTACTTGTTTTATCAATGAAGAATATGATGAAACGTGTACGTGCAGAAGAGCGTCAACTACAAAAAGTATTAGTTGATATTGCAGGTATGCCAAAAGATGAATTTGAGGCACTGATTGTTGCGAATGGCAGCAGTGATGCATGGGTAGCAAAAGCATTAAAATCAACGAAAGCTTGGGCAAAACGTTTACCAAAATATGAAGAACGTATCCGTTTATCTTTAGATAACTTAGCGAATATTGAGCAACATACGAATCTCACTATCCAACAAATGCGTGAAATTTGCGATGCGGTATCTCGAGGTGAACAAAAAGCTCGTCGTGCGAAAAAAGAAATGGTTGAAGCTAACTTACGTTTGGTGATTTCTATTGCGAAAAAATATACCAACCGTGGTTTACAATTCTTGGATTTAATTCAAGAAGGGAATATCGGTTTGATGAAAGCGGTAGATAAATTTGAATACCGTCGTGGTTATAAATTCTCAACCTATGCAACCTGGTGGATTCGTCAGGCAATTACGCGTTCCATTGCTGACCAAGCGCGAACAATCCGTATTCCTGTTCATATGATTGAAACGATTAACAAATTAAATCGTATTTCTCGTCAAATGTTACAAGAAATGGGCCGTGAAGCAACACCAGAAGAGCTTGCTGAGCGCATGGGAATGCCAGAAGATAAAATTCGTAAAGTGCTTAAAATTGCGAAAGAACCTATTTCTATGGAAACCCCAATCGGTGATGACGATGATTCACATTTAGGTGACTTCATCGAGGATTCAACTCTTGAGTTACCATTAGATTCTGCGACTGCACAAAGCTTGAAAGTGGCGACTCATGAAGTATTAGAAGGTTTAACACCTCGTGAAGCAAAAGTATTACGTATGCGTTTTGGTATTGATATGAATACTGACCATACACTTGAAGAAGTGGGTAAACAATTTGATGTAACCCGTGAGCGTATTCGTCAGATTGAAGCAAAAGCATTACGTAAATTACGTCATCCAAGTCGTTCTGAAACCTTAAGAAGTTTCTTAGATGAGTAATTATTCATTCATATAAAAAAGAAAAGGCAGAAATATCTGCCTTTTTTATTTGATTAAATTTGGTTATTTACCTCCAAATCACATTCCTTTAAAATACGCACCTTTCGTTATTCAAAAAAACAAAAAAGGAACTTTATGGAAGAATCTCAAGAACTAGAAAAGCTGCCTCGAGTAGTGACTAGTGTGTTAAAAGTGGTATTAAGTTTTTCACTTATTGCTTTGGCTTTAGTGTTGATCATTGCTTTAGCTAAAATTACCTATAGCTTAGCAATTATGGTGTTCAATACATCAAGCGTAGTGCCTTATGATGTTGCTGAACAAGCCGTGATGTTTTTCTTATATTTCGGTTTTATTGGCCTAATCGTGCAATATTTTAAAAGCGGCTATCACTTTCCTCTGCGTTATTTTATTTACGCGGGGATTACCGCTATGTTGCGTCTGATTATTGTGAATCATGAGAGTTCAGTTGATACTATCTTATTCGCAGGCGCGATTTTAATTATGGTTATTGCACTTTGTTTAGTGTTGTATTCCAATAAAATTAAAATTTAAAAGTGCGGTCGTTTTGACCGCGGTTTTGGAATGGATTATTCCGGTACAATCCATTCCACTGTCCAACTTCCCGTACCTTCAGGGATGAGCGTTTGGGTCAAATAAGGCAAAATGGACTTCATTTGTTGTTCTAATTGCCAAGGTGGATTAATCACGACCATACCACTCGCGGTCATACCACGTTGATCGCTATCAGGGCGAACAGCCAATTCAATTTTCAAAATTTTACGAATTCCTGTTGCTTCTAATCCTTTAAAAATGCGTTTTGTTTGTTGGCGTAGTACCACGGGATACCAAATCGCATAAGTGCCTGTTGCAAAGCGTTTATAACCCTCTTCGATCGCTTTCACGACGAGATCATAATCTTCTTTTAATTCATAAGGCGGATCAATGAGCACTAAGCCACGGCGTTCTTTTGGTGGAAGCGTCGCTTTGAGTTGTTGGAAACCATTTTCTGATTTTGTGGTGATATTTTTAAATTCTTTGAAATTATTGCGTAATAATGGAAAATCACTTGGATGTAATTCTGTTAGTAATACACGATCTTGAGAACGTAATAATTGCGCGGCAATCATTGGTGAGCCAGCATAATAGCGTAATTCTTTACCGCCATAATTGAACTTTTTAATGAGATCTACGTAGCGAGCCACTTCTTCGGGTAAATCTGTTCTTTCCCAAAGTCTCCCAATTCCCTCTTTGTATTCGCCGGTTTTTTCTGATTCGTTAGAACTTAAACGATAGCGTCCGACCCCAGAATGGGTATCGAGATAGTAAAAACCTTTTTCTTTCAGCGAAAGATTTTCCAATATCAGCATTAATACAATATGCTTTAATACATCAGCATGATTGCCTGCATGGAAACTGTGACGATAACTTAACATGATTTGTCCTTTTGACGTAAAAAAGTGCGGTCAAAATTAACCGCACTTTTAGTATTTAAATCAGGGTTAGAATAATTCTTCTGGTTGCGTTGCAGGAATCGCGTCTTTGGTTTTACCTGTTCCGCCATTCAAGCGTTGTTGCAACTCAGGTGGGACATAATAACCGCGCTCTTTCATTTCCGCAATGTAAGTACGTTTAGGCTCGGTACCGACGATAAAGTACTCTTTACGGCCACCACCTTCAGAAAGTAAACCAGAGTTACTATCAATGGTTTTTTCCATGATGTTTGGAGGAAGCTCAAGTTGACGTTCTGGAACATCAGAAAGTGCCGCTTTCATATAAGCGACCCATGCCGGCATTGCGGTTTTTGCACCCGCTTCACCTTTACCTAATATGCGTTTGTTATCATCGAAACCAACATAGGTTGTGGTGACTAAGTTTGCGCCAAAACCTGCGTACCAAGCTACTTTCGCACTATTAGTGGTACCGGTTTTACCACCGATATCACTACGTTTAATGCTTTGAGCAATACGCCAGCTGGTACCTTTCCAACTAAGTCCTTGCTCACCATAAATCGCCGTATTTAATGCACTACGAATTAAGAAGGCTAATTCACCACTAATCACACGAGGTGCGTATTCTTGTTTTGCTGCACCGTCTTTCGCATCCGCCATTAAATCAACAGAACCGTCATTTAATGCGGATGTTTGAAGTTCTGGCAAGTCAGGTACATTCTCAGGTTGCTGATCGCCCTCACCTTCATCTGTATCGGTGTTGCTATTACCTTTAGCGGATTTTAGGTTATCAGGATTAGCCACTTCTGCGACATCTTTAAAGCCATCAATTTTATCTTTGGTTTCACCATAAATCACAGGAATGTCATTACAGGTAATACAAGCAATTTTAGGGTTCGCAATAAATAAATCTTTACCGGTATTATCTTGAATTTTTTCGATAAGGTAAGGATCAATTAAGAAACCACCATTATCAAAAACTGCGTAAGCACGCGCCATTTCCAATGGCGTGAAGGATGCAGCACCTAATGCAAGCGCTTCACTGGCAAAATATTGGTCACGTTTGAACCCAAATCGTTGTAAGAAGTCAGCCGTAAAGCCAACACCTGCAGTTTGTAGTGCTCGGATGGCAATCATATTTTTAGATTGACCTAAACCTACACGTAAACGCATAGGACCGTCATAACGATCAGGTGAGTTTTTAGGTTGCCACAAAGGTTGTCCTGGTTTTTGAATAGAGATAGGACTGTCTTGCAATACGCTTGAAAGCGTTAAACCTTTTTCTAACGCAGCCGCATAGATAAATGGTTTAATCGAAGAACCGACTTGCACTAAAGATTGGGTTGCTCGGTTAAATTTACTTTGTTCGTAGCTAAAACCACCCACCATGGCCTCAATTGCACCATTATCAGAGTTTAATGAAACTAATGCAGAGTTAGCTGCTGGAATTTGACCTAAAATCCATTCACCGTTATCACGTTTACGAATCCAAATTTGTTCGCCCACTTTAACCGGTGATCTTCCCGCCCAACGCATTGCATTAGAAGAGAGCGTCATCGTTTCATTATTGGCTAAAAGTAATTCTGCCCCATTCTTACCTAATGCGGTTACCGCTGCTGGAATGAATGGTTCTGAATCAGGTAATTTTTTCAAGAAAGCGACAATGCGTTCATTATCCCATGGGGTTTCACCTTTTTTCCAAAGTGGTGCACCGCCACGCCAGCCATGACGCATGTCATAATCGATCAAGTTATTACGGACGGCTTTTTGAGCTTCCGCTTGATCTTTTGAAAGTACTGTCGTGAAAACTTTATAACCTTTAGTGTAAGCATCTTCTTCACCAAAGCGTTTTACCATTTCTTGACGAACCATTTCAGTCACATAGTCTGCACGGAACTCAAATTTAGCACCGTGATAGCTTGCTACAATTGGTTCTTTAATCGCTGCATCATATTCTGCTTTGGTGATCTTGTTTTCATCCAACATTCGGCTTAAAACCACATTTCGACGTTCTTCCGCACGTTTTGGCGAATACAGTGGATTCATGGTAGAAGGTGCTTTTGGCAAGCCAGCAATGATCGCCATTTCAGAAAGTGTTAATTCATCTAAGTTTTTACCAAAGTAGGTTTGAGCGGCGGCTGCAACGCCATAAGAGCGATACCCTAAGAAAATTTTATTCAAATAAAGTTCTAAAATTTCTTGTTTGCTTAAGGCATTTTCAATTTCAATGGCTAATACTGCTTCGCGAGCTTTACGAATAATGGTTTTTTCTGGCGTTAAGAAGAAGTTACGCGCAAGCTGTTGTGTAATGGTACTTGCCCCTTGAGATGCCCCACCATTGTTGACGGCAACAAAAATCGCACGAGCAATACCAACAGGGTCTAAGCCGTGATGTTCATAAAAACGGCTATCTTCCGTCGCTAAGAAGGCATCTTGCAGACGCTGAGGCACATTTTCTAATTTCACTGGAATACGGCGTTGTTCACCGACTTCACCGATTAATTTGCCATCAGCCGTATAGATTTGCATCGGCTGTTGCAACTCAACGGTTTTTAGGCTCTCAACCGATGGTAAGGAGGATTTTAAGTGAAAATACAGTACACCACCGGCGACTAACCCCAGTATACATATCGTAAATAGGGTACTTAATATTAATTTTGCGATCCGCATCGTAAAATTCTCTCTGGTTTAATGAATATTCAAAAAATCAAAATTATGATTTTGGCTGCTAAGTATAAAAGATTAATCCCTTAAAGAATAGGAAAGAATATGGGAATTGTTCCTAGAAAGCAGCTAAAACAAAAAATTGGTGTGAGTAAACAACAAGATAACCTCTATTTTGTTTGGCTAGATGAATTCTACAAAGTTCAATCTATTTGCTTAAATAGACAACAAAAGGACTTTTTTCCCCAGCTATTACCTCATTTACCGCAAAAAGCGAACCAATGTTGTTTTATTGGTTCCATTTCACCCCATTTGACTTGGTCTAAAACGCTTATTTTACCGCAAACACTCAATGCTCAGGAGTGTGAACAACAATGTCGTTTCATTTTGCAAAAAGAATTACCGATTCCGTTGGATGAATTATGGTTTGATTATCTTGCCATGCCATTAAAACAAGGTTTCCGTTTGGATATCACGGCGATTCGACAAGAAAGCGCCAATGCAGAATTAGAAAAATATTTGCCGCTAAAATTGACCGCACTTGATTTACTGAATCACAGTATTTTACGTGCATTTTATGCCATTTTAGGTCAAGAGCCGGTTAACACCTTATTTTTATATCAAGATCAACAAGGATGTCTCGCCGTTTGTGAACGCTTACAACAACGACAAGTTTTGCAATCTCAAGGTGATTTATCCGAACTTTATCAACAATTTATCCAACGCTTTCCCGAAACGATAGAACAGGTTTATGTGTATCAAACGCCCGATATGTTGAATTTACACGCAATCGAATTACAGCCTCAGGATTGGCAGCGTATCGAAACAGATCTTCCTTTCATTGCTTTAGGTAATGCACTTTGGCAAACCGATTTAAAGCTAGTGGATTTATCTTTAAAACCACCCGCACTTTGGCCTCCAATTAATCGGGAGAGTGGTGATGTTTAGCCTTAATTTATTACCTTGGCGCTTAGAACAACATCAAAAGGCTTTTCGTCATTTTATGTGGCAAGGTTTAATTTGGCTAGCTTGCTCAGTTTTGATTGTTGTTGGATTGAACCAACTCAATGAACAACAAGGGCAAACTCTAAATCAGGCAAAAGAAAAACTGACACAAATAACTCATCAAGTCCATCAGAAACGCATTCAGGTTCAGCAACTACAAAGTAGTCTGAAAGAAATGAATGAGCTGACAGAAATGGATACGAAATATGTGTATCGAATGCTTAATTTATTAACTGAGCTGCCATTACAACAAGGCGAGTTAGATGAATTTACGCTTAATGCTAAGCAAGTTGCCCTTTCAGGCATGACAGAAAGCCAACAAGAGTTTGAGGAGATACATCAATTTCTCAAACGCCATTTTACAGAGGTTAACTTAACTAAGTTTCAGCCAGTGCAACAGCAGTTATTTTTTCAATTTGATATTCATTTATCGGAGTCTGTGCAATGAGGAACTTTATCAATGAGCTTGTTCAAAAAAGTGCACAAAGTTGGTTTGGGAGATGGCTTCGATTACCTCAAATGGTTCATGCAGCCTTTTGGTTGAGTGCATTAAGTGCGGTCATCTTTTTACCTGTTTTTCGTTACGTTGAAAATAGCAATGAAAGGCATCGACTTGACGCAGAATTGAGTTTGCAGCAGCAAGAGTGGGATAAACAGGAAAAGATTTTACAAACCTTAAGGCAAAAGTCAGACAGCCGACAACTTTCTCCAGAATTAGCTAATTCTGTGTTGCCGATTAATCAGCATGTACAGGCGTTGTTAAATGGGCGACTTCGAGCGTTGGATTTACGTTGGGATTTTTCTCAACATACTTTGTTGCATTTGTCATTGCAAGGCTATTTTGTCGATTTACAGCAATTTTTAACCGCGCTTTTAAACGATATTCCTACACTTTCTTTAACGCAATTAAACATTGAGAAATTAGATGAAGAGGAAAATGCTTCTATTACATGTGAGTTAATTTTCCAATTAAATAAGGACAAATAATGAAAAAGCTTTTCTTAATCTTGATAGCGTTTTTTTCTGTATCAGCATTTTCGCAAGATCCTTTTGATCGAAAACAGAGAGAACAAACCGAATATCTAAAAGAGGGGCTCACCCTACCGTCGGTGTCGACTTGCGTGTATTCGGAGCCGAGACTGGCGGAGGAACGCCCATTGGCTCAGCTACATGTTGTGGGAGTTGTGCAATATGGTAAACAGGCAGAAGTGTTATTTAATGATGATGGGTATATTCTGCCTGTTCGAGTCGGGCAGAGGATTGGAAAAGAAGGCTATTTAATCGAAAAAGTGAGTAAAAACAGCGTGACGCTTCAAGGTTATAAAGCCGGGCAATGTGAACAAACAACCTCAATTATCATGAGATTTTAAAATGGTAAAGCATAAAATAAAAACAAAGTGCGGTCAGTTTTTAATGTGTTTTTTGATCCTATGGACAACTTACTCAGCGGCAGAGAATCGCGTATTTTCACTTCGCTTAAAACAAGCTCCCATGGTGGCGACACTCCAGCAACTTGCTTTTGAGCAAAATGCCAATTTAATGATTGATGATGAGCTAGAAGGAACGCTTTCATTGCAATTAGATAACGTAGATTTTGATCGTTTATTGCGTTCTGTGGCAAAAATCAAAGAGCTCTCTTTTTATCAAGAAAATGATATTTATTATTTGGGTAAGCCTTCTCAACATGAACAATATGCAGAGAAAATGACAGAACCTATGGCAATTAGCGGAGAAAGTTTATCTAGTGAAACGCCACTTGTGAGTACAACGGTTAAACTGCATTTTGCCAAGGCCTCTGATGTGATGAAATCTTTAACAACAGGGAGCGGTTCTTTGCTTTCACCTAGCGGCACAATTACATTTGATGATCGAAGCAATGTGTTACTGATTCAGGATGATGCTCGTTCTGTCAAAAATATCAAAAAATTAATTGCAGAGCTGGATAAACCCATTGAACAAATTGTCATTGAAGCACGTATTGTGACGATTACCGATGAAAGCCTAAAAGAATTAGGTGTGCGTTGGGGCATTTTTAATCCCACTGAAACTGCCCATCGAGTGAGTGGTAGTCTAGATGCGAATGGCTTTAGTAATATCAGTAATAATTTAAACGTGAATTTTGCGACAACGGTCACGCCAGCTGGCTCATTAGCGCTTCAAGTCGCTAAAATTAATGGTCGATTATTAGACTTAGAATTGACCGCACTTGAACGTGAAAATAACGTAGAAATTATTGCAAGCCCTCGCTTACTCACGACTAATAAGAAAAGCGCAAGCATTAAACAAGGGACAGAAATTCCTTATGTGGTGACGAATGGTAAAAATGATACGCAATCAGTAGAGTTTCGCGAGGCTGTCTTAGGATTGGAAGTTACGCCGCATATTTCTAAGGATAATAATATTTTATTGGATTTATTAGTGAGTCAAAATTCCCCGGGGAATCGCGTGGCTTACGGACAAAATGAAGTCGTATCCATTGATAAACAAGAAATTAATACACAAGTGTTTGCCAAAGATGGCGAAACGATTGTATTGGGTGGTGTATTCCACGATACGATCACGAAAGGTGTTGATAAAGTCCCATTATTGGGCGATATTCCAGGTATTAAACGCTTATTTAGTAAGGAAAGTGAACGTCATCAAAAGCGAGAACTCGTGATTTTTGTGACCCCTCATATTTTGAAACAAGGTGAAGGAATGGAAATGGCTAAAAAAGAAAAGCATTTTAAGCAAGTTGAAAAAGCGAAAAAATAAAGTGCGGTCAATTTCTCTCATGTTTTCTCATTTTTTTCAGTTTAGCTGTGTGCATTGCAAGCGAACTATTCATTTGTGTCGAAATGGATTGTGTAGTCGATGCCAAAAGAAAATTAAAACTTTCCCTTATTGTGGGCGGTGTGGTTCACCCTTGCAACATTATGCAATGGGCTGTGGA
This sequence comes from Haemophilus sp. HMSC71H05, assembly GCF_001838635.1. Lineage (NCBI taxonomy): Bacteria > Pseudomonadati > Pseudomonadota > Gammaproteobacteria > Pasteurellales > Pasteurellaceae > Haemophilus > Haemophilus sp. HMSC71H05. The sequence continues at coordinate 70,790 of NZ_KV838036.1, forward strand.
CATTGTTTGAGAAATGAACCTGCTTGGGATCGTATTGTGATTATTGGGCATTATCTCGAACCGCTTTCTTCACTTATTCATCGTTTTAAATTCCAAAAACAGTTTTGGTTAGATCGCAGTTTATCGCGTTTGCTTTATCTTGCGGGGCGAGAGGCGAGACGAACACATGGGCTCTCGCTGCCACAGGCGATTATTCCTGTACCGTTATATCATTTTAGACAATGGCAACGGGGCTACAACCAGGCTGATTTATTAGCGAACTGGTTAAGTCGCTGGTGTGATGTGCCTAACTGTCATCATGTGGTGAAACGGATTAAACATACCCACACTCAACGAGGTTTAACCGCGAAAGATCGACGACACAATCTTAAAAATGCTTTTGCAGTGAATACCCAAAAGCCTTTTCCTTATGAACGCGTTGCTTTAGTGGATGATGTGATTACAACTGGTTCAACGCTGGCAGAAATAGCCAAACAACTTCGAAAATTAGGTGTAAAAGAAATACAAGTGTGGGGCTTAGCCAGAGCTTAAATTCTGTTAAAGATAGGATTTGCCTATATCTATAAAAATAGGAATAAATGTAGAAAAAATTGCCGTATAGGAGTATCATTCCTGATATATTGCATCAAGTATTAGGACTTTATTTATGGAACAAATTTTTATTTCAGATGCTGCACAAGCACATTTTCGGAAACTTTTAGATACACAAGAAGAAGGTACAAATATTCGTATTTTTGTTGTGAATCCGGGTACACCTGGAGCAGAATGTGGCGTGTCTTACTGTCCGTCAAATTCAGTTGAAGCGACTGATACTGAAATGAAATACGATACTTTTTCAGCATTTGTAGATGAAATCAGTTTACCGTTTTTAGAAGATGCGGAAATTGATTACGTAACAGAAGAGCTCGGTGCTCAACTGACTTTAAAAGCACCTAACGCAAAAATGCGTAAAGTTGCAGATGATGCGCCTTTAATTGAGCGCGTAGAGTACGTGATCCAAACACAAATCAACCCACAATTAGCCAGCCATGGCGGTAAAATCACGTTAATTGAAATTACTGATGATGGTTATGCCGTTCTACAATTCGGCGGTGGCTGTAACGGTTGTTCAATGGTTGATGTCACCTTAAAAGACGGGGTAGAGAAACAGTTAGTTTCGCTCTTCCCGAATGAATTAAAAGGTGCAAGAGACGTCACAGAACACCAACGTGGTGAACATTCTTATTATTAAAAATCGAAGATAAAAAAGGGCGAATCATTCGCCCTTTTATTTTTTAAGTAGCAGACAATTTCTGTAACAACCGATCCATCGCCCGATATCCTAGCGCTTCTGCTAAATGAAATTGTTGTATTTCTTTTTCGCCATTTAAATCAGCAATCGTGCGTGAGACTTTTAAAATTCGATGATAGGCTCTTACTGAAAGTCCAAGCTTATTCAGTGCATTCTCAAGGAATAATGCATCTTTATCTTGTAATTTACAGTCCCGTTCAATTTCTTTGCTTGAAAGATAAGCATTGATTTTACCGGCTCGAGCAAGCTGGATTTCCCTTACTTTTAAGACTTTTTTTCGTACTTGTTGGCTTGTTTCGCCTCTATCTCCCGTATTTTGTAAACTACCTTGTGGCAGAAGAGGCACTTCAATGGATAAATCAAAACGATCTAAAAACGGCCCCGAAAGTCGGTTTAAATAACGCATCACTTGTTGTGGAGAGGTTCGGTTATGTGTTCCAGTGTAATGCCCGGTTGGACTTGGATTCATCGCGGCAACGAGTTGAAAGCGAGCGGGGAATTGGATTTTTGCATTGGCACGCGAAATAATAATTTCTCCACTTTCTAATGGCTGGCGAAGTGCATCAAGCACTTTACGCTCAAACTCAGGCAATTCATCAAGAAAAAGTACGCCGTTATGTGCGAGTGATATTTCGCCTGGTTTGGGAATAGTTCCTCCACCTACTAAGGCCGGTAATGAGGCACTATGATGTGGCGATCGAAACGGACGTTGTTTCCAGTTATGAAAATTTAATTCATTTTGTACTAAACTCGTAACCGAAGCGGTTTCAATGGCTTCTAAATCCGTCATTTCAGGGAGCAATGCAGTGAGACGACTTGCTAACATGGTTTTACCCGTCCCAGGTGGACCTAAAAAGAGCAGGTTGTGTTGACCTGCGGCTGCAATCGTCAGAGCTCGTTTGGCGTGTTGCTGACCAATAATATCGGTCAAATCTAAGTGATTTTTAGCTGAAAATCCGACTGCACTTTCTTGTGCGAGTAATGAGGCCAAAGGTAATTTTTCTTGATTATTTAAGAATTGCACGACTTCCAAAAGGTTTTTAGCGAAATAAGTCTCTTGCTCTGAGACAAGCGACGCTTCATTAGCATTTTGATAAGCGATAATGGGGGCTCGTTTTGCTTTTTGCGCTGCTAAAATGGCGGGAATCACGCCGTGTACGCCACGTAATTCACCCGTTAATGCGAGCTCGCCAACGAATTCAAACTGTTTTAAACGACTGCCATCAAGTTGATCTGATGCAGCTAAAATACCGATTGCAATAGGTAAATCAAATCGTCCCCCTTCTTTGGGTAAATCGGCCGGTGCAAGATTGACGGTGATGCGTTTAGCAGGATATTTGAACTGGGCATTCATTAATGCACTTCTGACACGATCTTGAGCTTCTTTTACGGTTTTTTCGGGTAGACCAACTAAGGTAAATCCAGGCTTTCCGTTACTTAAGTGTACCTCAATGGTAACAAGAGGGGCTTGTACACCCATTGATGCACGGCTATAAACAATGGCAAGAGACATTCAGATTCCTTAAAGTGCGGTCAAAAATAATCAGATTTTCGCACTATAAAAAAAGCACAGAATGAAAGCATGCATTCTGTGCTATTTTTGCGATCCAGATCGCAGAAATCATTTTTTCTTAATAAAAAACTATGAGAAAAGTGGGGCAAACCAACTATCTAATTTGGCAGCCAATTTATCAATACCAATTTTGTTTTGTGCAGAAAAGGCCTCAACCTGAATATCACCTTGGAAGGGTAAAATCGCTTCACGTACCATTTTGACCTGTTTGCTACGCGCACTTTGACTGAGTTTATCCGCTTTAGTTAAAAGTAACATAACCGGTAAGTCAGCAGAAACAGCCCATTCAATCATTTGTTGGTCGAGATCTTTTAAAGGGTGGCGAATATCCATTAAAACAACAAGTCCACCTAAACATTCGCGTTTTTGCAAATATTCCCCAAGGGATTTTTGCCACTCGATTTTCATTTTCTCAGGAACAGCAGCATAACCATAGCCGGGTAAGTCCACCAATTTACAATTCAGCTCTACTTCAAAAAGGTTGATGAGCTGTGTACGACCAGGTGTTTTAGAGGTTCGAGCTAAGCTTTTTTGATTGGTTAACGCATTAAGTGCGGTTGATTTCCCTGCATTTGAGCGTCCCGCAAAAGCAATTTCAATTCCAGTATCTTCTGGGATGGAACGAATATTTGGGGCGCTCGTAAGAAAATGCGCTTTATGATAATTCAGTTTAATTTCAGACATAGTGGTTCCTTTCATCAATTGACCCTAGCATATCACAAATAGAAAAATTGCTGAAATTATGAGAGAATGCGCGCTTTGTGTGATTTAAAGCCTCTTTAATTATATTAATAACTATGGAATCTCAAGAGAATCAATATAGCTGGCCAAAAGCGGAAGCCGTTTATCCCGATAGACCTGGGCGTTCTTATGTGCTTAAGCGCCTACGTTATCGTCTTCGTGCTTTTTTACACCGTGGATTAATTGCTCAATTTGAGCAATTTATTAATCAGCATCCTTTTCTTGTGAAATTATTAAATGAACATGCAGATTATAGCTATCCATTAGTTTATCGCTTTTTAGATAAACGTTTTAATGGCAAACAGCGTTTCCAAGCTATCTGTGAGAATCTACTCTTTTTACCTGAAAAATTGGCCGCACTTTCAGTACCCATTTATAAAACGCCATTAAGTTTTGGTGAGGTAATTCCTGATTTTGAGATGACATTGTCGATGACCACGCACCAACCGATGGAAGGTTATTGGGTTCTGGAGTTATGGCATAAACCACGTAATGAATTAGTGTATTTGCTTACTTTTGCTAAACTTGGCGAGGCATTGCTTATTTCTGTTGTACAGGGGCCCAATTTTGAAGGTTCTAAAGAGATGGTGAAGCAACTCACAAAAACGTGCCATGGTTTACGTCCTGCTTATTTGATGGTGGAAACGATGAAAGCATTGACGAAAGCGTTGGGTTTTAAGACGTTATTGGGCATTCCACAAAAATATCAAAATAAATCGCGTTTTATTCAAAGTTCTCATTATGTTGTAGATTATGATGCGATTTTTGTTGAATCAGGTGGACAGTTGAAAGACTATTGGGAATTACCTTTAGAGATAGACAGAAATCTTGATAAGGTACCGAGTAAGAAACGTTCTATGTATCGCAAACGTTATGCGATGTTGGATGATTTAGCTAGAGTAATCGAAGAAAAGTTAGAATTGTAAAAGTAAAAAGTGCGGTGAATTTTAACCGCACTTTTGGTTTTATAAGACTTTCAAACATGCCACAAAATGGCTGTTGTTTTGGCTGGTGAAAGGTGGTTTTTGTTTCGCACAATTTTCATCGGCTTTTAAGCAGCGAGTACGGAACACACAACCAGACGGTGGATTAATTGGTGAAGGTAGCTCACCTTCAAGTAATTCGATGGACTTATTGCGTTCCAATTTCGGATCGGGAATCGGAACAGCAGACATTAAGGCTTTGGTATAAGGATGTTTAGTGTTGTTATACACTTCCTCATCGCTGCCTAATTCCATGGCATTGCCTAAATACATCACCAATACGCGGTCAGAAATATGTTTTACCACCGCTAAATCATGGGCAATGAAAATTAAGGAAAGCCCCATTTCTTTTTGCAGGGATTTCAATAAATTTACCACTTGAGCCTGAATCGACACATCTAACGCAGAAACGGGTTCATCACAAATGATCATTTTAGGCTCAATGATTAACGCGCGAGCGATACCGATACGCTGACATTGGCCACCAGAAAACTCATGAGGATAGCGGTTAATCAAGTTCGGTAAAAGCCCGACTTTCAACATCATCGCTTGTACTTTTTCTTTTACTTCAGCAGCACTTAAGTGCGGTTGATAGATCTTTAATGGCTCGGCAATGATTTCGCCAATGTTCATTCTCGGATTGAGAGAGGCGAGCGGGTCTTGGAAAATCATTTGGATATCTTTGCGAGTATCTTTCCATTGTTTAGCTGATTGTTTTCGTAAATTTTTACCAAGCCACAAGATTTCCCCTTCACTCGCTTCGACTAAGCCGATGATGGCACGTGCAAGCGTGGATTTACCACAACCAGATTCACCTACTACACCGAGGGTTTCACCTTCATAAAGCTTAAAGGAAACATCCTTTACTGCTTTTAAGGTTTGCGGTTTAGCGAAGAAAAGGGATTTATCATTTTTAATTTTAAAACTAACGCCTAGGTGATTGACTTCAAGGAGTAATTCTTTGTTATTTGAAACTGTCATAGGGTAAATTTCTCCACGGGTAACCAACAATTGCGTAATTGACCTTCATTAAATGCGGTCAGTTTTGGCGCAGTTTGGCATTGTTCGGTAGCAAATTGGCAACGGGGCGAGAATGGGCAACCTTTTGGCAAATGCAGTAAATTCGGTGGATTACCAGGAATGGTGACCAAGTGTTCTTCATTGCCATCTAAGCGAGGAATTGCATCCATTAAGCCAATAGAATAAGGATGAGTTGGATGATAGAAAATTTGTTCTGCAGTGCCGTATTCCATGGTTCGTCCGGCATACATCACCATAACTTGATCGCAAATACCCGCTACCACGCCCAAATCGTGAGTGATCATGATGATGGCAGTGTTAAATTCACGTTTTAACTCATTTAATAAGGTCATGATTTGCGCTTGAACGGTCACATCCAAAGCGGTTGTTGGTTCATCGGCAATAAGTAATTTAGGACGACATAGCAAAGCCATCGCAATCATCACCCGTTGACGCATACCACCTGAAAACTCGTGTGGATACATGCCCATGCGTTTTTTAGCTTCTGGCATTTTTACCGCATCCAGCATTTTCACGGATTCAGCAAAGGCAGTTTGTTTATCATAACCTTTGTGTAACTGTAGAACTTCCATGAGCTGTTCACCGATTTTCATGTAAGGGTTGAGAGACGTCATCGGATCTTGGAAAATCATGGAAATTTGCTCGGCACGGATTTTATTCAATTCAGCCTTCGGTAAATTAACCAATTCTTTACCTTCAAAGATGGCGGAACCTTCCACTGTACCATTGGCCGCCAATAAGCCCATTAACGCAAAGGCAGTTTGTGATTTGCCTGAACCACTTTCACCCACGATGCCGAGCGTGCTTCCCGCATTAAGTGTGAAGTTTAAATCATTCACTGCAGTGACGGTACCATCGGGTGTTTTGAAGCGAACGTAGAGATTTTTTACATCTAATAAAGGATTCATGATTCGCTCCTATCTATCTTTTGGATCGAGCGCATCACGCAACCCGTCACCGATAAAGTTAAAACAAAATAGGGTAAGGCAAAGGAAAAATGCCGGGAAAATTAATAGCCAAGGCGAGACTTCCATTTGCGCAGCACCATCACTTAAGAGTGCACCCCAGCTACTCATCGGTTCTTGAGTTCCTAATCCTAAGAAGCTTAAGAATGATTCAAATAGAATGAGTCCCGGTACTTCAAGCGAGGCGTAAACTGCTACTAAGCCTAATACATTCGGAATAATGTGTTTCAAAATGATTTGGCGACGAGGTACGCCACAAACGATGGCGGCTTCGACGAATTCTTTATTTTTTAGGCTGAGGGTTTGTCCGCGTACGATACGTGCAAGACCAAGCCAAGCAATGGCCCCAATTGCGATAAAAATTAAGAAAATGTTTTGGCCAAAAAGAGTCACCAACAAAATCACGAAAAACATAAATGGAAATGAGCTGAGAATCTCTAAAAAGCGCATCATTAACATATCTGTTTTACCGCCTACATAACCAGAAATCGCCCCATAAATTGTGCCGATAGTGACGGAAATGAAAGCACCAGCAATACCGACCAATAAGGAAATCCGTCCACCGATAGCGGTACGCACCAATAAATCACGCCCAGAAGCATCGGTACCGAAGAAGTGATAGCCTTCCATTGTTGGTGGGGAGCTCATCATATTCCAATCGGTATCTTCATAGGTAAAGGGGAAGAACCAAGGCGCTACGGTAATAAATACAATAATAAACGCTAGAATAATCAGACTGGCAACGGCCGCTTTGTTACGGAAAAAACGGCGTTTCGCATCTTGCCATAGACTGCGGCCTTCTAGTTGCATTTCTTCAATACGGTCAGCCACTTGTTCCACAAAATCCGCATTTTTCTGATTAATCGGCTGAGTACGATAATCTGTCATAACTTGTCCTTAATAACGAATTTTTGGATCGATGATGGCATATAAAATATCCACAATCGCATTAAATAAAATAGTTAATGTGCCCACTAAGATAGTGAGACTTAAAACTAAAGAGTAATCGCGGTTCAATGCGCCGTTTACAAATAATAACCCCATGCCAGGTAAACCAAATACGCTTTCGATGACCATTGAGCCAGTAATAATCCCTACGAAAGCAGGGCCTAAATAGGTAATCACAGGTAAAAGGGCAGGGCGTAAAGCATGTTTTAAAATGATTCTCGACGTAGAAAGTCCTTTAGCTTTGGCGGTACGAATAAAGTTGGAATGCAGCACTTCAATCATGGAGCCGCGCATGATACGTGCAATTCCTGCAACATAAGCGATAGTTAAGGAGGCTACAGGTAAAATAATGTACATTGCTGAACCGCCATTCCAACCGCCTGCAGGTAACCAACCCAAATAAATGGCAAAAATCAGTACTAAGACTGGCGCGAAGACGAAGCTTGGCATAATGACCCCAAGCATCGAAAAGCTCATTAGAATATAATCCCAGCGGCTATTTTGATTGAGCGCGGCAAGCGTACCCGCTGTAACACCTAATACCACTGCAAAGGCGAAAGCGACCATCCCTAGTTTTAAGGAAACAGGGAAGGCTGATGCGATTAAATCATTGACCGATTGATCTTTATATTTGAAAGAGGGGCCAAAATCACCTTTGGAAAGGTTTTCCAAATAAAGGAAATATTGTTTATGTAATGGTTCATTTAAATGATACTTCGCTTCGATATTAGCCATGACTTCTGGTGGATAAGCGCGTTCAGAAGTGAACGGGCTGCCAGGGGCGAGACGCATCAAAAAGAAAGAAAAAGTAATCAAAATAAACAGCGTTGGCAAGGCTTCCAACAGCCGTTTAAAAATAAACTTGAGCATAACAACTCCAACCAAAATGGGCGAAAAGTGCGGTCAAAAAACACGATAATTTTTAACCGCACTTAAATACGAACAACGAATTAATGTTTAATAATATAAAGGTTGCGTAAGTAAATGTGATCTTGTGGATCTTTGCCTGAATAGCCTTTTACATAAGGTTTCACTAAGCGTGGATTCACATAGTTAAAGATTGGTACGATACCGAAATCTTTTGCAAGAATTTCTTCGGCTTTCGCGTAGGCTTTTGCACGTCCTTCCGCATCCGTTGCAACATAAGATTCAGCAATGGCTTTATCGTATTCTGGGTTCGCATATTTCGCGGTATTGTTACTCGAATTAGATAAGAAATAGTTGCCGAATGTTGTTGCTTGGTTGTAATCCGCATTCCATCCTGCACGTGCCGCGTCGTAACGACCCGCACGACGGCTATCAATGTAAGTTTTCCACTCTTGGTTTTCTAATTTCACATCAATCAAACCTTTGGTGTTCGCTTTCCACATAGATGCTGCAGCAATGGCCACTTTTTTGTGGTTTTCATTAGTATTGTAAAGAATGGTGAATTTCAACGGATTCGCTTTGCTGTAACCGGCTTCTTCTAAGAGTTTAATGGCTTCTTCATTACGTTGTGCCATCGGTTCTTTTGAATAAGCAGGTTGTTGAATGAGGTGACCTTCTTCGATGTAAGTTGGGGTAAACACATAGGTTGGTGTTTGACCTTGGCCCAATACTTTATCGGTGATCACATTACGATCAAGGGATAAGTTCAAGGCTTTGCGAATATTCACGTTATCAAAAGGTGCTTTCTTATTGTTTAACTCATAAGAATAAGTTGCTAGGGTACGAGTAATGTATACTTCGCCTGGCAATTCTTTTTGTAATTTAGCGAATTGTTCTGGCGGTAAACCATAATTGGTCATGTCTAAATCACCTGCACGATAACGCGCTACATCGGTGCTTGGGTTCTCAATAGCGAGGAATGTAGCGCTATTGATTACGGTTTCTTTATCGTTCCAATAAAGTGGGTTGCGTTCAAATTCAATTTTTTCGTTAATGATGTGGTTAGTCAGTTTATAGGCACCATTACCCACGTAGTTTTCTTTTTTCACCCATGCATCACCCAATTTTTCGACCACTTTTTGTGGTAATGGCAATAAGGATTGGTGAGTCGTTAAACTGACTGCATAAGGCACAGGATTGGTTGCATGAACCACAAAGGTGTAATCATCTTTTGCTTCAACACCTAATTCAGCCGGTTTTTTCTTACCGTCAATGATGTCTTGCGCATTTTCTACTTGTAAGTAACTTAAGTAACTTGCATAAGGCGCTGCAGTTGCAGGATCCACTAAACGACGCCACGCAAATACGAAATCGTGCGCGGTAACAGGATCGCCGTTTGACCATTTAGCATCTTTACGTAAATGGAATGTCCAAGTTTTGAAGTCAGGTGTATTTTCCCAGCTTTCAGCCACACCTGGTTGAAGTTTACCTTCAGAGTCTGAGGTGACTAAGCCTTCAAGTAATTGATAAGCAACGGCAGATTCTGGCACACCTTCGGTTTTTTGTGGGTCAAAACTTTGTGGTTCTGCCCCGTTATTGATGACGATATGCTGTTTTTCATCTAATTGCGTTCCCTCAGGTACTATAACCGCTTGAGCAGAATAGGAAAGAGCAAGAGCGATTGCTGAGAAGAGTAGTTTGTGTTGCATTTGAGCCTCCTTGTCATTAGGCGATATTTTTATGAAGAGTCTTCCACTTATTAGCTCAAAAATTCATTTTTGTAAAGATTTGTAAGGTAATTATTTAAAGAAAAATAACGTTTTGTGATTTATATCCAATAAATTTTAAAAAAATTGCTAAAAGTGATGATGTGAGAGAGGAAATCGAGAATGTATTGGTTTTTCCTATCGTAAATATTTTCCTGGACGAATTACCCTTTTAAAGCTAATTATGCTATCGTAAGACAGTTGAATTCAAACAAATCCATTCAAGGAGAATATAATGACAACTCAGTTAGATTCACTTCGTAGTATGACCGTCGTTGTGGCTGATACTGGCGATATTGATGCCATTAAAAAATACCAACCGCAAGATGCAACAACAAACCCATCTTTAATTTTAAGTGCTTCAGCATTACCACAATATGCACCATTAATTGATGAAGCGATTGCTTATGCCAAAGCACAAAGTGCGGATAAAGCTCAACAATTAATTGATGCTGAAGATAAATTAGCGGTAAACATCGGTTTAGAAATTTTAAAAATTGTCCCTGGACGTATTTCAACTGAAGTGGATGCACGTCTCTCTTACGATACTCAAGCAACTGTTGAAAAAGCTCGTAAACTTATCGCACTTTATAATGCTGCAGGCATTTCAAATGATCGTATTTTGATCAAAATTGCTTCAACATGGCAAGGTATTCGTGCAGCAGAAATTCTTGAAAAAGAAGGCATTAACTGTAACTTAACCTTATTATTCTCCGAAGCGCAAGCACGTGCGTGTGCTGAAGCGGGTGTTTATTTAATTTCACCATTCGTAGGTCGTATCTTAGACTGGTACAAAGCAAATACCGATAAAAAAGAATATGCTCCAGCAGAAGACCCTGGTGTTATTTCTGTAACTAAAATTTATAACTACTACAAAGAATACGGTTATAAAACAGTGGTAATGGGCGCAAGTTTCCGTAATGTCGGTGAAATTATTGAATTGGCAGGTTGTGATCGTTTAACAATCGCTCCCGCTTTACTCAAAGAATTACAAGAAAATTCAACCGCACTTGTACGTAAACTAGACTACAAAGGTGAAGTAAAAGCGAAACCTCAACCATTAACTGAAGCAGAATTCTACTGGCAACATAACAGCGACGCAATGGCTGTTGAGAAATTAGCAGAGGGGATTCGCAAATTTGCAGTTGACCAAGAGAAATTAGAAGCAATGCTTTCAGCAAAACTTTAATTTTAAAAACATGAAAGTGCGGTTAGAAATAACCGCATTTTTTATTCTCATCATAAAATGCTCTAACTCTTAATAATTAGTTCTTGACTAACAAGTCAAAGTCATTGAAAATCAAAGACAAGTTTTGCTAAAGCAAAATGGGAACCGTGACTTTTGATACAAAGTACGTCATTTTTTTCTTTTTTCGGAGCAAATATATGTCAGGTATTTTTGAATAAACTCCTGCTAATCGTCGTCGTTATGGCGTAGCGATTTTTGTTGGTATTATTGCAGGTTTAATTTCTGCATTTGTAAAATGGGGTGCTGAACATCCATTCCCACCACGTAGTCCAATCGATTTCTTCGCGGCAGCATGTAAGGTGGACATTACAGGTTTAAGCCAAGATCAAATTCTTCAAGTCTGTTCACGTGCATTCTTAAACCCACCGCACGTATTCTTACGTGATTATTTAGGTATTGATCCAACTCAAGCCGCATTCACTTTTGCAGATCATGGTTTTGACTGGATTGGCGTGACTCACATTACTTTCTCATTAGTATTTGCTATCGCTTACTGTTTAGTAGCAGAGCGTTTCCCGAAAATTAAATTCTGGCAAGGTATTGGTGCAGGTTTAATCGCAGATATTTGTGTTCACTACATCACTTTCCCGGCATTAGGTTTAACACCACCTGTGGCAGAATGGCCGTTATATGAACATATTTCTGAATTAGTGGGACACATTTTCTGGTTCTGGACAATTGAGATTATTCGTCGTGATTTACGTAACCGTATTACTCGCGAGCCAGATGCAGAAATTCCATTAAAAAATGCAACTGAATAATTAACGATTATTGCAAAGAATGCCACCTAAGGGTGGCATTTTTGTTTATGCAGAGAACAAAAGTGATTTTTTAAAAACTAAAACATACGATTTCAATAATGGCTAATAGAAAGAGCAATCTCAAGGCTTAAATAAATTCTTTTGTAGTTATCTTTCAAGTTGGTTAGAATAAAGACAATTTTTTGTGATAGGAAAGTGGAATGAAAAAAACACCTTTACTTGCGGTCGGCTTAATGGCAACAGCTGTATTAACAGGTTGTGCAACAAAAGCAGATGGTGAACGCAATGATAAATTAGAAAGTTTTAACCGTACGATGTTTGATTTTAACTATAAAGTCATGGATCGCTACGTGTTAGAACCTGCTGCGAAAGGCTGGCGTGATTACGTGCCGACACCGGTCACAAAAGGTTTATCCAATGTGGCAAATAACTTAGATGAGCCAGTGAGCTTTGTGAACCGTTTATTAGAAGGTGAACCGAAAAAAGCCTTTGTTCACTTCAACCGTTTCTGGATTAACTCCACCTTTGGTATTGGTGGTTTATTTGATTTTGCCAGTGCAAGCAAAGATTTGCAGGTTTATGATCAACGAAGCTTTGGTGAAACGTTGGGCACCTATGGTGTAGATGCGGGCACTTATATTGTATTGCCAATTTATAATGCGACGACACCTCGTCAATTAACTGGTGCAGTGGTCGATGCGGCTTATACTTATCCGTTCTGGAATTGGGTGGGCGGTCCATGGTCACTGGTGAAATATGGTGTACAAGCCGTAGATAAACGCTCGAAAACATTGGACCAAACAGAATTGCTCAATCAAGCACAAGATCCTTATGTTACTTTCCGCGAAGCTTATTATCAGAATTTAGAATTTAAAGTCAATGATGGCAAAGTAAAAGAAAGTTCACAGAAAGAATTGTCTGATGATGTATTAAAAGAGATTGATTAAGAATACTCGTATAAGCGATAAAGTCACTTATATGTTAGGATAGCAAGCGTATTTATACGTCAATATTAAAAGGAGAATATCATGACTAAAATCATTCATACAGAAAAAGCCCCAGCAGCAATCGGTCCTTATGTTCAAGCGGTAGATTTAGGTAATTTAGTTTTAACATCAGGTCAAATCCCGGTTAATCCAGCAACGGGTGAAGTACCAAAAGATATTGTAGCTCAGGCGCGTCAATCGTTAGAAAACGTGAAGGCCATTATTGAACAGGCTGGTTTGAAAGTGGGTGATATTGTGAAAACTACTGTGTTTGTGAAAGATCTTAATGATTTTGCAGCAGTAAATGCAGAGTATGAGAAATTCTTTAAAGAAAATAATCACCCTAATTTCCCTGCTCGTTCTTGCGTAGAAGTTGCTCGCTTGCCAAAAGATGTTGGCTTAGAAATCGAAGCGATTGCAGTCAGAAAATAATAGGAAAGTGCGGTTAAAATCTGCAGATTTTTTCTACAATAGGCTTTACAAGAGCGAGATTAATCACTATAATCTCGCTCCTAAATTACGCTTAGCGTAAAATTTCTGGTTGGTGCTTGACCTATTCAAGCCCCGTCCAAGACCGTAGGGAATGGTTAGCAATAATCGTCTTAATAATCCTACGTAGATGGTGAACAGAATAAGAATATTTCTTGCTTCTGGGCACCGAAGTCGTCCTAGTCTGAAAGATAACTCTTTCGATGAGGTAAATTAATTCCGAGAAATCGGAGTGTATTCAGGAGCTAAAAGCCAATGGCATTAAATCTTCAAGACAAACAAGCAATTGTTGCCGAAGTAAATGAAGCAGCCAAAGGTGCACTTTCAGCAGTAATCGCGGACTCTCGCGGTGTAACTGTTGATAAAATGACTGAATTACGTAAAGCAGCTCGTGAAGCTGGTGTAACAATGCGCGTTGTTCGTAATACTTTATTACGTCGTGCGGTTGAAGGCACTGATTTCGAATGCTTACAAGATACGTTTGTAGGTCCAACACTTATCGCATTCTCTAATGAACACCCAGGTGCAGCAGCACGTTTGTTCAAAGATTTTGCTAAAGCAAACGATAAGTTTGAAATTAAAGGTGCAGCCTTTGAAGGTAAGATCCAAGATGTTGAATTCTTAGCAACATTACCAACTTACGAAGAAGCAATTGCACGTTTAATGGGCACAATGAAAGAAGCTGCGGCAGGCAAACTTGTTCGCACTTTTGCGGCATTACGCGACAAATTACAAGAAGCAGCTTAATCATTAAGCGTTTCTTACTTCATTTAACTTTATTAATTTTAGGAATTGATTGTTATGTCATTAACTAACGAACAAATCATTGAAGCGATCGCTTCTAAATCTGTAACTGAAATCGTTGAATTAATCGCAGCGATGGAAGAAAAATTCGGCGTTTCTGCAGCAGCAGTAGCAGCAGCTCCAGCAGCTGGCGGTGCAGCAGCAGCGGCAGAAGAAAAAACTGAATTCGACGTGGTTCTTGCTGAAGCTGGTGCTAACAAAGTAGCAGTTATCAAAGCAGTACGTGGTGCAACTGGTTTAGGCTTAAAAGAAGCTAAAGACTTAGTTGAATCTGCTCCAGCTAACTTAAAAGAAGGCGTTTCTAAAGAAGAAGCTGAAGCACTTAAGAAAGAATTAGAAGAAGCTGGTGCAAAAGTAGAAATCAAATAATTTTTGATTTGCTTATGTCCTGTTTCTCAGGCTTAATGGCTGGTGGTTTACCATCAGCCATTTTGTGCTATCAAAAACAGCACAAAAAACAGATAGGCATTTTCCGTTTAATGGTATCTGTTTCCACTTAAATTAATCAGACGTTTTAATTTAAGTAGCCCACTACAGAAGTAAGGTTCAGAGTGCGGTATCCGAAACGGCGTCAATCTCCGATATAAATAAAAAACGTCAATCAATTTGACCGCACTTTTTTATATCAACTCGGTCTCACTAAAATTTACAGAGGAAAACCAATAATGGGTTACTCCTATACTGAGAAAAAACGAATTCGTAAAGACTTCGGCAAACGTCCGCAAGTTTTAAATGTACCTTATTTATTAACTATCCAATTAGATTCTTTTGATAAATTCATTCAAAAAGATCCTGAAGGTCAACAAGGCTTAGAAGCTGCATTCCGTTCTGTTTTCCCAATCGTAAGCAATAACGGTTATACAGAATTACAATATGTTGATTACCGTTTAGAAGAGCCTGAATTTGATGTACGTGAATGTCAAATTCGTGGTTCAACTTATGCAGCAGGTTTACGCGTAAAATTACGTTTAGTTAGCTACGATAAAGAATCTTCATCACGCGCAGTCAAAGATATTAAAGAAAGCGAAGTATATATGGGTGAAATCCCATTAATGACTGACAACGGTACCTTTGTCATCAATGGTACTGAGCGTGTTATCGTTTCACAATTACACCGTAGCCCAGGTGTATTCTTTGATTCTGACAAAGGTAAAACACACTCTTCAGGTAAAGTGCTTTATAACGCACGTATTATCCCTTACCGTGGTTCTTGGTTAGATTTCGAATTTGATCCAAAAGATAACTTATATGCGCGTATTGACCGTCGTCGTAAATTACCGGCAACCATTATTTTACGTGCGTTAGGTTACACGGTTGAAGAAATCTTAAACTTATTCTTCGATAAAGTAACTTTCGAAATCGCTGGCAATAAATTACTCATGACATTAGTGCCAGAACGTCTACGTGGTGAAACGGCGACATTTGATATTGAAGCAAATGGCAAAGTCTATGTAGAACGCGGTCGTCGTATTACAGCTCGTCACATTAAAGCATTAGAAAAAGATAATGTGACACAAGTTGAAGTGCCAACTGAATATATCGCAGGTAAAGTTGCAGCGAAAGATTATGTAGATCTTGAATCTGGTGAAATTATTTGCCCAGCAAATGGCGAGATTTCTTTAGAAGTGTTAGCGAAATTATCGCAAGCAGGCTATAAAGTGATCGAAACATTATTCACTAATGACTTAGATTACGGTCCATATATCTCTGAAACATTACGTGTTGATCCAACTTACGATCGTGTAAGTGCGTTATATGAAATCTATCGTATGATGCGTCCAGGTGAACCACCTACACCAGAATCTTCAGAAGCATTATTCAATAACTTATTCTTCTCTGCAGAACGTTATGATTTATCTGCAGTAGGTCGTATGAAGTTTAATCGCTCATTAGGTATTCCTGAAGGCGAAGGTACTGGTATTTTAAGTAACGACGATATCATTCGTGTAATGAAAAAACTCATCGATATCCGTAATGGCCGTGGTGAAGTGGATGATATCGACCACTTGGGTAACCGTCGTATTCGTTCTGTGGGTGAAATGGCAGAAAACCAATTCCGTATTGGTTTAGTTCGTGTAGAAAGAGCAGTTAAAGAGCGTTTATCTTTAGGCGATTTAGATGCGATCACGCCACAAGACTTAATTAATCCAAAACCAATTTCTGCGGCAGTGAAAGAATTCTTTGGTTCTTCACAACTTTCGCAATTCATGGACCAAAACAACCCATTATCAGAAGTAACACACAAACGTCGTATTTCTGCATTAGGTCCAGGCGGTTTAACGCGTGAACGTGCTGGCTTTGAGGTGCGTGACGTACATAACACTCACTATGGTCGTTTATGTCCAATCGAAACCCCAGAAGGTCCAAACATTGGTTTGATCAACTCACTTTCTGCGTTTGCCCGTACTAATGATTACGGTTTCTTAGAAACCCCATATCGTAAAGTGGTTGATGGTCAAGTGACTGAAGAAATCGAATATTTATCTGCAATTGATGAAGCAAACTACATCATTGCACAGGCGAACTCAAACCTTGATGAGAACAATCGCTTTACAGATGCATTCGTTACTGCACGTGGTGAACGTGGTGAATCTGGTCTTTATAAACCAGAAGAAATTCACTATATGGACGTTTCAACCCAACAAGTGGTATCGGTGGCTGCAGCGTTAATTCCATTCTTAGAGCATGACGATGCGAACCGTGCCTTAATGGGTGCGAACATGCAACGTCAAGCGGTTCCGACTTTACGTGCTGATAAGCCGTTAGTGGGTACAGGCATGGAAAAACCAATTGCACTTGACTCAGGTGTGGCGGTTGTAGCGAAACGTGGTGGTACAGTTCAATATGTTGATGCCTCTCGTATCGTTATCAAAGTAAATGAAGACGAAACCGTAGCAGGCGAAGCGGGTATCGATATTTATAACTTAATTAAATACACCCGTTCTAACCAAAATACGTGTATCAACCAAATTCCTTGTGTGAATTTAGGCGATCCAATTAATCGTGGTGAAGTATTAGCAGATGGTCCTTCAACAGACTTAGGTGAATTAGCATTAGGTCAAAATATCCGTGTGGCGTTCATGCCTTGGAACGGTTATAACTTCGAAGACTCAATGTTAGTTTCCGAGCGTGTAGTACAACAAGACCGCTTCACGACAATTCACATTCAAGAATTATCTTGTGTGGCGCGTGATACTAAATTAGGTTCTGAAGAAATTACTGCGGATATTCCGAACGTAGGTGAATCTGCATTAAGCAAATTGGATGAATCTGGTATCGTGTATGTGGGGGCTGAAGTAAAAGGTGGCGACATCTTAGTCGGTAAAGTAACCCCTAAAGGCGAAACTCAATTAACACCAGAAGAAAAATTGTTACGTGCAATCTTCGGTGAAAAAGCATCTGACGTGAAAGACTCTTCATTACGTGTACCAAACAGTGTAAGCGGTACTGTAATCGACGTTCAAGTCTTCACCCGTGATGGCGTAGAAAAAGACAAACGTGCATTAGAAATTGAAGAAATGCAGTTAAAACAAGCTAAGAAAGACCTTTCTGATGAATTAGAAATCTTAGAAGCTGGCTTGTTTGCTCGTGTGCGTAATGTCCTTATCGCTGGCGGTATTGATGCGGCTCAATTAGATAAAATGGATCGCACAAAATGGTTAGAACAAACCATTTCAGATGAAGAAAAACAAAACCAATTAGAACAGCTTGCTGAGCAATATGAAGAATTACGTAAAGAGTTTGAACACAAACTTGAAGTAAAACGTAAGAAAATCATTAAAGGCGATGATCTAGCACCAGGCGTGTTAAAAGTGGTTAAAGTTTACCTAGCGGTGAAACGTCACATCCAACCGGGTGATAAAATGGCGGGTCGTCACGGTAACAAAGGTGTTATCTCAAAAATCAACCCTGTGGAAGACATGCCATACGATGAAAACGGTCAACCGGTTGAAATCGTATTGAACCCACTGGGTGTACCATCTCGTATGAACATCGGTCAGATCTTAGAGACCCACTTAGGCTTAGCTGCTAAAGGTATCGGTGATCAAATCAATGCGATGATCAAACAAAAACAAGATGTTGAGAAACTTCGTGGCTATATGCAAAAAGCATACGATTTAGGTCATGGCGCACAAAAAGTGGATTTAAGCACCTTTAGTGATGACGAAATCATGCGTTTAGCAGAAAACCTACGTAAAGGTTTACCGGTAGCAACACCAGTGTTTGATGGTGCTGATGAGCAAGAAATCAAAGAAATGTTGAAACTTGGTGGCTTACCAACTTCAGGTCAGATCACGTTATACGATGGCCGTACTGGTGAGAAATTCGAGCGTCCAGTAACCGTAGGTTATATGTACATGCTCAAATTGAACCACTTAGTTGATGACAAAATGCATGCTCGTTCAACAGGTTCTTATAGTCTTGTTACTCAACAACCACTTGGTGGTAAAGCACAATTCGGTGGTCAACGTTTCGGTGAGATGGAGGTATGGGCACTTGAAGCATATGGTGCGGCTTATACCTTACAAGAAATGTTAACTGTGAAATCCGATGACGTGAACGGCCGTACGAAGATGTATAAAAACATCGTCGGTGGCAACCAACAAATGGATCCGGGTACACCGGAATCTTTCAACGTAATTATGAAAGAAATCCGTTCACTTGGTTTGAATATCGAGCTAGACGAAGAGTAATCGACAAACCGGTCTTCCCCTGTTCGGCAGGGGAAGCAAAAGGAAGAAATCGCCGAAGTGCGGTTAAAAAACAAGATATTTTTGACCGCCCTTTGAAACCCTTAACTCCGACAGGAGACTATTTGTGAAAGACTTAGTTAAGTTTTTAAAAGCACAATCAAAAACCAGTGAAGATTTTGATGTGATTAAAATTGGGTTAGCTTCTCCAGACATGATCCGTTCTTGGTCATTTGGTGAAGTTAAAAAACCTGAAACAATCAACTATCGTACGTTCAAACCTGAGCGTGACGGTCTTTTCTGTGCACGTATTTTCGGGCCAGTAAAAGATTACGAATGTTTATGCGGTAAATATAAACGCTTAAAACACCGTGGTGTGATTTGTGAAAAATGTGGTGTTGAAGTAACACAAACTAAAGTGCGTCGTGAACGTATGGGCCACATTGAATTGGCTTGTCCAGTTGCACATATTTGGTTCTTAAAATCACTTCCGTCCCGTATCGGTTTATTACTTGATATGCCGTTACGTGATATTGAGCGTGTGCTTTACTTTGAAATGTACATCGTAACCGAACCGGGTATGACCGATTTGGAACGTGGACAGTTATTAACTGAAGAACAATTCCTTGATGCAGAAGACCGCTGGCAAGATGAATTCGAAGCGAAAATGGGTGCTGAAGCAATTCAAGATTTACTTAAAGGTATTGATCTTGAAGTGGAATGTGAAAAATTACGTGAAGAGTTACAAGAAACTAACTCTGAAACAAAACGTAAGAAAATCACTAAACGCTTAAAATTATTAGAAGCTTTCCAACAGTCTGGTAATAAACCAGAGTGGATGGTGATGACTGTATTACCAGTACTTCCACCAGATTTACGTCCGTTAGTACCATTAGATGGTGGTCGTTTTGCAACTTCTGACTTGAACGATTTATATCGTCGCGTGATCAACCGTAACAACCGTTTAAAACGTTTATTAGATTTAATCGCACCAGATATTATCGTGCGTAACGAAAAACGTATGTTACAAGAATCTGTTGATGCGTTATTAGATAATGGTCGTCGTGGTCGTGCGATTACGGGTTCTAACCGTCGTCCATTGAAATCACTTGCGGATATGATCAAAGGTAAACAAGGTCGTTTCCGTCAAAACTTATTAGGTAAACGTGTTGACTATTCAGGCCGTTCTGTAATCACTGTAGGTCCATACTTGCACTTACACCAATGTGGTTTACCGAAGAAAATGGCATTGGAATTATTCCGTCCGTTTATCTACGCAAAATTAGAAAGCCGTGGTTATGCAACTACAATCAAAGCGGCTAAGAAAATGGTTGAGCGTGAAGACGCGATCGTTTGGGATATCTTGGCAGAAGTTATTCGTGAGCACCCAATTCTATTGAACCGTGCACCGACACTTCACCGTTTAGGTATCCAAGCGTTTGAACCACTTCTAATCGAAGGTAAAGCAATCCAATTACACCCGCTCGTTTGTGCGGCGTTCAACGCGGACTTCGATGGTGACCAAATGGCGGTTCACGTACCATTAACACTTGAAGCTCAGTTAGAAGCGCGTGCGTTAATGATGTCAACCAACAACGTACTTTCACCAGCAAACGGTGATCCTATTATCGTTCCATCACAAGACGTGGTGTTGGGTCTTTACTATATGACCCGTGAAAAAGTGAACGGTAAAGGTGAAGGCATGTTATTGCAAGATCCGCGCGAAGCTGAAAAAGCATATCGCACAGGTGAAGCAGAATTACATTCTCGCGTTAAAGTACGTATTACTGAATATGTGAAAAATGAGGCTGGCGAATTCGAAGAGAAAACCACATTAACTGATACCACTATCGGTCGTGCAATCTTATGGATGATCGCGCCAAAAGGTATGCCTTATTCATTGTTTAACCAAACATTAGGTAAAAAAGCAATTTCTAAACTTATCAACGAAGCTTATCGTCGTTTAGGTTTGAAAGAAGCGGTAATGTTTGCTGACCATATTATGTATACCGGTTTTGCTTATGCTGCACGTTCAGGTTCTTCTGTGGGTATCGACGATATGGTTATCCCAGAGAAAAAATACGAAATTATTTCTGCAGCGGAAGCTGAAGTGGCTGAAATTCAAGAACAGTTCCAATCTGGTCTTGTAACAGCGGGTGAGCGTTATAACAAAGTAATCGATATTTGGGCTGCAGCAAATGAGCGTGTAGCTAAAGCAATGATGGAAAACTTATCTCAGGAAGAAGTTATCAACCGTGAAGGTAATCCTGAGAAACAAGCTTCTTTCAACAGCATCTTTATGATGGCTGATTCTGGTGCGCGTGGTTCTGCAGCTCAGATTCGTCAGTTAGCAGGTATGCGTGGTTTGATGGCGCGTCCAGATGGTTCGATCATAGAAACCCCAATTACAGCGAACTTCCGTGAAGGTTTGAACGTACTTCAGTACTTTATTTCAACCCACGGTGCGCGTAAAGGTTTGGCGGATACCGCATTAAAAACAGCAAACTCTGGTTACTTAACTCGTCGTTTAGTTGACGTAGCGCAAGACTTAGTGATCGTTGAAGATGACTGTGGTACACACGAAGGCTTAGTCATGACTCCATTAATTGAAGGTGGCGATGAGAAAGTTCCACTTCGCGAATTAGTGTTAGGTCGTGTTGTAGCTGAAGATGTGTATAAACCAGGTACAGAAGAAGTCTTAATTGCACGTAACACTTTATTAGATGAAAAACTTTGTGATGTGTTAGATGCAAACTCAGTGGACAGCGTAAAAGTACGTTCTGTTGTAACTTGTGATACTGACTTCGGTGTATGTGCGAAATGTTACGGTCGTGACTTAGCGCGTGGTCACCTCATCAACCAAGGTGAAGCAGTGGGTGTTATTGCTGCTCAATCTATCGGTGAGCCAGGTACACAGTTAACCATGCGTACGTTCCACATCGGTGGTGCAGCTTCTGCAGCAGCGAAAGAATCTAGCGTACAAATCAAAAACAACGGTACTTTACACCTTGCTAACGCGAAATTCGTTGTTAATGATGAAGGTAAATTAGTTTTAACTTCTCGTAATACTGAATTAACGGTGACTGATGAATTTGGTCGTACGAAAGAACACTATAAAGTGCCTTACGGTACTGTATTGAACAAAGCAGACGGCCAAGAAGTATCAGCGGGTGAAACAGTAGCAAACTGGGATCCACATACTATGCCAGTAGTCTCTGAAGTATCTGGTTTTGTGAAATTCGTTGATATCGTGGATGGTTTAACTGTAACTCGTCAAACGGATGAATTAACCGGTCTTTCTTCTATCGTGGTACAAGACGTAGGTGAACGTGCAACTGCAGGTAAAGATTTACGTCCAACCATCAAATTAGTTGATGCCAAAGGTAACGATATCTTCTTACCTGAAACTGACGTTATTGCGCAATACTTCTTACCAGGTAAAGCAATCGTAAGTTTAGATGACGGTGCGGAAGTGAAAGTGGGTGAACCACTTGCTCGTATTCCACAAGAATCTGTGGGTACTAAAGATATTACCGGTGGTCTTCCACGCGTTGCTGATTTATTCGAAGCTCGTAAACCGAAAGAGCCTGCAATCTTGGCTGAAATTTCAGGTATCGTGTCCTTCGGTAAAGAAACCAAAGGTAAACGTCGCTTGCTAATCACTCCAACTGAAGGTGAAATCTACGAAGAAATGATTCCAAAATGGCGTCAGCTCAACGTATTTGAAGGTGAGATGGTAGAACGTGGTGACGTGATTTCTGATGGTGCAGAAACTCCACACGATATCTTACGTTTACGCGGTGTTCGTGCTGTAACTGAATACATCGTGAACGAAGTGCAAGAAGTTTACCGCTTACAAGGGGTAAAAATTAACGATAAGCACATCGAAGTTATCGTACGTCAAATGTTACGTAAAGCAGTTATCACCAAAGCTTATGACAGCGAATTCCTAGAAGGGGAACAAGTTGAAGTGGCTCGCGTGAAAATTGTGAACCGTAAACGTGAAGCGGAGGGTAAACCACCAGTTGAATTCGAACGTGAATTACTTGGTATTACCAAAGCGTCATTGGCGACAGAATCCTTCATTTCTGCGGCATCGTTCCAAGAAACCACTCGCGTGCTTACTGAAGCAGCAGTGGCGGGTAAACGTGATGAATTACGCGGCTTGAAAGAGAACGTAATCGTAGGTCGTTTAATCCCAGCTGGTACTGGTTTTGCGTATCACCAAGGTCGTCACAAAAAACGTATTGTAGACGATGTTGTGATTAAATTGTCTGAAGATGATGAAGCAGCAATTGCTGATGAATTCGTGATGACAGCAGATGATGCAACAACTAACTTGGCAGAAATGCTTAATATGGCAGATGATGCAGAGTAATCGCTAATTGCTAAAAAAGAAAACCCGAGTTTAGGCTCGGGTTTTTTATTATCTTAATACAGAAAGTGCGGTCAGTTTTTGATGCGTTTTTCGTTTGGAAAAGTATCGTAAAAATGACCGCACTTTCTTTTCATCAATAAAAAAGCCACCTTATCGGTGGCTTTGAAATATTTTGCTTAAGCTGAGATTACCAACCTTTTACAACGCCATCTTTAAAGTGTTTTTTCGCTTCTTGGTAAACTTCTTCAGTTTGGTATGCTTTCACGAAATCTTGGATCGCTTTGCTGTCTTTGTTATCAGTACGCGCAACGATGATGTTTACGTATGGAGAATCTTTATCTTCTACGAATACGCCATTATCTTGTGCATTTAAGCCAACTTGACCCGCATAAGTGTTATTTACAACAGCAAGATCAACATCATCTAATGCACGAGCTGCAACAGAGGTATCTACTTCAGAAATTTTTAAGTTTTTCGGATTTTCAACGATATCTGCGACAGTTGAAAGAAGATCGTTAGAATTTTTAAGTTTGATTAAACCTTGTTTCTCAAGAAGGATTAATGCTCGACCACGGTTTGATGGGTCATTTGGCACCACAACTTTCGCGCCATCTTTTAATTCATTTACATTTTTGATGGTTTTAGAATAGCCAGCAAGCGGGTAAACAAAGGTGTTACCAACGATCACTAAGTTGTTTAAGTTTTTCGCTTTTACATCTTCATCTAAGTAAGGTTTGTGTTGCATTGCATTAGCATCTAAATCACCTTTAGATACAGCAGTGTTTGGTAATGCGTAGTCATTGAATAAAACAAATTCAACATTTAAGTTGTATTTGTCTTTTGCAACTTTTGCAGCAGTTTCGGCTACTTGGTGTTCAGGACCCGCCATTACACCAACTTTGATTGATGTTGCAGCAGGTGCAGTTGACGCTGCATCTGCTTTTTTCTCTTCTTTACAACCTGTTAATACTAATGCTGACGCAATAGCGGTGATAGCAAATAAGTTTTTTAATTTCATGTTTTTTCCTTGTTGTGAATAAAATGGTATAGAAAATAATTAACGGTGATCCACTCGTTTTGCGAGTGTGTCGCCTAATTTTTGACTGAGCATCACGATAATCACGATAACAATCGTTGCTGCCCAAGTTACTGATGGCATATTACGATAGACACCATAGTTAATGGCGAGACTTCCTAAGCCGCCACCGCCTTGCGTTCCCGCCATTGCGGTATAGCCAATTAATGTCACGAAAGTGAGCGTAATAGCATTAATGAGCGTAGGTAGGGATTCAGGCAAATAGAATTTACGAATAATTTGCCAATTGGTTGCACCCATGGCTTTTGCTGTTTCAGTCAAACCGGTTGGAATCTCAAAAAGCGCATTACTCGTAAGACGTGCAAAAAATGGCGTTGCGGCTGCACTTAATGAGACAATCGCTGCATTAGAACCAATACTACCGCCAGGAAGTAACCAACTGGTAAGCGGAATTAAAGCGAGTAATAAAATAATATAAGGAATTGAACGTCCGATAT
This sequence comes from Haemophilus sp. HMSC71H05, assembly GCF_001838635.1. Lineage (NCBI taxonomy): Bacteria > Pseudomonadati > Pseudomonadota > Gammaproteobacteria > Pasteurellales > Pasteurellaceae > Haemophilus > Haemophilus sp. HMSC71H05. The sequence goes on from NZ_KV838036.1 coordinate 95,856, forward strand.
TAATAATGACGTTTAAAAACGCATTGAGCTTTTTGTTTTCTAAAATCGCCCCTTTATTGGTTAAAAAGGTTAAAAAACCCAGTGGTAAGCCTAATAAAGCGGCAATTAATGTCGATAATACTGACATATAAATTGTTTCAACGGTCGATACCGTTAATAAACTCGCAAAATTATCGGGGAATTGTTGGCTAAATGTTGCCCATAAATCATTGAACATAGCCTAGCACCTCTACTCGAACGTTATTTTCCATTAAATAAACTTTGGCTTGCGTAATCGCATCTTCATCACCTTCAACCTCCGCAATGGTAAAGCCAAATTTTACCCCACCGGCATAATCAATTTGTGATGTTAAGATACTGAGTTCCACGCCAAATTTTTTCGATGCTTGAGAAAGTAATGGCGCATCGACGGAACGACCAGTAAATTCAAATTTGATGATCGGATACGATTTGGCATGTTTTGGTGTATCAGATAAATTTTCTAAATATTCTTCCGGCAACGTAATGTGGAAAGTCGAACTGATAAATTCTTGGGCCAATTCTGTTTTCGGATTAGAGAAAATTTCGCTAACCGTGCCTTGTTCAATCAGACGACCTTTATCAATCACGGCAACTTGATCGCAGATGCGTTTAACCACTTCCATTTCATGGGTAATAAGAAGAATGGTGATACCTAAAGTGCGGTTGATTTCTTTTAATAATTTTAGAATGGATTGGGTTGTTGCCGGATCTAATGCGCTAGTCGCTTCATCACAAAGTAAGACTTTTGGATCGCTTGCAAGTGCACGAGCAATCGCTACTCGTTGTTTTTGACCACCAGAGAGATTAGCAGGATACACATTATGTTTATCACTTAATCCAACAAGTGCTAAAAGTGCGGTCGTTTTTTCTTGAATTTCTGCTTTCGATTTATTTTCTAACTCAAGTGGCAATGCTACGTTTTCAAAAACGGTTCGAGAGGTTAACAAATTAAAATGTTGGAAAATCATGCCAATTTGGCGGCGTGTTTTCACTAATTCAGCGTCAGAAAGTTGAGTTAGATCCACATCATCGATGATTACAGCACCGTGAGTCGGTCTTTCTAATAAGTTTACACAACGGATAAGCGTACTTTTGCCTGCGCCAGATGCTCCAATGACACCGCAAATCTGCCCCTTCGGCACATGTAATGAAACATTATCAAGTGCGGTCAGTTTTTTATCCGGAAGTGTAAAAATCTTCGTAATGTTATTTAGCTTAATCATATAAGCCCTTGTTCTCAGTTAATATTTGAATTTCATTTGTATTCTAGACGTCTAGAATGCTGTGTCAATATCTTCGGGGATCTTTTTTAGACAGATCAGTTATGACTTATTATTGCTTATATTAAGGATAAAAGGGATAATTTTGCCTTAAGAAAAAGATAAATGAGAAAATATATGAAGAAAGCTGTTTTTTTAGATCGTGATGGCACTTTAAATATCGACCATGGTTATGTACATAAAATTGATGATTTCCAATTTATAGAAGGCAGTATTGATGCATTAAAAGCGCTAAAAGAAATGGGATATCTTTTAGTTTTGGTGACTAATCAATCGGGCATTGCTCGTGGATATTTTTCAGAAGATCAGTTTTTGCAACTGACAGAATGGATGGATTGGTCATTAGCTGATCGTGGTGTGGATTTAGATGGCATTTACTATTGTCCTCATCATCCAGAAGGGAAAGGTGAATATAAAGAAGACTGTGCATGCAGAAAACCGAAATCAGGTATGTTACTAGAGGCAATTAAAGCGCTGAAAATCGATCCGGCACAATCTATTATGGTTGGCGATAAGATTGAAGATCTTAAAGCAGGCATTGGCGCAAAAGTGAAAACGAATATTTTAGTGCGAACAGGTAAACCTATTACTGAAGAGGGTGAGAATCTCGCTGATTATGTTTTGGATTCCATTGCAGATTTGCCAAGAATAGCAAAACGATTAATTAAGTAACAAAAATGATCTATTTTTTGTTCGAATAGGCGAAAAGATCTTCAACTAAGAAAAAATTTACATTTTTTTACAAAAAGATCTTGC
>NZ_KV838037.1:0-98036 GCF_001838635.1 Haemophilus sp. HMSC71H05
GAACCCCGAGCTGAAGAGCTTGGGGTTTTTGTTTTTAGATTTGATTTTAATAAAGTAAAAGTGCGGTCAAAATCAAAATAGTTTTATTAAAGATGTTTAAATCTTTTAATGAGAAAATATAGGTGGAATGGTACAATCACCAAAATTTTTTATAGGATAAATAACACAAATGGCTCGTAAAAAGAAAAGTCGTAAAATTAGCGATATTATGCCAATTCGTAAATCGGACAAGAAACCTGAAACACCGAAGCTATCAGGTAAGAAATTAACACGTTATGAATTAGATGCTAAGGCAAGAGAAGATAAGAAAAAACGTAAACATAAAGGTTTAGCATCCGGTTCTCGTCATAGTAACGCTGAGCAAAATAAAAATAACCAAGTCGTTGAACAAAAAGATCCGCGTATTGGCAGTCGTAAAAAGGTTCCACTGATTGTTGAATTTGTGAATAAGCCTGAGAAAGGGATGACAATTCCAGCAGTAAAAGAACCGAAAAAACTTGCGCCTGAAGTTGAGTTAGAACGTTTAGAAAATAATGAAATTCTAAATGAATTATTGGATGCCTTAGATGAAGGCAAAACGATTAGTAAAGCTGATCAACAATTTGTGGATGAATGCTTAGATCGTATTGCTCAGTTAATGGAAGAATTAGGTATTCAAGATGAAGATGAGACAGAGGATGATCTCTATCGAACCTTCGAGAAAATTGATATCAACCAATTCAGATAATTGTCATGTGGCCGATCATTTTAAGTATTATTGCTTTGGGAATTATTGCTGGCGTATCATTTTATGCTTTCAAATTACTTAGGAAGTTACGCCATCAAAATACTCTCATTAAACAGGCTAAAATAGCGCGTACAAAACGCCTAAAAGAGAGTATGGTAATTATCGCTAAAGCGATGCAAAATGGAGATTGCAACCATTCAGAAGGGGTGATTCGTTTATCAATGCTTTTACTCCCTTTTGGGCAATCTTTGCAGCCATATCAAGCGATGTATGCACTTTATAATATTGTAAAAGAAATGCCTACGCATGAAGCTCGGAAAGCATTGTTAAAAAAAGAAAGAATGAAACTCGATCTTGAGCGAGAAAGTGCAGAAGCAAAATTTGAAGAAGAAATTATGTTGGAGTTACGTCAGTTTTTAAATGACGTAGAGAAATTTGGGGAAGCTTAATGTCTGAAATTATTTGGGATCTTGCGTTAATTCAAAAATATAACCAATCAGGACCTCGTTATACATCTTATCCAACTGCATTAGAATTTAATGAAAGTTACACAAACGAAGATTTTATTGCAGCGGCTAATCGTTATCCGGAAAGACCACTTTCCCTTTACGTACACATTCCGTTTTGTCACAAACTTTGTTACTTTTGTGGCTGTAATAAGGTAATTACTCGTCATCAACATAAGGCGGATATTTATCTTGATTATCTTGAAAAAGAAATCAAAGCGCGTTCAGAATTATTCAAAAATCGTGTTGCGACTCAAGTGCATTGGGGCGGCGGTACACCGACTTATTTGACAGAAGAGCAATCAGCTCGTTTGATGAAGATGCTTAAAGATCATTTTACGATTGCGGATAATGCAGAAGTTAGTATTGAAATGGACCCACGCGAAATTGAGCTAGACATGCTTGATCATTTACGCAATATTGGTTTTAACCGAATTAGCATGGGTGTACAAGATTTCAATAAAGCGGTTCAAAAAGCGGTAAATCGTGAACAAGATGAAGAGTTTGTGAATGCGTTACTTGTTCGTGCTCGTGAGTTAGGTTTCCAATCGACTAACCTTGATTTAATTTATGGATTGCCACTTCAAAATGTGGAAAGTTTTATGTTCACATTACATAAAGTGATTGAATTAAATCCAGATCGTTTAAGTATCTTTAACTATGCTCATTTACCAAGTCGATTTGCGGGGCAGGCCAAAATTAAAGAAGATCAATTACCGCTGCCGGAAACCAAGTTAGAAATCTTACAGAAAACTATCGAAACCTTAGGTAATGCAGGCTATAAGTTTATTGGTATGGATCACTTTGCTAAACCAGATGATGAATTAGCGATTGCCCAAGAGAAAGGTGTCTTACACCGAAATTTCCAAGGCTATACCACTCAGGAAGAATGTGATTTGCTCGGCTTAGGTGTATCAGCCATTAGTTTATTAGGTGATACATATGCTCAAAACCAAAAAGAATTAAAACATTATTATCATGATGTAGAAAATTCAGGTATCGCTTTACATAAAGGTTTAGCGATGACAGAAGAAGATTGCTTACGCCGTGATGTGATTAAGCAATTGATTTGTAATTTTAAGCTTGATTTTGCACCAATTGAAAAACAATATAATATTGATTTCAAAAAGCACTTTGTTGAAGACTTACAGTTATTACAGCCATTACTTGAAGATGGATTAATTTCTGAAACAGCAACAGGCTTACAAGTTTCGCCTAAAGGTCGCTTATTAATCCGTAATATTTGCTTATGTTTTGATACCTATTCAAGAGCAGCGGCAAAACGACAACAATTCTCTCGAATTATTTAGTTATACAAAAACGGTCAAGACTTATATCTTGACCGTTTTTCTTTTTATTTATTTTGCAATACTTTCTAATGCCCATAATTCGCTGAGACTTTCTCTTCGACGAATTAAATGAGCTTCGTCTCCATCTACTAATACTTCTGCCGTACGTGAACGAGAATTATAGTTTGAAGACATACTTGCACCATAGGCGCCGGCAGAGCGTTGAGCAATATAATCCCCTTCAGCAATGGCGAGCTCGCGCTGTTTACCTAAGAAATCAGAGGTTTCACATACCGGGCCAACAACATCATAAATGGCTTTTTCACGCCCTAAAGTGCGGTCAATTTCAATTATATTCATATAAGCTTCATAGAGTGCTGGACGAATCATATCGTTCATGCCTGTATCAGTAATCGCAAAGTTTCGGCTTTCATTACTTTTTAAGTATTGAACTTTCGCCACTAAAATCCCCGCATTCGCCGCGATCGCTCGACCTGGTTCTAAAATAATTTCGAGATCTTCATACTCTTTTAATTTATTCAGTAACGCAGTTGCATAGTCACTTGGGTGAGGTGGCGTTTCATCAGTATAAGTTACGCCTAAACCACCGCCGAGATCTAAATGTTTTAACGTGATGCCATCTTCTTTTAATTGTTCCATTAAACGAATGAGGCGATCAGTTGCATCTAAGAAAGGTTGTAATTCAGTAAGCTGAGAGCCAATATGGCAATCCATACCCGTAATTTTCACATGAGGTAAGGTTGCTGCTAATTTATATACCTCACGTGCTTCATCTACGCTCACACCAAATTTATTTTCTTTCAATCCAGTGGAAATGTAAGGGTGGGTATGTGCATCAACATCGGGATTCACGCGTAAAGAAATAGGGGCTACTTTACCCATTTCCCCCGCAATTTGGTTGATATGGTGTAATTCCGCAACAGATTCCACATTAAAACAACGAATGCCTACTTCTAACGCTCGCATAATTTCTGCACGAGATTTTGCTACACCGGAAAAGACAACTTTTGATGCGTCCCCACCTGCTGCCAATACGCGTTCTAATTCGCCTTGTGAAACGATATCGAAACCAGAACCTAATTTTGCCATTACATTCAATATTCCAATATTAGAATTGGCTTTAACGGCATAACAAATTAAGTGTGGATGCTTTCCTAAGGCAGAATCAAAGGCATGCCAATGGCGTTCAAGTGTGGCACGAGAATAAATATAAAGCGGTGTGTCGAATTCTTCAGCAAGTTGTTTGACGGGCAAATCTTCAACATAAAGTTGCTCGTTTTTATATTGGAAAAAATCCATGACGAATCCTTTAAGTGCAGTCAGTTTTTATTGTGTTTTTGTGTGTTTTGAGGCTGTTCTTTTTCAGGAAAATATAATGGTCCTTTTACACCACAACCTGTCGCTAAAGTACAGAATGCACTGAGTAATAAAATAGAAAGTAATTTTTTCATTTTTCAATCTCTCTAATAAGTAAAATCTGCCTTTGCCAACGAGGCGAAAGGCTTTATAATTCACAGCATTCTATCAGATTTAATCGGAAAATTTTATGAATGTTGCAGAATTTCACCAAAATATTGAACAGGTTTGGCAAAAAATTGAAGAAACGTTAGAGAATCAAGATTGTGATGTGGATTGCGAAACGCAAGGTTCGGTATTTACCATTACATTTGATGATCGTTCACAAATTGTCATCAATAAGCAAGAGCCGCTCCTTGAGCTTTGGCTTGCAAGCCGCTTGGGTGGATTTCATTTTGCCTATAAAAACAATGATTGGGTGGCAAATGATGGTAAACGCTTTTGGGATTCTTTAACCGAGGCGGTTGCTGCTCACGGAGAAACGGTAACATTCTAATGGCCGAACTCGCGGAACATGCCCCGCAAAAAACAGACTTAAAAACGACCGCACTTAATATGTTGCGGTCTGTTTTTGGTTACCAATCTTTCCGCAAAGGGCAGGAAGAAGTGATTCATGCTGCATTAAGCGGTCAAGATGCCTTAGTGGTGATGGCCACAGGAAATGGCAAATCCTTGTGTTATCAAATTCCAGCACTTTGTTTTCCTGGTCTCACATTAGTGATTTCGCCTTTGATTTCTTTAATGAAAGATCAGGTGGATCAACTCCAAGCAAACGGTATTGAAGCCGATTTTCTAAACTCTAGTCAGACGCCAGAACAACAACAGCAAGTTGAAAATAAGCTGATTTCAGGACAATTAAAATTATTATATGTTTCGCCTGAAAAAGTGATGACAAACAGCTTTTTTCAGCTGATTTCTTATGCTCAAATTTCCTTTATCGCCATTGATGAAGCCCATTGTATTTCACAATGGGGACATGATTTCCGCCCTGAATATACCCAACTTGGCGGCTTAAAAGCGGCGTTTCCAAATGCGCCGATTATGGCATTAACGGCTACAGCGGATTACGCGACAAGACAGGATATTCTCACTCATCTTAAATTAGACAATCCTCATAAATACATTGGCAGTTTTGACCGTCCGAATATTCGTTATACGTTGGAAGAAAAGTTTAAGCCGATGGAGCAGCTCACCCGTTTTGTGTTAGCTCAAAAAGGCAAAAGTGGCATTGTGTATTGCAATAGTCGTTCGAAGGTGGAACGTATAGCCGAAACTTTGCGAAATAAAGGCGTGTCGGCTGCGGCATATCATGCAGGAATGGAAACTGCACTGCGTGAACGCGTCCAGCAAGATTTTCAACGAGATAATGTACAAGTTGTGGTTGCGACGATTGCGTTTGGAATGGGCATTAATAAATCTAACGTACGTTTCGTTGCCCATTTTGATTTGCCGAGAAGCATTGAATCATATTATCAAGAAACCGGTCGCGCGGGTCGAGATGATTTACCTGCGGAGGCGGTACTTTTCTACGAACCGGCTGATTATGCTTGGTTACAGAAAATTTTGCTTGAAAAGCCAGAAACACCACAACGTCAAATTGAACAACATAAATTGGAGGCCATTGGTGAATTTGCAGAAAGTCAAACTTGCCGCCGTTTAGTGTTACTCAATTATTTTGGTGAATATCGTCAAACGCCTTGTCAAAATTGCGATATTTGTCTTGACCCGCCAAAGAAATATGATGGCTTAATTGATGCGCAAAAAGTGATGTCAACAATTTATCGTGTGGGGCAGTGTTTCGGCGTGCAATATGTGATTGCGGTATTGCGTGGGATGCATAATCAAAAAATTGTAGAGCGCCAACATGATAAGTTAAGTGTTTATGGCATTGGCAAAGATAAAAGCAAAGAACATTGGCAATCCGTGATTCGCCAGCTTATCCATCTTGGTTTTATTCAACAAGTGATCGGTGAGTTTAATAGTGCCACGCTTCAGCTCACAGAAAGTGCACGCCCAGTTTTAAAAGGCGAAGTGCCGCTTGAATTAGCGATGCCGCGCATTTCATCCATTAATAAAATTGTGCATACATCCCATAAAAATACAGTGGTAAATTACGATAAAGATCTATTTGCTCGTTTGCGTTTCCTACGGAAGCAACTCGCGGATAAGGAAAATATTCCACCGTATATTGTCTTTAACGATGCGACGTTGCAAGAAATGGCGCAATATATGCCAACAAGTAATATTGAAATGTTACAAATTAATGGTGTAGGGGCGATCAAATTAGAACGCTTTGGGCAGCCGTTTATGGCATTGATTCGAGAGCATAAAGCAATTTTAGAAAAGGCAGAAAAAGAATAAGTGCGGTCAAAAAACAGAGAATTTTTCGACCGCACTTTTTTCTAGCTTGCACTTACATCTTGTTCATCGCGTAATTGACGATCAAACACTTGTGCGCAATCATCGGTACCTGAACCATACCAAGTCGTATCACGTAATGCTACTTCTCCTTTGCGGTATTTTTCCACTTCGCTTTTCTTTACCAAATAGCCCGTTACACGAATCAAATCGGTGTTTTTAAGGTAAGTGGTGATATAGCGGTAACCTTGTGCAAATGAACCATCGATAATATCAACGACGGCATCTAAATGATCCACATAGGTTTGGTCAAAGGCAAACAAATCACCGGTACCTGATGGGAAGTATTTATGGAATGGTGCCGATTGTTTTAAATGAGCTAATAATGTTGGTTCTTCACCCACACGGATACGATGCGCAGGCGCATTACGTTTATCTTCTTCATGATTACTTGCACCCACTTGCGCATGCAATAAATAACGGTTGCCCGTGCGTTCAGCATATACGCCTTCATGGTTATCCGTGACTTCTTTTAATTTATCCATAATCAAGGTCGCAATTTCATCACCGCGTTGGCTTTTACCAAAGGTTTCATTTAATCCTTCTTGTTGCAATAAATGATTTGCCGCATCTGCAAGTCCTACAATGGCAAACATCCCCGTAAAATTAGTGCGTTTGATAAACCCTTCTTTTTCGAGGAATGAGGTATTGAAGAAGTTACTTTCTTCCACTACAAATTTATGGCGTTTGTCCATGGTGGAAAGTGCACATTTTGCTACACGAGGTAAAAGTTTGTTGACCATTTCATCCACAGTTTTACAGGCGCGAGCGATAGTCCCTAAGCGCAAGCGAGTGAGGGTATAAGCCCCACCGCATTCAGGGAGAGCGTTATAGCAGCTTGCAATGCCATATTGTTCGCCTAAGTCAGAAATGTAGTACGCATCATTGGCAAAAGACGGTTTAGAAACTAATAAGCACGCTTTTGCCGCTAATTCTGCAAATTCACGACTTGTTTTGCTCTTATCGTAACGAATGGTCATATTTGGTGTTGGTGCTTCCAGTTCAATTACCGCTTTTAAAATCAAACGCCCTGCTTTTGTGTCATAAGGACCAATATTGGCGTGGCAAAATGAATCCGGCACAGTTTTGTCTACATGATTTAAGAAACGTTTAATTTTGATGTAGTCTTGTTCCTCATCGGTAATAAACGGATCAAGTAGCACGTCTAAACGACCAATGTAAACTGGGAATGTGGTAATGGAGGGCACGTGGGAATATAAAATCAATAAGCCATCTAATGCTTCATCAAGATTTTTTGGTGCGGGTAATTCAAGAAATTCACAGCCTTTTTTAATATACACATTGTAATCCGGCAAAATGTAGCGGGGGCGATAAATCGCATAGCCTTCGTTTAAATCACAGATCATTTGATTTTGAAGGAATTGCCATTCTTCATCTGTGTAGCCTAATAATTCACGAGGATCAAATAATCGCTCGGCGATATTGCCTAAACACATGAGTTTTTGTTGATAGGTGAGTGTATTGGATTTTACGGTATCCAAAATATCTTGAAGAGATGCAAGCATAATAATGTCCTAATTTAAAAGGGTAACCTATTTTAAGTCAGTGACTGGATGATGACAATTTTGACAATGTGATCTACATCACATTTATGATATTTATCAGTCAATTCGGTTATATCATATGACGTTAAAATGTTTTGGTTTTATGGGGTTTCCCATTATGATGTAAGCGTTAAATATAAATGGGAATAATATGAAAAAAGCACGGGTGATTCCTCACACCAGTTGGGCCGCAAAATCGCTATGGTCAGTCGAAGGTAAAACGATGTCGATGCTCTTATTTGCATTGGCAATACTGGGCGTTGGAGATGGCTTAATTGTGCTCGCTAATTTGGGTTCCTCACCTTGGACCGTACTTTCTCAAGGTGTGGCATTACAAGCTGATGTTAGTATTGGTTGGGCATCATTTGGGATTAGCTGTTTGGTGATGTTAGCTTGGATTCCCCTTAAGTTAAGATTTGGGCTTGGCACCATTCTGAATATTATCGTGATTGCTTTTTTTCTGGGTTTAACCGTGAAAATTATGCCAGAACCAACCGCACTTTTGAGCCGAATCTTATTCGGAGGAATAGGGCTTTTGCTTTATGGACTAGGAACAGCATTATATTTAACCTGCCATCAGGGTGCAGGGCCTCGAGATGGGTTAATGGTAGGACTTTGTCAACGCTTTCATTTAAAAGTAGGGATTGTAAGAACAAGCCTTGAGGTGTCGGTTTGTGTGTTGGGTTATATTCTTGGCGGCACAGTCGGAATAGGTACCGTTGTTTTTGCCGCCACAATAGGTTGGATTGTACAGTTGTGCTTAAACTCAATTGCTCGTTTGCCACATCTTCCGCACGAAGGGGATAATTTCCACTAGGGCATCATCAATAGATATTAAGCCTAAGTTCATTTCGTCTTTCCCTTTTGGTGGGCAGAAAGCAAGGTGTTTATCTGCATCGTTAATTGGTTTCCAACGACGAGGCTGAGATGAGCGACTATTTGGATAGAATCCGATCGTTGGTACATTGAATGCACTGCTTAAATGCAATGGTCCAGTAGAGCCCGCAATGAATAAATCCGCACAAGCCAGTGAGTGTGCAAAATCCACTAATCCTTTATTCTTATCGTACACAACTACATTTGGGTGATAGATTTTTGCCGCTAACTCATGGGCTTTTTCACTTTCATCAGGTCCTGCCGTTAAGATAATCTGACAGTCAAATTCGTTTAATAAACCTTGTATCAATTGAGCATACTGTGTCAGAGAAAGGCTTGTTGCTGAACCACCTGTTCCACTATGCACAAAGACCCATTTTTTATCCGCCGATAAACCGAATTGTTCTTGAAGAAAAACACGTTGTTTTTTAACCGCACTTTCAGGAAGTGAAAGGTAAGGTGGTTTGGGTTCCACAATCGGCATGTTGTGTTTCTTTAAGAACGCCCGAGCCAGATCTTGATTGTATTCTGCTTCAGATTTTTCTGAACGTGAACGGCGTTGTGTTAAACGATGGTTATAAAGGATTTGTACCCATTTTGTTGCGGGCGCAAGACGATAAGGAATCCCACTTTTCCAGGCTAATTTACCGTTATGGGTATTGGAAAAGAAGCTAATCATGCCATCAAATTGCTGCTCTTTGATCTCTTTAATAAGACGATTGAAGTCCGCTTTATCGTTTTTAGCACTATCAATAATGACATCATCTAAATAAGGGCAAATTTGTGCAAGTGGTGCGGTATAAGCCGGCACAAGTGCGGTCAGTTTTAGCTCGGGATTTGAGGCTTTCAACATCGCAAAAGCCGGAAACGCCTGAACAAAATCACCCAGTTTATCGTTACGAATGACTAAAATCTTTTTCATATTTTCTCTAGTTAAATAAAAAACCGCACTAGAAAGTGCGGTCTTATTTTAGTCTATTTTTATGGATTATAAAACATCAACGCAGTTTAAGTCTTCGAAAGATTGCTCTAAGCGTTTAGACATTGATTCTTCCATTTTACGTAACCAAACACGTGGGTCATAGTATTTTTTGTTTGGTGCATCAGGACCCTCAGGGTTACCCAATTGACCTTGAAGATAAGCTTCATTTGCTTTATAGAAGTTTAAGATACCATTCCATGCAGCCCATTGAGTATCCGTATCGATATTCATTTTGATTGCACCATAGCTAATTGCTTCGCGGATTTCTTCGCGGCTAGAACCTGAACCACCGTGGAAGACGAAATTGATTGGTTTAGCAGGAAGATTGCGTTCTTTTGCAACGAACTCTTGTGACGCACCTAAAATAGATGGTTTTAATTTTACGTTACCTGGTTTGTAAACACCGTGTACGTTACCGAATGCTGCTGCAACGGTAAAATTAGGGCTTACAGGGTTTAATTGGTCGTAAACATAAAGCACATCAGAAGGTTGGGTATATAAACGAGATTCATCTACATCTGAGTTATCCACGCCGTCTTCTTCACCACCGGTAATACCGATTTCGATTTCAAGGGTCATACCTAATTTATCCATACGTGCAAGGTATTCACGGCAGATTGCCATGTTTTCTTCCATCGGCTCTTCAGATAAATCAAGCATGTGAGAAGAGAATAATGGACGACCAGTTTCTGCAAAGTGTTTTTCACCTGCTTCAAGTAAGCCATCGATCCATGGAAGTAATTTTTTCGCTGCGTGGTCAGTGTGAAGAATAACTGGCACGCCGTATTCTTTGGCTAAAGTATGAACGTGTTTCGCACCTGCGATTGCACCTAAAACGTCTGGACGTGCGCCGCTTGTTGGTTTGATACCTTTACCTGCGTAGAAAGCTGCACCACCGTTTGAGAATTGGATAATTACTGGCGCTTTCACACGTGCAGCAGTTTCCAATACAGCGTTTACGGAGTCAGAGCCCACGCAGTTTACTGCTGGGATCGCGAAGTTGTTTGCTTTGGCATAAGCAAAGATTTTTTGAACATCTTCACCTGTTACTACGCCAGGTTTTACGATATCTAATAATTTAGCCATAGTTGTGTTTCCTTTTGTTTTGGAGGACAAATCCCTCCGTTTGAAGAATCAATATTTATCCCCTCTGTGCAGAGGGGATAGAAGCCATTTAATTAACCGTTCGCACGTTTTTCAAGAATTTCTACTGCAGGTAATACTTTACCTTCAACGAATTCTAAGAATGCACCGCCACCGGTAGAGATATAAGAGATTTTATCTGCAATACCGAATAAATCGATAGCTGCTAAAGTATCACCACCACCAGCGATAGAGAATGCATTGCTGTTTGCAATCGCGTGAGAAATGATTTCAGTCCCTTTACGGAAGTTAGGGAACTCAAACACGCCAACTGGACCATTCCATAAAACAGTTTTTGCATTTTTGATGATTTCTGCTAATTGTTCTGCAGATTTGTCACCGATATCGAAGATAGATTCATCATCTTTCACTTCGGTCACTGATTTTTCTGTTGCAGGTGCAGTTTCAGAGAATTCAGTACCTACACGTACATCAACTGGTACTGGAATGTCAGTGCTTGCTGCTAATTCTTTTGCTACAGGGATTAAATCTGCTTCATATAAAGATTTACCCACATTGTGGCCTGCTGCTGCGATGAAAGTATTCGCAATACCCCCCCCCACGATAATTTGGTCAGCAATTTTTGAAAGAGAGTTTAATACTTCTAATTTAGTGGAAACTTTTGAACCGCCTACGATCGCAACCATTGGACGAGCAGGTTCTTTTAATGCTTTACCTAATGCATCTAACTCAGCCGCTAATAATGGACCTGCACAAGCAATCGGTGCAAACTCTGCTACACCGTAAGTTGATGCTTGCGCACGGTGAGCGGTACCGAATGCATCCATCACGAATACATCGCAAAGTGCGGCATATTTTTTACCTAATTCAGGATCGTTTTTCTTCTCACCTTTGTTTACACGTACGTTTTCTAAAACAACGATTTCGCCTTCTTTAACATCCACACCGTTTAAGTAGTCTTGCACTAAACGCACATTGAAACCTGCGTCTTTTAAGTAATCAACAACCGGTTGTAAAGAATCTTCAGGTTTGAATTCACCTTCAGTTGGACGACCTAAGTGAGAGGTAACCATCACTTTTGCGCCTTTCTCTAAAGCCAGTTTTAACGTCGGGATAGTCGCACGAATACGCGCATCAGATGTCACTTTGCCATCTTTTACCGGTACGTTTAAGTCTGCGCGAATAAATACACGTTTACCTTTTAAATCTAAGTCGGTCATTTTGATTACTGACATAATCTTTCCTCTTGGGTTAGTTAAAATTAAACTTGAATATTATACCTAGTTCTGACTAGGTTGTAACGATGTAGATCAAATAAAAAAGCGAATTATGCTTATTTTTGGCAATCGATTACTTCCCACTGGCGATTGTAACAAATGAATAGTTCATTATGGCTCGCCCCTAAATAAGCGCCTTTTAATTGCGGATTATGTTGCTTCATCCATTGAAATAATTCTTTACGGCTTAATTGTTCGTTTGGCAAGGAAAGCGATTCAAATAATGCTTTCTCTTGTTTGAAATAAGCTTCTGCTGAATCAAACGCGCAGCTACCGTGTTTTTCCCATTCGCCTTGCAATAATTTTGCGCCTGGCGAGATTGAAAGGTAAGGCTCGAGCGTTTCAATTGGAAGCGGCGCTAAATCACCCTTACAAAAACGAGGGTGATCTGTAACAGAGCGTGCATTCGCATTTTGAGGCCATAAGCCATGCACTACCCAGCCAAATTGATTTTTTGTACTACATTGATATTGCGCTGAATCGGGTAAATTATTGCCATATTGCGCACGTTGTTTTTCACAGAATGCCGGCGACCAAGATAAGGCCAACATATAGTAATCAACAGGGGCATTTTTATTTTGTCCAATGGCATCATCACGCATGATGACATCATAATTCCCAAAATCTTTGGTGTTTTTGACCGCACTTTGACTTTGTTGTTGTGTGGTTGTTGGGACGGGTTTTGTGTCTTTTTTGTGTTCAGTGAAATATTGCCAAATACTAAATGCGGCAAGGGCAATAAGGGAAAGAGTGGAAACCTGTTTTTTCATAAAAATCCTGTTTAAATTTTGTCAATTTTGCTTTTGTCGGCTATAATTCGCCGCTTTCTCATATAAAGGAATAGTATGGCGTTACTGATCACAAACAAATGCACAAACTGCGATATGTGTCTCCCCGAATGCCCGAATGAAGCAATTTCAATCGGCGAGGAGATCTATGTGATCGATCCTGTGCTTTGTACGGAATGTGTTGGTCATTATGACACGCCAACCTGCCAAAAAGTTTGCCCGATTACCAACTGCATCAAGCCAGATCCTGAGCATCAAGAAAGCGAAGAGCAGCTTTGGGAACGTTTTGTGATGATTCACCATTCGGATAAGTTGTAGAATTTACCTGATCTTTTTCTTTTCGTCCAATGACTATGAATAAAACAAAGTTAATTAAAATCGCCATCATTCTGATTTATTTGTTCAGTCCCATTGATATTTTGCCTGAAGCGGTGCTTGGTCCTTTAGGTTTAGTGGATGATGCGGCAGCCATTGCCTTATTGATTCGAATTTTATTGAAAAAATAAAAACTTGAATAAAATCAACCGCACTTTGCTTTTCTTATTCTTGCAAAATTCCGTCAATTTCTCTAAACTACGCGTCGGAAAATTTCTTTCCTCATTATTTCACTTTAAACGCTACCCGTGAGTAGCAAAAGGGACCTCAATCATGACAAACGTCAATCAATATAGCTGGAAAGCCTTGATTGGATCAGCTGTCGGCTACGCGATGGATGGATTCGATCTTCTTATTCTTGGATTTATGCTTAGTGCCATTTCGGCAGATCTTAATTTAACTCCCGCACAATCTGGCTCATTAGTTACCTGGACACTTATTGGTGCTGTGGTGGGCGGTATTGTATTTGGTGCATTAAGCGATCGTTATGGACGTGTACGCGTACTGACTTGGACAATCGTCCTCTTCGCCGTATTTACCGGTTTATGTGCAATCGCACAAGGCTATTGGGATTTATTAATTTATCGCACCATCGCGGGTATCGGTTTAGGCGGTGAATTTGGTATCGGTATGGCATTAGCCATTGAAGCTTGGCCTGCAAAACACCGTGCAAAAGCAGCGTCTTATGTGGCATTAGGTTGGCAAGTGGGGGTGTTAGCGGCTGCGTTACTCACCCCAGTATTGCTTTCACATATCGGCTGGCGCGGTATGTTCGTTGTCGGTATCTTCCCGGCATTTGTGGCTTGGTATTTACGAGTTCGCTTACATGAACCTGAAATTTTCTCACAAAAACAGACCGAACTTTCAGCACAAAAAATATCAAAGCTGGAATCTTTTAAACTTTTAGTGAAAGATAGCGCAACCACAAAAGTGAGCCTTGGCATAGTGGTTTTAACGTCTGTACAAAACTTCGGTTACTACGGCATTATGATTTGGATGCCAAACTTCTTATCTAAACAACTTGGCTTTAGTTTAACGAAATCGGGTTTATGGACTGCCGTTACTGTATGCGGCATGATGGCAGGGATTTGGATTTTTGGTCGCTTAGCCGATAAAATCGGACGTAAACCAAGTTTCTTATTATTCCAACTTGGTGCGGTGATCAGCATCATCACTTACTCTCAATTAACTGATCCAACTGCGATGTTGGTGGCTGGCGCATTCTTAGGGATGTTTGTCAATGGCATGATGGGCGGTTATGGGGCATTAATGGCAGAAGCCTATCCAACAGAAGCGCGTGCAACGGCACAAAATGTGTTGTTTAACTTAGGTCGTGCCGTAGGTGGTTTTGGACCGGTTGTTGTCGGGGCGATTGTATCTGCGTACTCATTCAGTATTGCGATTGCTTTCTTAGCAGTGATTTATGTGATCGACATGGTAGCGACGGTCTTCTTAGTGCCAGAATTAAAAGGCAAAGAATTGAGCTAAGTGCGGTCAAAAAAATTCAAGTTTTTGAAAACATCGGTGTCAAAGCCGATGTTTTTTATTTGTGAAAAATCAGCCAATTTCAACCGCACTTTGTGCTAAACTATGGTCACTTTTTCCAATTTTGAAGAATTATCGTGTACGCTAAACGTTCAGTTTCCACCCGTATTGCTAAATATTTATTTGTGGTCATTATCTTCATGGGCATTATTAGCTCGTTGAGTTTGATCGTGATGGCGAGTAATAAGTCGGATGCGGAAGCCATTAATATTTCCGGTTCTTTGCGTATGCAAAGTTATCGGCTATTAACGGAAATGGAACGTTCGCTGGATACGGTCGAACAGAACTTAGTGCGTTACCAACGCAGTCTTAATGCCGATGCTTTGCTGACAGTGCAAAATCAGCTTTTTGCCCCTTCAGGTGTGAGAGAGTCTTATCAAGAAATCCTAAAGCGCTGGGCAGTGATGTCCGATTTTGCGCGTAGCCACCAAATCGAAAAATATCATGCCGAACTAAAAAGTTATGTACAAGATGTCGATGATTTCGTGTTGGAATTACAACGCTTTGCTGAACTAAAATGGATTATTGCAGTTTCGGTATTGTGTGTTTCCATGCTATTGATTCTTGCGATGGTATCGTATGTGATTTGGTATATGAAGCGCGAAGTGGTGAAACCTCTAGAACTCATGACCAAAGCCAGTATGCAAGTGCAAATGGGGCAGTTTAAACATATCCAACTTGATACAGAAAGTAATAATGAGCTTGGTATTTTAGCGAAAGTGTTTACGCAAATGTCCTCGGAGTTAGGGCGACTTTACTCACGTTTAGAAGATGCCGTTAATGAGAAAACCCAAAAGTTGCGTCAAACGAACCGCTCTTTAACCACATTGTATCAAAGTTCACAGTTACTTACGCCCACGAAGATTAATGATAAAATTCTCAGCCAAGTGCTTAATCATATTCGTGTCAGCGAACATTTACGCTACATTGAGTTAGAAATTTTCGGATCAGAACATTGGGAAATTTCTTTTGGTCAAAAAGATCCTAAACAATCACTTCAAGTCGAAGAACTTTCCATTGAAAATGAAAACTTAGCAGTGCTCTCATGGCAAGCCGGTTTACCTTGTCCCGATCCGCGAATGATGAAAAACCTAGGACAAATGGTGGCAAAAGCGTTGTATTCACACAAAACGCAACGCCAGCAAGAGCAACTTTTGCTGATGGAAGAGCGGTCAATTATTGCTAGGGAATTACATGACTCGTTGGCGCAAGTGCTGTCTTTCTTACAAATTCAATTAACGCTGTTAAAGCATAATTTGAAGAAAGAAGACGAGGAATCAAAAGAGAAAAGCATTGCCATCATTGGTGAATTTGAACAAGCTTTATCAGATGGGTATTCTCAATTACGAGAATTATTGGCGACTTTCCGTTTAACGGTGCAAGAAGCCAATTTACAGGTTGCCTTGGAGCAAGTTATCGAAAGTTTGCGTTCACAAACGAAGATGCAAATGAGCGTGGAATGTAGTTTGCCCTCACAAAGTTTAAATCCGCAAGAGTTAGTGCACGTTCTGCAAATTGTACGTGAAGCAACGTTAAATGCGATTAAGCACTCTAAAGGTACACGTATAGAAGTAAAAGCCCATATTAATGCTGAGGGCGAATACGAAATCCTCGTACAAGATAATGGCGTAGGGATTCCGACGTTAGACGAGCCAGACGGACATTATGGTTTAAATATTATGACTGAGCGCAGTCGACAATTAAATGCTCAGTTCAGTATTTCAAAAGGGGAGCAAGGTGGTACTATTGTGAAAATCACGCTTCCTCACACGTTGTTTTAAGGAAAGTTCATGCAAAGTTTACAGCCATTTCATACCTTCAATATTCCGGCAAATGCGCGTGAAATTATTGAAGCCACATCGATTAAACAAATCCAACAAGCTTGGCAAAAAGCACAAGCTGAAAATCTACCTGTCTTATTTTTAGGCCAAGGCAGCAATATGCTGTTTTTAGAAGATTTCCAAGGTGTTGTAATTGTTAACCGTTTATCGGGTATTCAACATACAGAAGATAGCGATTACCATTATTTACATGTCAATGGCGGTGAAAATTGGCATCAGTTAGTCGAATGGTCGCTTTCACAGGGAATTAATGGTTTAGAAAATCTCGCACTCATTCCAGGTTGTGCCGGCTCAGCACCGATTCAAAATATTGGTGCGTATGGCGTAGAATTTAAAGATGTATGTGATTATGTGGATGTGTTGAATCTTAACACGGGCGAACAATTCCGCTTACAGGCGAATGAATGTGAATTTGGTTATCGTGAAAGTATTTTCAAACATCGCTATGCACAAGGCTATGTGATTACGGCGGTTGGCTTGAAATTAGCCAAAAATTGGCAACCGATTTTAAAATATGGCTCATTAGTGAATTTTGATCCTCAAACTGTAACGGCAAAACAAGTGTTTGATGAAGTGTGCCATATTCGCCGCAGTAAATTGCCCGATCCTAAAGAGTTTGGTAATGCGGGCAGTTTCTTCAAAAATCCTGTGGTGAGTGCAGCACAATTTGCGAAAATCCAAAAACAGGTCGAAAATCTACCGCACTTTCCACAACCAGATGGTTCAGTTAAACTGGCAGCGGGTTGGTTAATCGATCAATGCCATTTAAAAGGATTTCAAATTGGTGGTGCAGCCGTTCATCGACAGCAGGCTTTAGTGCTGGTTAATAAAGGCAATGCCACTGGGCAGGATGTGGTTAAGTTAGCACATCATATCCGTCAAACCGTGGCAGATAAATTTGGTGTGTATTTACAGCCAGAGGTACGCTTTATGGGTGCAAATGGCGAAGTAAATTCAGAGCAAGCCATTAGTTAATTTATAGAGGAAAGCAATCATGAATTTTAAAGACATTTTAGAGACTTTACCCACCATTGATCATCTAACAGGTTTAGACGTATTAAACGGTGAAACCGTGGTCCATCATATTCCTGCTGCACCAGGCAAACTTGGTTCGCTTCGTCTTTATAATGCGTTAGCAGAAAAATTTAACGGGAAATTAGACCGCACTTCTGCACAACAAGGCATTGAATGGTTTGCAGAACATGTAGAAGATGCGAAACAAAATCCAGGCAAACACCCGAATATTGATTTATTGTTTAAAGTTGTGGCAGAGAATGTGGTTTATTCGCTTGTGCCATTAAAATAATTTGAAAATTTTTAGTGATTAATCTGAACTTTTAATCGTTAAAAACTGTCAAATAAAACAAATTGAGGTATAATGACAACAGTTGTTATACAATAACAAATAAGTAATGAGTCGGGGCCTAGCTCCGCATGCTGTGAGGAGAAGAATGAATAAAGAAACTCAAATGATGTTAGTACCTCAAGGTAGCATCGAAGCTTATATTCGAGCAGCAAACGAATATCCGATGCTGACTGCAGAGGAAGAAAAAAGCTTAGCAGAACGTTTGTATTATGACGGTGATATTGAAGCAGCGAAAAAATTAGTTTTATCACACTTACGTTTTGTTATTCATGTTGCACGTGGTTATTCTGGTTATGGATTACCACAAGCAGATTTAATTCAAGAAGGTAATATCGGATTAATGAAAGCGGTAAAACGTTTTAATCCGGAAGTGGGTGTTCGCCTTGTATCTTTTGCGGTGCATTGGATCAAAGCTGAAATCCATGAATATGTCCTTCGCAACTGGCGTATTGTAAAAGTCGCTACCACGAAAGCACAACGTAAATTGTTCTTTAACCTACGTAAAACTAAACAACGTTTAGGTTGGTTCAATGAAAATGAAGTGGATATGGTGGCGAATGAGCTTGGTGTGTCAAAAGAAGATGTCATCGAAATGGAATCCCGTATGACAGGGGCTGATGTCGGCTTTGATTTGCCAACAGACGATGATGACGAGGCTTATGTACCTTCTTTATATTTAGAAGATAAAAGCTCAAACTTTGCGGCAGAACTTGAAAGTGAAAACTTTGAAGAACAAGCCACAGAAAAATTAGGTGCAGCATTAGCTAACCTTGATGAACGTAGCCAAGAGATTATCAAAGCACGTTGGTTAGATGATGAGAAAGCAACCCTTCACGATCTCGCAGCAAAATATAATGTGTCTGCAGAACGTATTCGTCAGCTTGAAGCCAACGCATTGAAAAAACTTAAAAGTGCGGTTGATTTCTAAGCCGTTTTGATAAAAAGAAAACCTGTCGATTATCGACAGGTTTTTTTGTTTATTTCTTTTTAGATTTTCCCCACATCTTATCTTCTTGGCCTCGCCATAAGCGCTGAATGTTGTCGTGGTGGCGATAAATCAGCAAGCAGCAAACTAAGGCAACGGGGAAGGTAAATTCCGGTTTAAGCCACCAAACATAAAATGGTACGAGAAGTGCTGTAATGACCGCACTTAATGAGGAATAACGGCTAATTAAGAAGACTAACAACCACGTACCTAACGTTGAACCGGCAACGCCCCAAGAGATGGGCGCAATGGCACCAAATGCGGTCGCCACACCTTTCCCACCTTTAAACTGAAAGAAAATAGGGAAGATGTGCCCCAAGCAAGCCCCTAATGCAACCATGCCTAATTCAAATTGTGTGAGGCCTAAATAATATCCCGCCCAAACCGGTAACATTCCTTTTAAAATATCGCAAATTAATACTGCGAGCGCCGCCCAACGTCCGCCAATACGCAATACATTGGTCGCACCTGGGTTATGAGATCCATTTTTTCGTGGGTCAGGCAAACCTGCTACCTTACAAATCAAAATTGCACTGGAAATCGAACCCAGTAAATAAGCAAAAATCATATAAAAAAGGGCAAATAGACTCATTTTGTGCTCCACAATCTTGATTGTATTTGAAAAACTTGTTCGTTATTTTAACCAAACTTGGTAGCATAAGCCCATTATATTTTTACAGGAATGAGAGATGGATCGTATTTTTATTGAAGAATTAGTCGTCTTCGCACAAATTGGCGTGTATGACTGGGAACAACAAATTAAACAAAAGCTCGTTTTTGATTTGGAAATGGCATGGGATTGTCAAAAAGCCGCAGAAACGGATGATGTGCAATACTGCCTCAATTATGCCGAAGTGAGCCAATTTATTTTAGATTATGTTCAAGCTAAGCCATTTTTATTGATTGAGCGCGTGGCTTATGAAGTAGCAGAACAATTACAACAACGTTTTGGTATTTCATGGTTACGCCTCAAATTAAGCAAACCCAAAGCGGTTGCTCAAGCAAGTAATGTCGGAATTATTGTAGAACGAGGTGAGTTGAAATAATCACTGAAAATTGACCGCACTTTGTTAATCTCAAAACAAAGTGCGGTTCATTTTTTAGATGTTTTTAAGTGCCAAACGGAATGTGCCAATCCCACTTTTTAATACTAGCATGCTTAATATCATACTTGCCAATGGGTCAACCCATAACCATCCCAGAAAATAGGCACAGAGACCCGAAAGAATCGCAATAATGGAACCGAATAAATCGGTCAATACATGGAGATACGCCGCTTTGATATTGAGATTATCATGATCGCTGTTCAACATGATCTTTGCAACGAAAAGATTCACCAATAATCCGAGAGAGGCCACCCCAAGCATCGGTAATGCCATCATCTCGATAGGATTTTGCCAGCGTTGAATGGCTTCAACTAAAATCATCAATGCCACAACAATCAATGAGCCACTATTAAGTAGAGCAATATATCGTTGTTTTTGAGCGGATAAAAACAATGCTAACAAGGCTAAAAATAACGATAAGCTATCATTTGCCATGTGTCCCGCATCAGCCATGAGCGCCAAACTGTTAAACCAATAGCCACCAACAAATTCGACAACCATAAAGCCCGTAATGATGGCAAAACTGAGAGCTAAGATTTTTTTATCTTGTGGAATATGCTCATGAGATGAATGGTCATGATGTTCATGAGAATGATGTTCGGACATAATGCTCCTCATTGTGTCTTTGATTAACTTGGGATAAAGTATAAAGTCCGTAGCAACTACAAGGTCAAGGCTTAATTTTAGAAAGATGAAGATTCATGAACTCAGCAAACAAAGCGGTATTCATTTAGAAACGATTCGGTATTATGAAAAAATGGGGTTAATGCCAGAGCCTAAACGTCTGGCAAATGGTTATCGAGATTATGATGAAGCCAGTTTGAAGCAATTAAAATTTATTAAAACCTGCCGAGCGTTAGATTTTAGTTTGGCCGAAATTAAATTTTTTAATGAGATGAAAACGCAGCAATCTCAACATTGCGAAGTGGATAGCATGTTGGCGAAACATTTGGTTTCAGTCGAAGAAAAAATTGCCGAGCTGACTGAAATTAAACATTTCCTACAAAGTTTAATTACCGAAGATGATCATCAAGCCTCAGATTGTAAAGCAATGGCTCAATTAAAAGCCTATTAAGTGCGGTCTAAAAAAGATCAAAAATCCGCACGTTGATGTGCGGATTGGTCACTATTCTGGATCATCCGTAAACGCGTTGTTTCGGAATATCGGCACAAAGGTTGCGAGATAAAGCACAAACACAATGGCAATTAAAATAGCCGGAACCGTGATAAAAAATAGCTCGTCCACATACATTAAACAAGCTCGGGAAAGTGCCGCCGTGAAAAGACAAAGCACAGCAAGGCGACAGAGTTTTGGGTAATCCAGTTTTGTAAAGCCACTATGCCATAATCCCGCGGTGAGCCAAATCATCATCATACTGCCGAGAATCCCGCTGAGTGTCACCATGTGTAACGGATCGGCAGTCGGTTCATCAATTAATTTATTGATGCCCATCCACAAATAGCCAATTGCGGCGAACAGTTGAAGGAAATAATAAGTGCGCACGTAATGTTTGCGTAGCAATTCGTGATGATGTAATTCGCGTAACTT
Source organism: Haemophilus sp. HMSC71H05 (assembly GCF_001838635.1). Classification (NCBI taxonomy): domain Bacteria; kingdom Pseudomonadati; phylum Pseudomonadota; class Gammaproteobacteria; order Pasteurellales; family Pasteurellaceae; genus Haemophilus; species Haemophilus sp. HMSC71H05. Next base: position 21,677 of record NZ_KV838037.1, read on the forward strand.
AGCAAGCAAGATAAAGCCAACGGCAAAGGCAGTAAAAGCGGCTGTTTGCGCTGGTAACCATAATTCTGCAGCGGTATGGATCAGCAAGAATGTAATTGCGATATTCTTATACACGACATTCGGGATAAATACGGGATCTTTTAATGTACTTTCTTTCAGTGCCTCGGCGCCTAATAGAATGCTGACCCGAATCGATACAAACATCACCGCCGCCATATTCAAATGCACCTGTGCCCGCAATAATTTTAGGCTATCAGTCATGGCGTAAGCCGTCTGACAAACCATAAATGCCGCAAGTAACATCAGTAAAGTAAAATTGTCGGTATTGCGATCCAACCAAAACAGCCAAGCACAAAAGAGTAACAACGCGAGCCAATAAGCTGCCACTAAAAACGAGGCAGTTTGTGGGGAAAATGGCAATAATACCAATCCTGCAAGCAAGAGCACCGCTAAAATCGTTGCAATAGGTTTTAAATTGCCTTTGTAATTTGTCCATTCGAGCATGGAAGCCGTCAGAAAACCGCCGTATGCGGCTGGTAGCATAAATTCTAAGAAAATTTTGCGGTGTAGGATGAGATCATCGGGGTTGATGAAAAAGCTCAAGGCACCAACAATCGCTAGAATGGCAGCTCCAACAAAAAACGGTCGCATCGGATGGGTAAAGAAATTATTCATAGTAATGGATTCCTTGAAATTCGCGTGCGACTACAGTTTCTTCAAAGGCTGAATTACGTTCGGATAATGGCGTTGTCAAGGTAATCACATTTTGCACATCCATCCCTTTTGGAGAAAGCTGCATAATCTCTCGGCTTAATCGAGCTGCTTCAAAACGATCATGTGTCACTAAAATGCAAGCCATACCTTGTTGCTCAATTTTCTCTACAAGCATAGCGGCTAAAATACCACGTAAATCGCGATCCAAACCAACAAAAGGTTCGTCCAATAAGGCTAAATCACAGCCACATAGCAATAGACGCAAAAATGCCACGCGTTTTGCCATACCGCCCGATAATTCGGTCGGGTATTTATTCAAATCACCCGAAGAAAGTCCGATTTTTCCTGCCAGCGCAATGATTTCATGTTCATTTGGGTCATCCATAAAAATGGCGATATTCTGCATAGCCGTGAGATTTTCTAATAGACGATTTTCTTGAAACAGAAAGCCCGTTTTACGAAATGTATTCTTGATTTCACCCGATTTTGGCGTTTCCAAACCTGAAACTAAACGTAACACAGTGGTTTTGCCACAACCGCTTGGACCGAATAAAGTTTTCACTTCACCCGATTGTAAATCCATACTGAAATCGCGCACGATGGGATCGCGGAGAATTTCAAAACGCACATTCTTTAAACTCAGCATTATCTTCTCCACGGCATAAATAGGATTTCCAATGGCTTGGTAATCAAATATTCAAAGAGGGAAACAAACACAATCACCAACAGCACATAAGCCATCACTGTTGACGTATCTAACATGGCTCTGGCATCGGCAATTTTTGCACCTACACCCTCATTGGCACCCAAAAGCTCAGCCATAATCACGACTTTCACGCCCATCGCAACCGCGACGCCAATGCTGGAAATCACATAGCCCGTGAGATGGGGAACATACAAATAGCGGATTTTTTTCCACAAACCGAGTTTGTACGCATCAAACAATTCTTCATGTTGTTTGTTGACACTTGCCATGCCCATGGCGGCACTGGCAAAGGTCAGCGGGGCGACTAATACGATAATGGTAAATAGCACGCTAGGATTGCCAAAGCCAAACCAAAATAATGCCATCACGACCCAAATAATTGGCGGCATGGCTAATAAAATCGTAATGACGGGTTTGAGCAATGCCATAGCGGTTTTAAAGCTGCCAGCAATCAGCCCTGCAGCTAAGCCTGCGACTAATGCAATGGTAATGCCCACCACGGAACGCCATAACGAAATGCTGATTTCGTTTTGTTGGAAATGGTCAAGCAGCTCAAGGGCTTTTTGAAAAACATCCGCGGGAGCAGGCAGCATAAATTCACCAAATATCGCACTGCCCCAAGCCCACAAGGCAACTACCATCATCGCCACACTCAAGCCGGTAAAACCGCTCCAGAGATAGTCGATGATGTAAAACAGGACAGGTTGTGGTTTACGGATTTTGTCAGTTTTAATCATGTGTTGTGATTCTGTTTCAAATTAAGCCAAGAAGAATTTGTCATCTGGCAATTTACCACCTAAAAGCTTTGGATTGAACGCCATCAAGGTTTCATAGAATTGCATGATTTCATTTTTCAGTTCACTGGCTTTGGTTACCGTTAAGCGCGCACCGTCTAAGCCCATTTCAATAGCGGCTTCTGGTGCCGGCAGATAATTAGCGCCAATTTCAGCCGCACTTTTGCGGTTCGCCATAATCCAGTTTAACGCATCACTTAAATCTTGATGGAACAGATCAAACTCTGCCTTGTGTGTGTGGAAGTATTCTTCATTGGCAATAATGCCTGCCATTGGAATAAGTGGTTTGGTGTTAAACGCTTGTCCCCATTCTTTCACTAAATCAAAGCCTCGGACAATCTCCGTACCGACAATTTTAGCTTTCTGTACGACGGCGCTCGCCATCGGTTCTGGCAGAATGGCGGCATGGAAATCTTTCAGTAAGAATAAACCAATCGCTTCCGTTGGTGTGGCGGCATAAGTGATATCCACTTTATTAATATCAATATTCAATTTTTTCAATAAGGCCTGCAATACGATGTCAGGCATATCGTTTTTAAATGGCACAAGGATTTTTTTACCGACCAATTCTTGTGGTGACGTGATAGGCGTACTTTTACACATCAACTGCGTAATACCATTGGTGAGAATATTTACCATGCCAACTTGTTGCCCTTGATTACGTAAATTCACGCCCACATTACTTGGGCTCATCATCACTTTAAATTGCCCACTTGCCACGCCCGCACGAAGTTGATCAGGCGAACGCCAAATCTCTAACGACACATCTGCTTGTTTGGCTAATTTACCTTGTGCTGCCGCCACCGCAATGGTCACACTTGGCATCGCTGGTGCACCATAAATGGTAAATTGTTCTTTTGTTGCAGCAAAGAGAGAAGGCGACATGCCCGCTGCCGTAAGTGCTGCGCTCATTCTTAAAAAATCACGTCTATTCAGTGCCATAGCTATCTCCTTATGATGAAACAAGTCTAACGCCTATATTTTGATAATAGTTTTCATTAATTATCTTACTGGAGATGACTAAAGTAAAGAAAGACCGTCTGAAAATTGAATTCCAGACGGTCTTTGCCTTAGTCTTAAAACAGCACACATATAAGTGCGGTCGTTTTTTGAGTGTTTTTTTACTCAGTTACGTAGAAAACTTGTTTTTCAAATTCGTGTTTACCGATTTTGACAGTCAGCACATATTTGCCGATCGGATCTCTACGGTCGAATGTCCAGCAGTTCATCATGTATTTGCCATTTTCTAATGTTGGTCTGGTATAAGTGATGGTATGGAGTTTTTTATTTGGTGATGACACCACTTTCGCATTTTCAATCGAACTGGCGAATTCACTTTGGGCTTGAGCTTTAAAGGTTTCACTTACCGTTGCTTTTTTACCAAAATGACCTGTTGCGAGCCAACATACCTTCTCAGCTTTACTGGAACGAGAGGTTTCTTTTTTATTTAAATCAGGTGATGGCTCTTGAGTTCTATCAAACACAGAGAGATAAATAGTGGGCTCATTTGCCGTATCTTTAGCTGTGTCTTTTGATTCTGGTGATGCAGCAAATGTGGCTGTTGAAAATAGGGTCGCAATTAAAGCGAATGTTGAGATTTTTTTCATGTTAGATTCCTTTTTATATCATTATTTTATTGAACGATCATTATACCAAGGCAGCCCATATCTGCCAGCATTAAATTGGATGAGCCAAATAAGAATGGATGAGTATTTGACGAAGGTTGTTCAAATTTTACTAAAATTTGTACTTTCTTTTTCACCCAAACCGTGTCTTTCCAGGCTAGTTCCGACACATCAACGTTGGCGTCATCTTGGCTTTCAATCACAAATTTAGCGCCTTGAATGGTGAAACCTACTGGTAGCGAGCTGTTGATGATCCAACGTTCGACGGTGCCGACTTTAGCTGAAACATCAATACGACGCGGGTCAAAGCGTTGTTTATTGATTAAGCCATTTGTGACATCCAATTCAAAGGTACGTTCTTGGGCTATTTTACTTTCGAGCATCTCGGAAGCATCAGTATTGAATGATTCATTCATCTTTTTACTGAATGCGGAGATCTCACCTTGTGGGCGAAGTTCTAAAACGGTGTTATCGGCAAAATCATTACCTGAACTGAACACATTTTTGATTTTGTCGAAGAAGCCACGTTTGGCGCCAGAGATGAGTGATACGCCTTCTCCTTCACTTAAATTAACGAGCACTTCAGCACGCTCACCTGGTGCAAGAATAAGAGAATTGATCGCTTTACCTTGTGGTAAAAAGCCTAGATCTCTCGCAACGAGTAACATCTCTTGTTCGTTATCTAAACGTAGATCATAGGCTCTTGCCAATGAGGCATTGAGTAAGCGTAAACGTATCCAACCGCGAGGGACGTCAAGATAAGGCGCTTCTTGTCCATTCACAAGAAGACGATTACCGACAAAGTGCGGTTGATTTTGCTTAAATAATTGTAATCCGTCGCCGTTAAATTCCATGTCTTGTAAGATTAATGGAATATCGTCCACGCCATATTTATGAGGAAGTTGTGATTTTAGGCTTTGATCATCTTCAATCAACCACATCCCGACAATGCCTCGATAGGTTTGATAAGCCGAGTTTGCCAGGGTGGCAGATCGATACCAGCAAGTTGCGGCAGGTTGCTCTATTGGGATAATCGGTGCCCAAGATTCCCCTTTCTTTAAGACTTTTGCAGCACCACCAAATAATTCGCCACTGGCTTGTAATCCTTGAATGGAGAGGGCAATGCTTTGTGGCAAATTGTTGTGATAATTGAGTTTTGCAAAGGAACCCGATTTGATGCGAATAGTGGGTCCAAGGTAATTGCCGTTAAAGCCCCACACACTGACGCTATGGGAACCATCTAGCTTATAGCCGGTTTCTTCCATATTAAGAATAATGGGGCGACCACGTTTCGTTTCCATCAACGGTTGAATGGTTAATTTTTCACGGGATGCCGCTAATACCGATTGAGGTGTGGCAGCAAGTGCGGTTGAAATTGCGGTAGTTTTTAATAATTGGCGACGAGAAAGACGCAACATATTATTTTCCTTGTGCAATTTCAGCATCGAGTTCAGCGATGCGTTTTTCCATCAAATCGTGACAGTAAGTAGCAAGTTCGCGAACATTGTCTTTTGTGTAGGATGACACATCAATTGGATCCATCATTTCACAAATCACCTTACCATTATCCCAACGATTTAAATCAATTTTGTTGTGAGTCGTCGAACATACTACTGGCACGATTGGTACGCCAGCCGCAATTGCAGCATGGAATGCACCGGTTTTGAATGGCAATAAACCACGACCACGGCTACGTGTACCTTCAGGGAACATCCAAATTGACAGATTGTCTTTATTGATACGGCGAGCAAGTTCAGTCATGGTGCTGTGTGCTTTAGAACGATTTTCACGATCCAAGAAAATATTGCCGGTTACCCAATATAAAATACCGAAGAAAGGAATCCAAATTAGGCTTTTTTTACCCACACTTACCGTACGAGGTAATACCATGTAAGAGATGGTCATCATATCGAAATTATTTTGGTGGTTACCGATATAAATACAACGCGGCATATTCTCTTTATTTTGTGGAAAACGGTGTTCTACTTTTAAGCCAAATAAAGGGTATAAACGACCAAACCAGCGAGCCATAACGCCCACATTGCTTGGGTTTTTGAAACGAATAAAGGAATAGATCGTACCGAGCACACAAATTAAAATACAACAAAGTGCAACGATGAGAATTCTGGCGATTTTTAACATAGAAAATACCTAATTAAAATTTTTGGAAAGTATAGCAAATTACACAAAAATGTGTGCTAATCTAATGAAAAAAATGACGGAATAGTTATGAAACCCATTTATTTTATTGCAGATCTTCATTTAAGCGAAACGCATCCGGAATTAACCGCACTTTTTTGTGATTTTATGCAAAACCAAGCACAAGAATCGCAAGCGGTTTATATTTTGGGGGATCTTTTTGATTTTTGGATTGGTGACGATGAAACGTCACCTTTAATCTCACAAGTAAAACAGTTGATAAAAAACCTAACAGAAAAGGGCATAGCTTGTTATTTCATTCATGGTAATCGAGATTTCTTGGTAGGGAAAAAATTTGCACAAGATTGTGGTTTAACGTTATTGCCTGACTATCATTGTGTTGATCTTTATGGTGTGAAAACCTTAATTTGTCATGGTGATACCTTATGTATTGATGATGTGAAATATCAACAATTTCGCCGGAAGGTGCATCAAAAATGGCGACAAAGATTGTTTTTATGCTTGCCATTAAAAGTGCGGTTAAAAATTGCAGAGAAAATTCGCGCGAAGAGTAAACAAGATAAGCAATATAAGTCACTGGATATCATGGATGTGAATTTAGCGTTTACGGCACAAACCGTAAAAGAATTTGGCGTAAATCGATTAATTCACGGTCATACGCATCGAGAAGCCATTCATCAGGAAAAAGGGTACACGCGAATTGTGTTAGGCGATTGGCGAAAAGATTATGCTTCAATTCTGGAAGTAACAGAAAACGGTTATCGGTTTATTTAAACAAAAAGCACAGGATTAAACCTGTGCTTTTTTGTATTAAAACGTGCTGATTTTCAACCGCACTTTATTCTACGGTTACCGATTTCGCTAAGTTACGAGGTTGATCCACGTCAGTTCCTTTAATTAATGCCACATGGTATGACAATAATTGCATAGGAACGGTGTAGAAAATTGGCGCAATAATTTCATTCACTTTTGGCATCGTGATAATTTTCATGCCTTCGCTTGGTGTGAAGCCTGCTTCTTTATCAGCGAACACATAAAGTTGCCCACCACGAGCACGTACCTCTTCAATGTTTGATTTCACTTTTTCAAGTAATTCATTGTTTGGTGCGACCACGATAACCGGCATGTCTGCATCGATTAAGGCTAATGGACCGTGTTTTAATTCACCTGCCGCATAAGCTTCAGCATGGATATAAGAAATTTCTTTTAATTTCAATGAAGCTTCCATTGCGATAGGGTAGAACTCGCCACGACCTAAGAAAAGCGCATGGTTTTTCTCTGCGAAGTCTTCTGCTAATGCTTCGATGTCTTTATCAAATGCAAGGGCTTTTTCAACTTCAGCCGGAAGTGATTGTAACGCTTTTACAATTTCCACTTCTTGTTCGTTTGAGATATTGCCTTTTACTTTACCAATGGCAGTGACTAACATTAATAATGCGGCCAACTGAGTGGTAAAGGCTTTGGTTGATGCCACACCGACTTCAACGCCTGCACGTGTCATGAAGGCAAGATCAGATTCACGTACTAAAGATGAACTTGATACGTTACAGATCGTTAAGGCTGCCATGTAACCTTTTTCTTTTGCAAGACGAAGTGCGGCAAGAGTATCCGCTGTTTCACCAGATTGAGAGATAGTCACTAACAAGCTATTCGGACGAGTCACGAATTTGCGATAGCGGAATTCAGATGCGATTTCAACATCACAGCTTACGCCAGCAAGTGCTTCAAACCAGTAACGAGCAGTCATCCCTGCATTATAAGAGGTACCACAAGCCACAATTTGAATGTGTTCAACTTTTTCTAAAATTTCAGCTGCGCCATTACCAATAGCATCCACAATCACGTTGTTATGAAGGATACGACCTTCCATGGTGTTGATTAATGCATTTGGTTGCTCATAGATTTCTTTTTGCATGAAATGGCGGAATTTGCCTTTTTCTGCTGCATCATTTTCAAGGTTAGACTCGTGCACTTCACGTTCTACTTTTTGACCATTTGCATCGTAAATATCCACGGTACGACGTGTGATTTCTGCAATATCGCCTTCCTCTAAATAGATGAAACGACGAGTTACGCTTAATAGCGCAAGTTGGTCAGATGCAAGGAAGTTTTCACCAATTCCTAAACCAATCACTAACGGGCTGCCTGAACGCGCTGCCACTAAATGTTCTGGATGCTCACGATCTAGTACAACCATGCCGTATGCACCAGTAAGTTGTTTTACGGTTTTTTGGACAGCTTCAAGAAGATTTGAGGCTGTACGCATTTCCCAATTAACAAGGTGAGCAATTACTTCGGTATCAGTTTGAGAATTAAACACATAACCACGTGATTTAAGTAATTCACGTAATTCTTCGTGATTTTCGATGATACCGTTATGGACAACAGCAAAGTTACCTGAAGTATGCGGGTGAGCATTGGCTTCAGAAGGTTCACCATGAGTTGCCCAACGTGTGTGCGCAATCCCTGTACCACCGATTAATGGTTTTACTGCAACGGCTTCATCAAGGGCTTTTACTTTACCTAAGCAGCGCACTCGGTGTAATTCATGGTTTGGATCCACAACAGCAACACCTGCAGAGTCATAACCACGATACTCTAAGCGGTGTAAACCATTAATTAAAATTTCTGCTACATCACGTTGTGCTACCGCACCAACAATACCACACATAGTTTTTCCTTATTTACTAAAATTAAAAGTCTTATTTTTCTGACCGCACTTTATGCCACATCTACACAAATTACTTCTACGCCTTGCGCCATTATGGCGTCTTTATCAGCCTGAGATAATTTGTTATCAGTAATCAGCACATCAATTTGCTGCCAGGTTAATTCCACATTTGGCATTTTTCTGCCAATTTTTTGTGATTCCACCATCACGATCACTTCGCGAGATACTTCAGCCATCACTTGGCTTAAGCGAACCAACTCATTAAATGTCGTTGTACCACGTTCTAAATCAATGCCATCGGCACCAATAAATAATTGGTCAAAATCATAAGAACGTAGCACTTGTTCGGCAATATTGCCCTGGAAGGATTCAGAGCGTGTGTCCCAAGTGCCTCCCGTCATTAAGAGTGTCGGTTCATTTTCGAGTGAACGTAATGCGGTGGCCACCGAAAGCGAATTCGTCATCACAACCAAGCCTTGCTTGCGATTAAGTTGTTTAATCAATGCAGCGGTTGTACTACCACTATCCACAATAATGCGATTGTGATCACGAATACGTTCTGCAGCTGCCTTTGCTAAGACTAACTTTCGTTGCGAAAGTTCATTATCTTGTTCTTCTTCGATGATTTCTTGTGGCATTAAAATGGCACCACCGTATTTACGAAGAAGGAAACCATTACTTTCTAATGCAGTGAGATCTTTTCGAATCGTCACTTCAGAAGTGTCAAATAATTGTACAAGCTGTTCTACACTGACTTCACCTTGTTCTTGCAGTAGCTGCATAATGGCATGTCTGCGTTGTTGGGTATTTCGGTGTTGAATATTTCGTTTCATTATTTATATTCCATAATAAGTTTCGGTTCGGAATTATATCGGCAAAATAATGATTGTAAAGCTAAAATTTAGGCAACAAAAAACCCTGACAAAGCAGGGTTCAATTAAAATTCGTTTTAAGACTAATTATTTGATTGCGTCTTTTAATGCTTTACCAGATACGAATGCTGGAACTTTAGATGCTGCGATTTTGATTTCTGCACCAGTTTGTGGGTTACGGCCAGTACGTGCTGCACGTTTGTTTACTTTGAATGTACCGAAACCGATTAATTGAACAGGTTCACCTTTTTTAAGGCTACCAGTGATAGCGGCTAAAGTAGCTTCTAATGCAGCTTTAGCTTGTTTTTTGTTTAATTCAGCTGCACTTGCAATTGCATCGATTAAATCTGTTTTGTTCATAAATTTGTACCTTCTGTTAAATTAAAATTGACTCTATTCAAATAAGCGTAGCTTTTAACTGCTACGGCTTGGGCAAGTCTAATCGAACTTGGGGGGAAATAAAAGCCCGATTTGCAAAAATTGTGACAAATCTCACGTTATTGCTCAATTTTTATACCAATATTGGAGATTCCCTCCTGCTTTATCTCGTTTCGGAGGGATAAAATCAAGTCTACATCGCGTTTTTCGCAGTCTTTGAGTAAGCGATAGATTTGCCATTGAAGGTCAAGTTCTTCTTCAATTTCTTTACGGCTTTTCAGCTCAGTCTCAGAAAGATCACGATCTTCTTGTGTTTCTAACAAAGAACAAACGGTGCCTAATGAAATTTGGCTGATTTGAATTGCTTTTTCAAGTGTCTCGCCCGCGATAATCGCATGCAACAATTCACCTAGCGCTTCACAAGCATCGAGAGCAGGTACCACACCAAAGAAGTCATAATCATTCACATCAGGAATAATTTCTTCAAGTTTCTCTAATTGGTTCTCGAAATTAATCTTTGCCTCTTTAACCGTTAGAAATTCCCACACTAAGTTTAAAATGTTGTGATAGGTTTTGTCTGCAGGCTTTTGTTCCGTCATTTGGCAGAATAGGGCAAAGTTAGGTGCCATACGCTCGCATAAGCAAGCCATAAAGGTCAGATGTTGCCAGCTTTCGAGATTTTCGAGACGCTTGTGAATCGGATTTCGCATTTTTTTCTCGCTTATTTATGATAGGCTTTAGAGAACTCATGAATCGCATCCACGAAGATTTTTGGCGCACTTTCCGGCACATCTTGGTGAATACCATGACCTAAATTAAACACGTGTCCGCTACCTTGGCCAAAATCAGCTAAAATTGACTGCACTTCTTGCTCAATACGCTCTGCAGGTGCATATAACACACTTGGATCCATATTGCCTTGTAGTGCCACTTTATGGCCTACGCGTGCTTTCGCATCCGCTAAATTCACTGTCCAGTCTAATCCGAGCGCATCACAGCCTGTATTAGCCATGGCTTCTAACCATAACCCGCCGCCTTTAGTAAATAAGGTTACCGGTACTTTACGACCATCGTGTTCACGAATTAAACCATCAACGATTTTATGCATATATTGCAGAGAGAAGTCTAAATATTCACGATGACCTAACACACCGCCCCAGGTATCAAACACCATGACTGCTTGTGCGCCAGCTTTGATTTGAGCATTTAAGTATAAGATCACGGAATCCGCCACCTTGTCTAATAAAAGGTGTAGGGTTTGCGGTTCGGCATACATCATTTTTTTGATTTTATTGAAGGTTTTGCTGCTACCACCTTCAACCATATAAGTCGCCAGTGTCCACGGGCTACCAGAGAAACCAATCAGTGGCACTTCGCCTTTTAGTTCGCGACGAATTGTGCGAACAGCATTCATCACATATTGAAGTTCGCCTTCAGGGTCAGGAATCGGTAAATTTTCGACCGCACTTTTGTTTTCAATTGGATGGGCAAATTTCGGACCTTCACCTGCACCAAAACTTAAGCCTAGCCCCATCGCATCAGGAATAGTCAGAATATCTGAAAATAAAATGGCTGCATCTAAAGCATAGCGACGAAGTGGCTGTAAGGTAACTTCACAAGCTAAATCTGCATTACGGCAAAGAGACATAAAATCGCCCGCTTCAGCGCGTGTTGCTTTATATTCAGGCAAATAGCGTCCCGCTTGGCGCATCATCCATACGGGTGTCATATCCACGGGTTCACGTAATAAGGCTTTTAAATAACGATCATTTTTTAATTCAGACATGGGCTTTCCTTTATTTATTTTTGTTCCGCTTTGCAAAGCTCAAGCGTAGCATTAATTAATTTGAGTGCGATAGTACCTGTTGGCGGTAATTCTGGCAAGGGGGCCGCGCTAGAAAACCATTGTGCATCATGCAGTTCTGTTTCTTGCAGTTGAATTTCCCCGCTGTCGTAATCAGCTAAAAAGCCCACCATTTGTGAATTCGGGAATGCCCAAGGTTGGCTACCGAAATAGCGAATATTCTTCACGCGAATACCAGTTTCTTCAAACACTTCACGATGAACGGCATCTTCGAAGGTTTCACCCACTTCTACAAAACCGGCTAGCGTGGTGTAAATACCTGCTTTGCCAGGCGTGTAATGGCGTTTATGGTTGGCTAATAAAATCTCTGTGCCACGGCGAACGGCGACAATAATCGAAGGGCAAATGACTGGGTAAGTACGATAGCCACAACTTGTGCATTGAACCGCTAGCTCATCGTGAGTTTGTTCCGCTTTTTGACCGCACTTTCCGCAGAATTGGTGGGTTTTCAAAAAATGATTGATTTCCACGCCTCGGCTTAATAAATGAAAATCTTCAGTCGGTAATGACAACAAACTCCGTAAGGAAAGGTATTCTCGTTCATCTTGATCATTTTCTGCCACAAGCCATAAAGGTTGTGATTTCCATTTCCCGAGCAACATTGCTTTTTGCGTTGTGAGGCCGAGTTCCTTTGCTGTTCCGAAAGGCAGATCATTTTCCTGCCAATAAAGTGTCGATCCTTTGGTGAGCAGCCAATATCCCTGATCTTCGGGCTGAATTGCTTTCATATTTTTCTCTTTTTGTTTCAAAAGTGCGGTCATTATAAAAGGGATTTTTCGGAAAAACGAATTTAATTTCTGTGATAAAGATAGCTAGTCAGTTTTCGTTGTGCTACAGTAGCAACCTGTTTTTCTCTTTAAAATTAGGAATGACAAATGTCTTTTTTCTCTTTTGCTTTTTTAGAAAATGCGATGTCTTTTCAAGGTTATTTTAAATATATCGCCATTTTTGTCTCGTTAGGTGCATTGCTTGTGGTGACAAGCTTATATTTGCGTCATCGGTTACAAACCAAATATCGTGATCTCAGTATTATTTTCCTTTTATTAATCATTTTCTTGCTCGGTGTGCAATATAACCAATATGAGCGAAGTGAAGTCTATACAGCTGATACCTCTCGCGTGGTGACATTTTTAAATTCGGTGAAAGACAGTCAAAATTTGCAGAAAGAAGATATTCGTACCAATAGCCGTACATTAACGAACGGCATGATTTTAAATATTCGGGATCAGTATTTCGAAGTCCATTTTAATAATGATTTTTCAGCGTATACCTTATCCCCAATTAACTTAGTAAACCCGAATGTTACTGTGATTGATAAGGAGGATAAATAATGGATGGCTACACATTATTAGGCTTGAAATTGGCCATGGGTATTATTGGACTGGTACTCCAAATTAACTTAATGGGAAAAGGTAACCTTGCACCGACCTCCGCGATGGATCAGGTACAAAACTATGTGCTAGGTGGCATTATTGGTGGTGTGATTTATAGCGATAGTATTGGGGTATTCCAGTTCTCTCTCGTGCTCGTGCTTTGGACATTATTGGTTTTTACCCTCCGTTTTATCAAAAATCATAACAAATTAGTTAAATCTTTGATTGATGGTAAACCTGTTTGGGTGATTTCAAACGGTAAGGTCAAAACCGCTGAATGTATGAAAAACGGTATTGCTGCCCATGACCTCATGTTTAAGTTACGTGCAGCCGGTATCTATGAAATCAAAACGGTTAAACGTGCGGTATTCGAACAAAATGGGCAACTCTCGATTATTCAATACGGCGATGATAACTTACGTTATCCATTAATTGTTGATGGACAATTAGATGATGATATTTTAGACATTATTGATCGTGATGAAGAATGGGTTAAAGCCGAGTTAGAAAAACAGAACCTAACAGTTGAGCAAGTGTATATTGGCGAATATTTGAATGGTCAGTTAGTGACACATTTATATGAAAACAAATAAAAAAAGACCGCACCTTAAAAGTGCGGTCTTTTTTGTTTCATTTTAACCCACGACGAAAGGTAAGTAACCAGCTCTAATCGCAAAAGGAATTGAAGTAATAATCACTCCAAGGACTAAGACGAGTACTAACAATGCTTTACCGCCCCACACTCTGTATGGCAAGTTAGGATGAATCGCACGTGCTTTCCAAACTAATGCTACCGGTAAAACCACTGCGTAGAACGCGAACATTTGACCAGCATAACCCAGAGCGAGAATAAAACCTTCCGGATAGAAAAGGGAGAAAAGCACTGGGGGAATAAAGGTCATTAAACCTAATGAAATACGCCCTGCATGAATATCAAAAGATTGTTTGAGTAAGTCTTCGATACATTCTAATAAACCTAATGCCACCCCTAAGAATGAAGTGACCAATGCTAAAGTGGAGAAGATTTTTACCGCATTCGCAATAATTGGGCTTTGGGTGATTTCTAAGGTTGCTTTCACCAAGCCATTTAACGTGGCGTCTTCACGTAAAATTTGTAAAAACTCATTTTGGCTGAGTAAGCCGTGCGTCGAAAGCTGCCATAAAAAGTAAGCAAATAATGTGATGCCAGAACCCACTAAAATCGCAATGCGTAAGGATTTCACATTACCGTCTAAGTATTTATTTAAACTTGGAATGGAACCGTGGAAACCAAATGCCGTGAAAAATACAGGGCTTGCAGAAATAATTAAAGCGTTATCAATTGGCATCGCCATTAAGTTATCAAATTTGATGTTTGGTAGCATTAATGCGAGCACTAAGATAAAAGCAGCAATCATCACAAAGAATAATACGCGATTGATTTTGTCCACACTGTGTGTGCCGATGACAATAAAACTGCCGAAGAAAATGGTGAATACAAGCACCGCGATTTTGTTCATGGTGTCTTTATCGCCCATGGCTGGGAGTAAATCCATTAATAAGGAACCACCACCACTTACGTAAGCGGCAATTAAGGCATATAAGAAGACAATTAAAACAGCGGTGGAAATAATTCGCCCTGCTTTACCAAAATATTGTGCAGCAAGTGTGCCGATCCCTGCATCACTGTCAGCGGTTTGATACAGTTCCACGAATAAAAGTGCAGTGAAAGTGAGCACAGCCCACAAGCCAATTAATAAGAAAACAGTCGCCGTTAAGCCAATCCCCGCAGAGGTGAGTGGCATTGCCAACATTCCCGCACCAATCATGGTTCCAGCAACAAGTAAGGTACTTCCCATAGTCTTGTTCATTTTACTTCCCTTTGGTTGTAATGATAAATTTACGATGATTGTATTTTAATCTTTACAGTGTGTAAAGTAGGGAAAACAAAATTCTTCTACAAAATGTACGGTAGAAATGACCGCACTTTCCCGATAAAATAGCCGGCAAATCAATTAAGACGAGAGACAATAGTAGGAGAGCGCTTATGATTTATAGTATGACAGCCTTTGCACGCCTTGAAATCAAGAAAGATTGGGGCGATGCAGTTTGGGAAATTCGTTCGGTTAACCAACGTTATTTGGAAAACTTTTTCCGCTTGCCAGAGCAATTCCGTGGCTTGGAAAATGCTTTGCGTGAGAAACTTCGTCAAAATCTTACTCGCGGTAAAATTGAATGTTCATTGCGTATTGATAGCAAAAAACAAGCGGCGGCTGAGCTCAATTTAAATAAGGAATTAGCTAATCAAGTTATCCAATCTTTACAATGGATTAAGGCGCAAGCTGGCGAGGGTGAAATCAATTTAGCAGATGTATTGCGTTATCCCGGCGTGGTAGAAGCGGCTGAGCAAGATCTAGATGCCATCAGTCAAGATTTGTTGACAGCTTTTGATGAGTTGTTGGTGGAATTTATTGCAATGCGTGGCCGTGAAGGCGAAAAACTACAAGCCATTATTCAGCAACGTCTAGATGGTATTACGGTAGAAGCCGAAAAAGTGCGGTCACAAATGCCGGCCGTTTTACAATGGCAGCGTGAGCGTTTATTGCAACGTTTTGAAGAAGCGAAGATTCAACTTGATCCACAACGTGTTGAACAAGAAATGATTTTACTGGCGCAACGTGTGGACGTGGCGGAAGAATTAGATCGTCTGCAAATGCACGTGAAAGAAACCAATAATATCCTGAAAAAAGGTGGGGCAGTAGGTCGTAAACTGGACTTTATGATGCAAGAGCTTAATCGTGAATCTAACACGTTGGCATCAAAATCCATTAATGCCGATATCACCGCTTCTGCCGTGGAATTAAAAGTATTAATCGAACAAATGCGTGAGCAAATTCAAAACCTTGAATAGGAAAAATCATGGCAACATTTATTTCATTAAACCAATATGATTTGGTGGAAGTGGCGGGCGTGGATGCGGAGAAATATCTGCAAGGCCAATTAACTTGTGATGTGGTGCATTTGGTGGCAGGCGCTTCAACGCTTACAGCGCATTGTGATCCTAAAGGCAAAATGAACTCGTTGTTCCGCTTAATTAAGCTTTCTGCAGAGCAGTTTTTGATTTTAATGCCGAAAAATTTATTTGCGCCACTCGATCATTTAAAAAAATATGCCGTGTTTTCAAAAGTGACATTTCAAGTATTGGATTGGAAAATTGTCGGCTTAATTGGTGAAAAGTGCGGTCGAATTCACGCGCAGATTGAATTAGATATTGATGAAAATCGTGCAATTTTGATCAATCCGACACCGTTAGATGTCACCTTCAATGGCGATGAAAAACAATGGCTTTTTGCGGATATTCAAGCGGGCTTACCAAGCTTGAGTGCGGAAACGCAAAATGAATTTATCCCGCAGGCATTAAATCTACAAGCTATCGAACAAGCAATTTCTTTTACTAAAGGCTGTTATATCGGGCAAGAAACTGTCGCGCGAGCCAAATATCGTGGCGCCAATAAACGAGCGATGTATGTGCTTTCGGGTGAAACAACGGTTACACCGAAAATCGGCAGCGAAATTGAAATGCAGTTAGAAACAGCTTGGCGTAAAACGGGTACGATCGTAAGTGCGGTCAATTTTGACGGCGTTTTATGGTTACAAGTGGTGATGAACAACGATTTAGAAGAAGGGATAAGTTTCCGTTTACCTGAAGATGGAACCGTTCTGAAAATTGAACCGTTACCTTATTCCATCAATAGTTAAAAAACGATTTAGTCATTGATGGCTTATAAGCTTATAAGAAGAAAAGAGAGAACCACAATGTTCTCTCTTTTTTTATTTTTTTAAAATCCGCTATAATTCTGAAAAACTCACGAATTGAACTCTATGACTTATTATCTTGGTATTATGTCTGGCACCAGCCTTGACGGGGTGGATATTGCCCTTATTGATATCCAATCTAATCAAACCAAATTAATTGCGGCAGATTTTACACCGATGTCGGCAAATTTACGCGAAAAAGTGACCGCACTTATTCAATCAGGCACAACTACATTACAGGCTCTGGGAGAACTTGACCATCAATTTGGTTTACTGTATGCCGATTGCGTAAATACCTTTTTACATAAATACCAGTTAAAACCAGAACAGATCGAAGCCATTGGCTGTCATGGACAAACAGTGTGGCATTCCCCAAAAGGTCAATTTCCGTTTACCATGCAAATCGGTGATATGAATTTATTAGCCGCTAAAACAGGTATTACGGTCGTTGGTGATTTGCGCCGTAAAGATATGGCATTCGGTGGACAAGGGGCGCCTTTAGTACCCGCCTTTCACCAAGCGGTATTTTTTGATCCTAACTGGGCAACAGTGGTGCTTAATATTGGCGGCATTAGTAATGTATCCTTATTGATACCCGAACAGCCTGTCATTGGCTTTGATACAGGAACCGGTAATACCTTGCTCGACCAATGGATCGAAAAGCATCAAAGAAAAGCTTATGACAAAAATGGTGAATGGGCGGAGTCAGGTCAAGTGAATTCAGATTTGTTAGCGGCATTATTAGATGAAGATTTCTTTCAACTGCCACCACCGAAAAGCACAGGGCGTGAATTATTTAATTTGGCTTGGCTAGAGAATAAAATTCAAAAAATAGCAGGCAAAACGACCGCACTTTTACCACAAGATGTGCAAGCCACCTTGGCTGAATTTACCGTGCAAAGTATTGTTTTAGCCCTTAACAATATTCAGACGACATTACCATGCCGATTACTTGTTTGTGGTGGTGGCGCTAAAAATCAGGCGATTATGAATGGCTTAAAACAAGCATTGCCAAGTTGGCGTATTCAGCTTACGACTGAATTAGATCTTGATATCGATTATGTGGAAGCGGCAGCTTTTGCTTGGTTGGCTTATCGTCGTATGCATAATTTGCCCGCTAATTTACCGAGTGTAACAGGCGCTACAAGTGCGGTTAGTTTAGGGGCAATTTTTCCAAAGGAATAAACCATGGCAGAGAATTTATTACAAACCCTTTCAACTTTAATTACTGAACAACGGAATCCCAATTCCATGCATGTGGATAGTTTGTCTGCATTGGAAATTGTGCAGTTAATGAATGAGGAAGATAAACAAGTGCCTTTGGCAATTGAAAAATGTTTACCTCAAATTGCCCAAGCGGTTGAGCGTACTGTTGCAGCATTTCAACAAGGTGGTCGATTAGTCTATATTGGCGCGGGAACCAGTGGTCGATTGGGGGTACTCGATGCTTCTGAATGCCCACCAACATTTGGTGTATCACCTGAAATGGTAAAAGGTATTATTGCAGGCGGTGAGCGCGCATTACGTCATCCTATTGAAGGGGCGGAAGACAGTAAAGCACAAGCCGTGGTTGATTTACAAACCATTCAATTTTCCTCAAAAGACGTATTGGTGGGCATTGCCGCCAGTGGACGAACACCTTATGTGATTGGTGCATTGGAATATGCGAAAAGTTTAGGTTCAGTGACCGTTTCAATTGCAAGTAATCCGAATTCAGCGATGGCAAATATTGTGGATATTGCTATTGATACGGTAGTGGGACCAGAAGTGCTAACTGGCTCGAGCCGTTTAAAATCGGGTACAGCACAAAAATTAGTACTGAATATGCTTACTACGGCTTCCATGATCTTAATGGGCAAATGCTATCAAAACTTAATGGTGGATGTGCAGGCGAGTAATGAAAAGCTGAAAGCCCGCGCCATTCGCATCGTGATGCAAGCCACGGATTGCGATAAGGCACTCGCAGAAGAGACATTAAAGCAGGCTGATCAAAATGCGAAATTAGCGATTATGATGATCCTGAGTGGATTAGATCGTGCCCAAGCAGAGGCTTTATTAGAAAAACATCACGGCAAGTTACAACTTGCATTGAAATAAGTAAAAATAAAAACGCTAGGCATCAAACCTAGCGTTTTTATCATTTAATAGTTTGCTCAATTAGCAATCTTGTTTGCCGTAAGCATCTTGACGAAGGATTTGACGAACACCTTCATCAAATTGTGCTAAAACGTGATCTGCGTCTTTTGGATCTTTACCGCGAGCATCAAGATAGAACTTGATTTTCGGCTCAGTACCAGATGGACGAACGATTAAGCGGCTACCGTTTTCTAATACGAATACAAGGATGTCGCTTTGACGATCTGTTTTAGTGTGGTCGATGAATTGTGCCACTTTAACGCCACCTACTTCAGCTGGAGGCGTGTTACGAAGTGCGGCCATTAATTTACCAATTTCAGATAAATCGCTTACACGAATAGAAATTTGACCACTTACATAAGCACCGAATTCTTGCGTGAAGTCATTGGCGTAATCCGCTAAGGTTTTGCCTTGAGCTTTCAAGTGACGCACTAAATCTAAGAATACGATCGCGGCAGAAATACCATCTTTATCACGTACTTTATCTGGGTCAACTAAGTAGCCAAGTGCTTCTTCAAAACCGAATAATAAGCCTTGAACTTTACCGATGTATTTGAAACCGGTTAAGGTTTCTTCTGATTGGAAACCGTATTTTTTCGCAATTTCAGCAAGCGCTGGAGAAGATACTAAAGAGCACGCTAATACGCCTTTTTCACCTTTTGCATGATATTGTTTTGCTAAATACCAACCTAAGAAACAGCCTACTACGTTGCCGTGTAAAGATTTCCAGTTACCTTGTGCATCTGGAACAGCTACCGCTAAACGGTCTGCATCTGGGTCATTAGCAATAATGAATTCTGCATTGTGTTCTTTTGCTACTTTAATCGCTAAATCTAATGCACCTTTTTCTTCCGGGTTAGGGAAGTTTACTGTTGGGAATGTGCCGTCTGGCCATACTTGTTCCGCCACAATATGAGGTTGTGGAAGACCGGCTTTGGTTAAGGTTTTACTTAATACTTCATAGCCTACACCGTGCATTGCAGTATAAACGTAGTTTATGTCTGCTTCTGGTTCTTTAGCAAGAGATGCTGTTTTTTCAATATAAGCGTTAACCACTTCATCATCTAACACCACATAATCTTGGCTACGTGGTAAATCTTTTACATTGCCTGCGGCCACTTTGTCGATTAATGCCGCGATATCTTTATCTGCCGGAGAAACGATTTGGCCACCGCCATTCGCTTTACCCAAATACACTTTATAACCGTTATCTTCAGGTGGGTTGTGGCTTGCTGTCACCATCACACCTGCTGTGGTATCAAAATATTGAATTGCGTAAGCTAATACTGGCGTTGGTAATTTACGTGGAAGTAAATAAGCTTTCACGCCTGCACCTGCCATGATCTCAGCGGTATCACGTGCGAAAACATCAGAGTTTTTACGACCATCATAACCAATCACGATAGAAGGTTGTTTGTCGTAATCTTTTAAATAGTCCGCTAAACCGCCCGCAGCTTGTGCTACTAATACACGGTTCATCCCCATAGGGCCAGCTTGTAATGGTCCACGAAGTCCCGCCGTACCAAATTGTAAACGGCCACTAAAGCGAGCTTGTAATTCAGATTTTGCTTTTTCATCACCGTTTTTCGCCGCCGTTAAAAGTGCGGTTAATTCTGCATGAGTTTCTGCATCAGGATCTTGGTTTAACCAGTTTTGTGCAATATCAAAAAGCGTTGTCATGATGTTTTCTCCTTGTAAAAACTAATTCTTGTTAGACTAGCTGAAAATGACTTTAATTTAAATGACTATTTTGCTTTTTTACTGAAAATTTAAGCTTTTTTTGATCGCAACCGTTTTCTCTTGATATAAAAACGGCGTAAAAAATATTTACGCCGTGAGAGTGATATAAATTTATATAAAATAATAAAAATTAGAGAAGAAGGGCAGAACCCCATTTAATAATATCAAAGAAGAATTTGTTTTGATTGGTTGCAATACCATCACCCGTTTTCTTCAATGTGCCGTCATCATTTTTCGTTTCATCTACCATGCCATTTACATACTGGCCTTTCACCACATCTAAGTCTTCTTTTGCCTGAGTACGTAAGATTTGGCAAGCTTTTGGCTCTAATGCATCAACATCACCAAGTTCTGCGCGGAATTTCTTAAATTGATAGGTCGCATAATTCATCGATTTTTCATCTTTTTGAATCATTTTTACATAATCTTCACCGATAATTTTTTCTAACGGATAGAAAAAGACATATTGGGAATGAATATAGCTATCTTCTTTGGCAAAATGTTGTTGCTGAATGCGAGTTAAATTTGGATAGATACATTGTTCAGCTTGTTTACTCGCTGTAGCCCATGCTTTCGCATTCTCATCTGAAAGGAGATAATCAGCTTGTGCGAATTCAGCAGGAATAGTTGATTGTGATGAACCGAATAAACTACAAGCATTCAATAACATAATGCTGCTTAAAAAAATAAATTTTTTCACTTAAATTTCCTTATAACATCTAGAATGGCAAAATTTTAGCAACAACAATCTGATTGTAAAGTGATTCTCTAATTGAGAAGTGATTTTCTTTCCCGAACTAAAAAACTTCCGCTATAATGACCGCACTTTTTACACTTATAAAGGAAAGAACAATGCAAAATCCAAAAGATGATGTTTTATATGCACCAGTTGAGTGGGTTGATCATAGCGAAGGTTATACTGATATCCGTTTCCACAAATCGACTGATGGTATTGCAAAAATCACCATTAACCGTCCAGAAGTGCGTAACGCATTTCGTCCGCAAACAGTTAAAGAAATGATCCATGCATTTTCTAACGCGCGTTTCGATGAAAAAATCGGCGTAATTGTGTTAACCGGTGAAGGCGAAAAAGCATTCTGTTCTGGTGGTGACCAAAAAATTCGTGGTGACTACGGCGGTTACAAAGATGAAAGCGGTGTACATCACTTAAATGTATTGGATTTCCAACGTGATATTCGTACTTGTCCAAAACCAGTGGTGGCAATGGTCGCAGGTTATGCGATTGGTGGTGGTCACGTACTTCATATGTTATGTGATTTAACTATTGCGGCAGACAATGCGATTTTTGGTCAAACTGGTCCTAAAGTAGGTTCATTTGATGGTGGTTGGGGCGCAAGCTATATGGCGCGTTTAGTGGGGCAGAAAAAAGCCCGCGAAATTTGGTTCTTATGCCGCCAATATAATGCGCAAGAAGCATTAGATATGGGCTTAGTGAATACCGTAGTACCTTATGCAGATTTAGAAAAAGAAACTGTGCGTTGGTGCCGTGAAATGTTACGTAACAGCCCAATTGCATTACGTTGCTTAAAAGCCGCATTAAATGCAGACTGTGATGGTCAATCAGGTTTACAAGAGCTCGCAGGTAATGCAACCATGTTGTTCTATATGACTGAAGAAGGTCAAGAAGGTCGTAACGCGTTTAACGAAAAACGCGCACCAGATTTCAGCAAATTCAGACGTAATCCTTAATTTGAACATAAAAGTGCGGTTAGAAATCTGTGTGTTTTTAACCGCACTTTTGTCATCAAGGAGAATAAGATGGAAAGCAAATCATTTAATCTTTATCGTTATTCTATTCCAGTCGACAGCCAATTGATTTTACGTGGACGTTTTTTAAAACGTCGTGAAGGTTTGATTGTACGTGTTGCTTGCAGCCGTGATGGCTGGGGGGAAATTGCACCTTTACCTGGGTTTAGCGAAGAAACTATCGAACAAGCGCAAGAGCAAGCTATTGAATGGCTGACGAATTGGTGTCATGCAAGTTGCGAAGCGCCAAGAGTCCCCCTTGATGGTTGTTATCCTTCCGTTGCTTTTGGTATTAGCGCGGCGATGGATGAGATGAAACGTTATTTAAATGAGGAAGGTAACTATCATACGGCACCGTTGTGCTATGGCGATCCTGATGAGTTATATGCAGAACTGAATCAAATGCCAGGTGACAAAGTGGCTAAAATTAAGGTCGGTATGTATGAAGCGAATCGTGATGGCTTGATTACGGATATGTTTCTTGAAGCTATTCCTGATTTGCAATTACGTCTAGATGCGAATCGCCAATGGACCTTGGAAAAGGCGTTAAAATTTGCGGAGAAAGTGAAAACGCAACATCGTTCACGTATTCAATTTCTGGAAGAACCTTGTAAAACCCGTGAAGAAAGTCGTCAGTTTGCAGCTCAAACGGGCATTAATATTGCTTGGGATGAAAGTGTGCGTGAGCCAGATTTTCTTGTAGAAAATGAACCGCACTTAAGTGCCATTGTGATTAAACCAACATTGGTTGGTTCGCTACAAGATTGTCAAAAGCTGATTGCGCAAGCGCATAGTTTGGGCATAAAAGCAGTGATTAGCTCAAGTATTGAAAGTAGCCTTGGATTGACGCAACTCGCTCGTATTGCAGCACAATATACCCCCAATGTAACACCTGGATTGGATACCTTGAATTTGATGCAACATCAAGTATTACGTGCGTGGCCGGGCTCAGATTTACCGCTAATTGATTTAAATTCAGAATTTATTACCAAAATTGTATAGAGATACGACCACCATTACACAAAAAATCGCTATAATTCGCACAAGTTAAAGGATGTGAAAATGTCAAAAAAATTCAATATTTTGCTGTTAAATGGCCCGAACTTGAATATGTTGGGCGCAAGGGAACCAAAACATTATGGTTCACTTTCATTATCTGCCATTGAAGAAAATGTGGGTAAACTTGCTGAGCAGCATGGTGTGAATTTGGAGTGTTTCCAAGCAAATAGCGAAGAAAAGTTAATTAATAAGATTCATCAAAGTTTTCAGAAAGTGGATTTTATTTTAATTAACCCGGCAGCTTATACGCATACCAGTGTTGCATTGCGCGATGCGTTGCTTGCAGTGTCAATTCCTTTTGTCGAAATTCATTTGTCTAATGTACATAAACGCGAGCCATTCCGTCATCATTCTTACTTTAGTGATGTGGCTGAAGGTGTGATTTGTGGCTTAGGTGCAAAAGGCTATGAGTTTGCTCTCCAATTTGCGTTAGATTTTTTAAATAAAAAAGCATAAAATTTCACAAAATTTACAGATTTTCGCAGAAATTTATCGCAAAGTTCATGATTTTGCGGTAATCTTGCCGACACAAAAAACATGTTTCAAAATGACCGCACTTTGGAAATCAATTCTGAAAGTGCGGTTAACAATTCATTATTATTTTTAGGAAGAACGTATGGACATTCGTAAAATCAAAAAACTGATTGAATTAGTAGAAGAATCGGGCATCACTGAATTAGAAGTGCAAGAAGAAGAAGGTACAGTACGTATTAGTCGTGCGGCACCAGCTGTTGCACCTGCTGCAATTCAATATGCAGCAGCCCCTGTCGCACCGGTTGCGGCTCCTGCTGCTGCGCCAGCACCTGCAGCGGCTGCACCTGCGGAAGCACCAGCCGCTGAAGTGTCTGGTCACCAAGTACGTTCACCAATGGTGGGTACATTCTATCGTAGCCCAAGTCCAGAAGCGAAAGCTTTCGTGGAAGTGGGACAAACTGTCAAAGTAGGCGATGCGCTTTGTATCGTTGAAGCAATGAAAATGATGAACCGTATTGAAGCTGATAAAGCTGGTGTGGTTAAAGCAATCTTAGTAAATGATGGCGAAGCGGTTGAATTTGATCAACCATTGATCGTTATCGAATAATCCCTATCAATCTGAAATGGCGAGCTTTCTCGCCATTTTTTCACCCAAGTGGAAATTGTTATGTTAGAAAAAGTTGTGATTGCTAACCGTGGTGAAATTGCACTGCGTATTTTGCGTGCCTGTAAAGAATTAGGCATTAAAACTGTGGCGGTTCACTCTACCGCTGACCGTGATTTAAAACACGTATTACTTGCAGATGAAACAGTTTGTATCGGACCTGCGCCATCTGTAAAAAGTTATTTAAATATTCCTGCGATTATTGCTGCAGCAGAAGTAACCGGTGCGGATGCGATTCACCCTGGTTATGGTTTCCTTTCTGAAAACGCGGATTTTGCAGAGCAAGTTGAGCGTTCTGGTTTTATCTTTATTGGTCCAACTGCAGACGTTATTCGTTTGATGGGGGATAAAGTTTCTGCAATTAAAGCAATGAAAAAAGCGGGCGTGCCTTGTGTACCGGGTTCTGATGGTCCTGTAGGCAGCGATATCGCGAAAAACAAAGAAATTGCAAAACGTATTGGTTATCCAATTATTATCAAAGCATCTGGCGGCGGCGGTGGTCGTGGTATGCGAGTTGTTCGTAGCGAAGATGCACTTGAAGAATCCATTGCGATGACAAAAGCAGAGGCAAAAGCCGCGTTTAACAATGATATGGTTTACATGGAAAAATATTTAGAAAATCCACGCCATATTGAAATTCAAGTTTTAGCGGATACACACGGTAATGCAATTTATCTTGCTGAGCGTGATTGTTCTATGCAGCGTCGCCACCAAAAAGTCGTAGAAGAAGCACCTGCGCCAGGTATTACCGAAGAAGTTCGTCGTGACATCGGTTCTCGCTGTGCGAAGGCTTGTGTTGAAATTGGCTATCGCGGTGCAGGTACGTTTGAATTCTTGTATGAAAATGGTGAATTCTATTTCATTGAAATGAATACCCGTATTCAAGTAGAGCATCCAGTAACAGAAATGATTACCGGTGTAGATTTGGTGAAAGAACAATTGCGCATTGCAGCTGGTTTACCACTTTCTTATAAACAAGAAGATATCAAAGTGAAAGGCCATGCGATGGAATGTCGTATCAATGCAGAAGATCCAAAAACATTCTTACCATCTCCAGGTAAAGTTGCACACTTGCACTCACCAGGTGGTTTAGGGGTTCGTTGGGATTCTCATGTATATGCTGGTTATACCGTTCCACCACACTACGATTCTATGATCGCAAAATTAATCACATACGGTGATACTCGTGATGTCGCAATCCGTCGTATGCAAAATGCATTATCAGAGACGATCATTGATGGTATCAAAACAAATATCCCACTTCATGAACTCATTCTTGAAGATGAAAACTTCCAAAAAGGTGGTGCGAATATCCACTATTTAGAGAAGAAATTAGGGATGTATGATTAATTCATAATTTTAAGGTAAAGGCAGAATATTTCTGCCTTTTTGTTTATCATTGAATAATTATCTGACGGTAAAATTTTTTAATAGGAACTCAAAATGGAACTTTCACAACGGTATAAGCAAGCGGCTAAGGAAGCTCGCTGGGCATTAAGTTTAGCTATTTTTTATGTGATTGGGTGGTGTGTGTGTGCTTATCTCCCGAAAGATTCACCCGGACCGATAGGTTTTCCGTTGTGGTTTGAATTATCCTGCATTTATTTACCTATTTTGTTTGTAGTTATTGGGTATTGGATTGTCAAAATTGTCTTTTTAGATATCCCGCTAGATGTTGAGTCAAAGGAGAATAAATAATGAATTTAGGTATTATTCTCCCATTAGCTATCTATTTAGTCTTCATCTTTGGCGCGGCATTATTTGCTTATGTAAAACGCAGTAAAGGTGATTTCCTTACGGAATATTATGTAGGAAATCGCTCCATGACGGGCTTTGTCCTTGCGATGACAACGGCTTCCACTTATGCCAGTGCCAGTTCTTTTGTTGGTGGACCAGGGGCAGCTTATAAATATGGGCTAGGTTGGGTATTACTCGCCATGATCCAAGTACCGGCTGTTTGGTTAGCCTTAGGTGCATTAGGTAAAAAGTTTGCACTACTCTCTCGCGAAACTAATGCGCTCACTATTAATGATTTATTTCTCTATCGTTATAAAAACAAATATCTCGTTTGGATTTCCAGTCTAGCATTATTGCTTGCCTTTTTTGCCGCCATGGTTGTGCAATTTATTGGTGGGGCGAGATTGCTCGAAACCACGATAGGAATTCCTTATACTCATGCGTTACTTATTTTTGCCTTAACGGTTGGCATTTATACATTTATTGGTGGTTTCCGAGCGGTCGTATTAACCGATACAATTCAAGGTACGGTAATGATCTTGGGCACAATCGTGTTATTGGTGGGCGTTATTTACCATCTCGGTGGCGTAGAAAGTGCGGTCAATAAATTAACTGAAATTGATCCGAGTTTAGTGAGTCCTTACGGCCCGAATGAGATGCTAGATTTTCAATTTATGGCGTCATTTTGGATTTTAGTTTGTTTCGGTGTGGTTGGCTTACCACATACAGCTGTGCGTTGTATGGCTTTCAAAGATAGTAAAGCCTTACATCGAGGCATGCTAATTGGTACGATTGTCCTTTCAGTCATTATGTTTGGTATGCACTTGGCAGGCGCTTTAGGACGTGCCGTTGTGCCAGATTTAACGGTGTCAGATAAAGTCATTCCAACATTAATGTTGGAAGTGCTTCCTCCTATTGTTGCAGGGATTTTCTTAGCTGCACCGATGTCGGCGATTATGTCCACAGTTGATGCGCAACTCATTCAATCCTCCTCAATTTTTGTGAAAGACTTATATCTTGCAAGCAAACCTGAAGCCGCGAAGAATGAAAAACGAATTAGCCGTATTTCATCAGTCATTACACTGATTTTATCTGCGTTGTTAATTCTCGCGGCACTGAATCCACCAGATATGATTATTTGGTTGAATTTATTTGCTTTCGGGGGATTAGAAGCAGCATTCCTTTGGGTGATTGTATTAGGCATTTATTGGGATAAAGCAAATGCGGCAGGGGCAATAAGCTCAATGGTGGTGGGATTAAGTAGTTATGTGCTGCTGACTCAATTTGGTATCAAACTATTTGGTTTTAATGCGATTGTGCCTGCACTTGTATTTGGTTTGATTGCTTTCATCTTGGGTAACCAATTCGGCGCAAAAAAACAGTAAAAATGGACCGCACTTTATGATTTACCAGATCCTAGCATTGTTTATTTGGAGTAGTGCCTTTGTTGCCGCTAAATACACCTTCACAATGATGGATACTATTTTAATGATCCAAGCCCGTTTATTAATGGCGGCGATTATTGTGATGCCACTTTTTTTTCGTCGTTGGAAAGGTGTTTCAAAACCGATGCGAAAACAGCTTTGGTGGTTAGGTTTTTTTAATTATACCGCGACCTTTTTGCTGCAATTTATTGGTTTAAAATATACGAGTGCGGCGAGCGCAACAACCATGATTGGATTAGAGCCGTTATGTGTGATTTTTATTGGGCATTTTTCCTTTCAAGATCGTGCGAAATGGTATCACTGGTTGTGTGGCGCTTTTGCCTTTTTAGGCGTGGCCATTTTAATTCTAGGTGGGCAGGGCAATGAAGGCTCAAGTGAAATTAGCTTATTGGGCTGCTCATTAGTGGTTGCGGCAAGTATTGTATTTGCTTGTTGTTTACGTTGGACGAAAAAAGTGGTAGCAACGGTTTCTGCTCAAGCCTATACATCGATTTCTATCGTATTAGCGACCATCACCATGCTGCCATTTACTTTATTACTGACGGAAAGCTGGGATATCCATTTTAACTGGCTTGGTTTCTTCGGTTTGATTTATCTCGGCGTAGCATGCAGTTGGTTTGCCTTTTGGTTGTGGAATAAAGGCTTAAATTCAGTAGATGCAAAAATCTCGGGGATTTTGACCGCACTTGAGCCGATTTTCGGTGTCTTTTTAGCGGTATTATTACTTAACGAAGAGGTTTCACTTGTTTCAGCGCTTGGGATTATCATTATTGTGGCTTCAGCCCTAGGCGTAAGTTTATTACCGAAATGGTTACATAAAGAAATTAATTAAAAGGAAAAGAAGATGGCGTGGATTCAAATTCGCTTAAATAGTACAAATGAAAAAGCTGAGAAAATTAGCGATTTTTTAGAAGAAATTGGCTCTGTTTCGGTGACATTTATGGATAGCCAGGATACGCCGATTTTTGAACCACTTCCAGGCGAAACGCGTCTGTGGGGAAATACCGATGTGATTGCATTGTTTGATGCAGAAACCGATATGAATGAGATTGTGAGTTTGCTTAAACAAGCGCATCATTTAGATGAAAATACCGCTTACAAAATCGAGCAAATCGAGGATAAAGACTGGGAACGTGAATGGATGGATAACTTCCACCCAATGCAATTTGGCAAACGTTTATGGATTTGCCCAAGCTGGCGTGAAGTGCCGGATCAAAATGCGGTTAATGTAATGCTTGATCCTGGTTTAGCTTTCGGGACAGGGACCCATCCGACAACCGCACTTTGTTTGGAGTGGTTAGATGGTTTGGATTTAACAGGCAAAACCGTCATCGATTTTGGTTGCGGTTCAGGGATTCTTGCTATTGCCGCCCTTAAATTAGGCGCAAAAAATGCGATTGGTATTGATATCGATCCACAAGCGATTCTTGCCAGTCGTAATAATGCAGAACAAAATGGTGTGGCAGATCGTCTTCAGCTTTTCTTATCCGATGATAAACCTGCCGATTTAAAATCGGATGTCGTTGTGGCGAATATTCTTGCGGGTCCATTAAAAGAACTTTACCCGATTATTTCTCAATTAGTGAAAGAGGGCGGGGATCTAGGACTATCTGGCATTTTAGAAACACAAGCACAATCGGTATGTGATGCTTATACACAATCATTTGATTTAGATCCTGTTGCAGTGAAAGAGGAATGGTGCCGTATTACAGGTAAATTAAAATCGGCTTAATTTCTTTTTGTCAATTAAAAAAAGTGCATTTTTTGAACAAAATTCACTTTGCAAAAAAAAGAAAAATGCGTAATATAGCACCCCTTGTCGGTTGCTATTGTGGCCTGACTTGCTGGAGATAGGACTTGTAATTGGGGATAACATAAAATGCGAATTGGTTCTTACGAATTAAAAAATCGTATTTTATTGGCACCCATGGCAGGTATCACGGATCAGCCCTTTCGACGTTTATGTGCCCATTATGGTGCAGGATTAACGTTTTCAGAGATGATGTCTACTAATCCACAAGTTTGGCATACAGAGAAATCGAAACTTCGTTTAGCACATAGTGAAGAGTTGGGATTAAATGCGGTGCAAATCGCAGGTTCTGATCCTTTAGAAATGGCCCAAGCTGCAGCAATTAATGTAGCCTATGGTGCTGAAATTATCGACATCAATATGGGCTGTCCCGCAAAGAAAGTAAATCGAAAATTAGCGGGCTCTGCACTGCTCCAATTTCCTGATTTAGTGGAAAAAATTTTAAAAGAAGTGGTGAATGCCGTTGATGTGCCTGTGACGTTAAAAATTCGCACAGGTTGGGATAAGGCAAACCGAAACTGTGTGCAAATCGGCAAAATTGCAGAACAATCTGGTATTCAAGCTTTAACCATTCACGGGCGGACGAAAGAATGCTTATTTGAAGGGGAAGCGGAATACGACAATATTCGAGCAGTCAAACAATCAATTTCAATTCCTGTTATTGCGAATGGTGATATTGATTCTGCCTCGAAAGCGAAAAAGGTACTTGAGTATACAGGTGCTGATGCAATAATGATCGGTCGTGCCGCACTAGGCAATCCATGGCTTTTTCAAGCCGTCGAGGCTTTAGTTGAACATGATTCGATAATTCAAACTCCAAGTTTACGTGAAAAGTGCGGTCATATTTTGCGTCATATTCAGGAGCTTCATCAGTTCTATGGTGAGCAAAAAGGCTATCGAATAGCCCGTAAGCACGTGGCTTGGTATTTACAGGGAATTCAACCCGATTCCGTTTTTAGACAGACTTTTAACGCAATTAATGAACCGAAAGAGCAGTTAATTGTGCTGGAAGATTTTTTAAATTCAATTTTGGATAAAGAAAAATGTTAGAACAACAACGTAGTCCGTCTGAAGCGTTAACCGTTTCAGTTTTAAACTCTCAATCACAAGTAACAAACAAACCATTACGTGATTCAGTAAAACAAGCTTTACGCAATTACTTATCACAATTAGATGGTCAAGATGTGAATGATCTTTACGAATTAGTATTAGCGGAAGTTGAACACCCGATGTTAGATATGATTATGCAATACACCCGCGGTAACCAAACCCGTGCAGCAAACATGCTCGGCATTAACCGTGGTACATTGCGTAAGAAATTGAAAAAATACGGTATGGGCTAATTAAGATTAGCAAAAGAAAAGGCGAACATGATGTTCGCCTTTTTATTTATCTATTGAATGGTGAAGCTAATTGGTACACTGACTGAAGAGGTAAATCCAGCTGGTTTTGGACCAACAGGTCTCGCACTTCTCACCGCTTCCAGTGCTGCGTTGTCTAAGCTTTCATCTCCAGAGGAATTCGTTACTCGTTCTCCTGATAAGGAGCCATCTGCCCCTACGCTAAAACTCACGCTCACAACACCTTGTTTACGCATCATCTTCGCACGAGCAGGATAGCGTTTGTGCCGTTCAATTTCACGTCGAATAGCCGCACGATAAGCATTTAGTTCATCCGTATTGGTACCTGAGCCACCTTGAACGCCATTTGTACCAGGTTGACCTGTGGTCGTTGCTTTAGAATTTGCCGTAGCCGTTGAATTAATATTCTTATCGCCAATCGGTAAGCTCTTCGGCATTTCTACCGCTTTCTCTGCTTTTACCTCATTTTTAGGTTTTTCCTTTGGCTTCTCTTTCGGTTTTGGTTTCGGTTTTTCTATTGGTTTTTCTGGCTTTTTCTCAGGTTCTTTTTTCTTCTCGGGTTCTGGTTTTTTCGTTGGATCCGCAACGACTTCCTGTTTTTCAGGTTCCGGTTCTGCCTGTTGAGGTTCAGGTTCCGGCTCTGGAGCCTGTTCTTCTACTCGCATTCCTTGAATCATTTCCATCGAAATCGTTGTAGATATTTCACCTGTAGCATTACTTGCGGCTTCACTTGGCTTATGCCAGTTCCAAAGCAATGCGCCTACAATGGCACCATGAATTAATAGAGAAATAAGCAAGCCTAATAGTGATCGTTTAGCTTGTTGGCTGTTCATTGTTTATGCCCTACTCCGACGCCTCCCACTGCTGGCGAATTTTTGCTCGAAGCGCCTTTATCTTTCATCGAAACAATCGCGACATTTTTAATTTCGTTTTTCGATAACATGTCAGTAATAGTCACAAAATCTTGGAAAGAGGCTTCTGCATCAATTTTTAATGTCACTTTCTGATCTTTATTCCAACCTGCAATCTCTTTTTCAAGTGCTTCTTGCGAGATAGGTTTGTCATTAAAATAAAGTTGTTTATCTGCCGTCACAGTCAATAATTTGGCTAATTCATCTGATTTGAATGCAACCGTTGAACTGGCTTTTGGCACATTGACTTGAATTTTTCCTTGAGAAATAAAGGATGCGGTGATCAACACTATCGCTAATAGCACCAACATAATGTCGATGAAAGGAATAATATTGATTTCATCAAATTTTTTCACGATTATTCCTTATCTTTTTGAGCGTTTAATACTTTCCATTTCAATAAGTTAACTTCTACTTTACGACCTAAGCCGTTATAGAACATCATAGATGGAATTGCGACTAAAATACCTAGTGCGGTTGCTTTTAATGCAAGAGAGAGGTGCATCATGATTGCGCCAGCATCGACATCACCGCCAGCTTGACCAATTTGATAGAAGGTTAACAAAATACCAATTACTGTTCCTAACAAGCCCACATAAGGTGCGTTTGCACCAACTGTTGAAATGATCGTCATATTGCGATTTAAATCAATTTCAAGCGAATGGATATTGGTATATTTAGCCACATTGATACGGCTTAAAAAGATAAAGCGCTCAATTACAGTTGCAAGCATAATTACGCTCATAAGAAGTAAAAGCCCGATAATAATGTAATCACTATATTGTTCTAAAAACTCAAAAAGTTTTGGCATCTGATAGTCCTTTTATGTGTAATAAAGAATACAAAATGAATTGATAATGAATTTCAATTAGGTTGGTGATTCTATCAAATGGAAAATAGAGCGTAAATATAAATTAGAAAAATGGCTATTTTTTTGACCGCACTTTGAGGTAAATCATAGAAAGTGCGGTTGTTTTGAGAGGGGATTTAAAGGGATTGCAGGTAATCTAAGACAACCTGATGATGTTCGCCTGTTTTGAATTTATCAAAAACGTGTTGAATTTTGCCTTGTTCATCAATGAGGAAGCTAATACGGTGAATGCCGTCATAGGTGCGTCCCATAAATTTCTTTTCTCCCCATACACCAAATTGCTCGGCAACCTGGTGATCTTCATCAGAAAGCAAGGTGAAATTGAGTGACTTTTTCTCAACAAATTGAGCCAGTTTTTTGGGCGCATCTGTGCTGATGCCTAAAATAACCACACCTAATTTTTCTAACTCACTTTTAGCATCACGTAAACCGCAGGCTTGAGTTGTACAGCCTGGTGTTAAGGCTTTGGGATAAAAATACACAAGTACTTTTTTGCCTTTAAAGTCGCTAAGCGAAATTGGCTGATTGTCTTGATTTAAAAGGGTGAATTGCGGTGCTAAGTCACCCGCTTGTAATGTTTTCATAAAAAATCCTTAAAAATGTAAAAAATGATTTGTAAATTCAAGCTATTTTAGCGATTATAACCAGATATTTTCAAATGTTATTGTTAAAACGCAAAATAGATGTAAATGGAGTGCCTTATGACTACGCAAACCCCCTTATTTTCAGGCAGTATTGTTGCTTTAGTAACCCCGATGGATAACCACGGAAACATTGATTTTGAAACATTAGAAAAACTTATTGAGTTTCATATCAATGCGGGTACAGATTCGATTGTATCTGTGGGTACAACGGGAGAGTCCGCCACATTAAGTATTGAAGAAAATGTGAAAGTGATTGAAAAGACGGTTGAGTTAGCAAAAGGACGTATTCCAATCATTGCTGGCACCGGTGCTAATGCAACGAGTGAAGCCATTGTGATGACAAAATTATTACGTGATAGCGGTGTTGCAGGTTGTTTATCTGTTGTTCCTTACTACAATAAACCAACTCAAGAAGGCATGTTCCAACATTTTAAAGCGATTGCAGAATGCACGGATTTACCACAACTTCTTTATAACGTTCCAGGTCGTACCGGTAGTGATATGAAACCTGAAACCGTCGCACGTTTGTCTCAAATTGAGAATATTGTAGGGATTAAAGAAGCAACAGGCGATTTAACTCGCATTACTGCGATTAAAGAATTAACCGGTAAAGATTTCATTGTATTAAGTGGAGATGATGCCACAGGGTTAGAAGCGATGAAATTAGGCGCAGAGGGTGTTATTTCTGTGACAAATAACCTTGCTGCAAAAAATATGGCCGCGATGTGTCGCCATGCTTTAGCAGGCGATTTTGCGAAAGCGGAAGAAATTAATGCACGTTTAATGCCTTTACATCAAGATTTATTTATTGAATCAAACCCAATTCCAGTTAAATGGGCAGCATATCGTTTAGGTTTAATTAAGACTCCACATTTACGTTTACCACTTACTGTGTTAAGCGAAAGCGCGCAAGTAAAAGTGGAAGAAGCATTAAAAATTGCTGGCTTAATTTAATGAATTAAAGGGTTGTTTTTACAGCCCTTTAAACTTTCGACTTTTTTATTTGTCAAAGAGCGGTCATTATTTTAATTATTTTTATTGAAGGATTTAAGGAATGAAAAAAATCGTACTGAGTTTAGTCGCAGCAGCATTGTTATCGGCGTGTTCAAACAGCGTAGAAAAAATGCAGACGGCTAATGACACTTACCAAAATTCTGATCGTGAAATACCGAGCTTTTCTCCTTTAGCAAGTGGTGGTGTAACATTGCCGCAAGCCGATCCGACTTATGAACTTCCTCAGCTTAATGCGAAAAAAGAACGCGTGGATATTCGTCCGCCTTCAACCCCATTAGCGATTATCAAAAATTCTTTGACACAATTTGATGGCGAACGTGCATTGATTGTTTATACGGATGCGCAAGCAGAGCTTTATAATCTCAAACAAATTGAGCGTTTATTAAAAGAAGAAGGCACGAATTCAACTTTAAATGGTGCAGTATTAATTAGCGATTGGGCGCCAACAGGTCGTGTAGATGATAAAGCCAATACAGAGATCCGTTATAAAATTGAACAAGTTACGGCGCAAGATGCAAGTGCGTTAGCGGTTTCTGTAGAGCAAATGCGTCGTGATGGTGTGATTTACACACCAAATCAAGCAGATAAACAACGCTATGCATCGGATCGTTTAAATCGTTTTGTTGCTGCGCTTACTAATGCTTATAACAAGCAACAACAAGATTTAAATAATGCTTCTGCAGGACCTTTCCAATCAGGTTTAATTACTGATACGAATGGTAGAATGGCATTAGGTATGGATGCAAGCTTTGGTCAAGCATGGCAACGTTTAGGTTCGACTTTACCTAAATTAGGCTTTAAATCTACATCGGAATCGGCAGGCCGTGGCTATCGCGAGTTAAAATATAAACCATTGGATAAACAAGAGTGGCTACGTTTAGGTGTGAATCCGCCTAATCTAGAAAAAGGTGTTTACCAAATGCAAATCTCCGCAGTGGGTAAACAAAGTGCGGTCGTCATCACTGATGAAGATGGTAAGGCATTGCCAAATGAAGCGGCTCAATCCCTCTATTCCGCGCTAGGTGTGTTACTTGCGCAATAATATAATAAGTTGATAAATAAAAAGTGCGGTTTAATTTGACCGCACTTTTTTATTGGAAACAGATTTATTCGGCTTTCACGCCTAAGTTACCCATTTTTACGCCGAGGTTACCGAGTGAAACTGGGTCCAAATAATCCCCTAAGAATTTGAATAACTCGCTTAATTCTGTAAATGAGCGTTTGATTTTTACTTGATCTTCTACTTTACGCACAAATTCATAACGCACATTTTCGCCTTCAAAATAAGCCGTGAGCGTGAGATAAATGGTTTCAAAAAAGTGGCTTTGAGCCCCTTCTTCACCTGGATCGCTGATACGGACATTCCAAGTATTGTTAAATAAAACTTCTGTTTTGATTGACATATAGACTTCCTCTGTTTGTTATTTTTTATACTGAAATTGAAACGAAAAACCCGATGATAAAATTTCTGAAATCAAAAACTTTATCATCGGGCTTTTCAAACCAATTGCTCGCATATTTTGCTTTTCGTTGGTAACTGCCTTTGCCTTTACGTTTTTTCTCAACGCGTTGGCGGAATAATTTGTCGTGTAATAGTGCCATCACGGCATTATCTTTCACGACACCTTTGGTGTGTTGATAAATGGGCTGATTTTCAACTGCACTTTTTGTTTTTTTCGTCATATTTACCTCTAAAAAATTGCCGTGAAGTCGTTCACGGCAAGTCATTATAGCGAAAATGAATAGAATTACAAAATGGTGAGTACGCTTTCAGGCGGTCGTCCAATTTTAGCTTTTTCACCTTTTACCACAATCGGGCGTTCTAATAGGGCTGAATTTTCACTGATGGCTTTTAATAAATCATCATTCGTTAATGCTGGATTATCTAACCCTAATGATTGATAAAGCTCATCTTTGGTACGCATCATTTTTCTGACATCATCTAATCCTAATTTATTAGCCAGTTGCTGCAATGCTTCAACAGAGTAGTGTTGTTGTAAATAAAGTTCAATCGTCGGTTGAATGCCTTTTTCTTCTAATAAAGCTAAGGTTTCACGGCTTTTTGAGCAACGCGGATTATGATAAATCGTCACAGACATAACGTTTCCTTCTATTTTATGTTGAATGAGTGGATATAGGATTGATTCAAATTTTAACTTATAATGACAAAAAATACTTGTTTAGGAAGACTTTATGTTAGAAATGCTAAAAAATTGGTATAGCCGTCGCTTAAGCGATCCGCAGGCGATGGGGCTACTTGCCATTTTGTTGTTTGGCTTTATTGCGATTTATTTCTTTAGTGATTTAATCGCCCCGTTGCTGATTGCCATTGTATTAGCATATTTATTGGAAATGCCGATTAATTTTCTAACGAAAAAATTAAAATTTCCTCGAATGCTCGCTACGCTAGTCATTTTTGGTGGATTTATAACCTTGGCGTTATTAATTTTCTTCGGGCTTGTGCCAACATTATGGAATCAAACCATTTCCTTATTAAGCGATTTGCCAGCCATGTTCAATAAGTTACATGAATGGTTGTTAGCCCTTCCTGAGCATTATCCTGAACTCATTGATTACACCATGATTGATACCTTTTTCAGTGCCGCTCGTGCGAAGATTTTGGGCTATGGCGAGTCTGCAGTGAAATTGTCGATTAGTTCATTAATGAACCTGGTATCACTGGGTATTTATGCATTTTTAGTGCCATTAATGATGTTCTTTATGCTGAAAGATAAAAGCGAACTTCTTGCGGGTGTGAGCCGATTTTTGCCTAAAAATCGTATTTTGGCATCAAGAGTATGGAATGAAATGCAGCAACAAATTGCGAATTATATTCATGGTAAGTTGTTGGAAATTTTGATTGTCGGTGTGGTGACTTACATCATCTTTTTAAGCTTTGGTTTAAATTATCCACTCTTGCTTTCTGTTGCCGTTGGGCTTTCTGTATTAGTGCCTTATATCGGCGCGGTATTGGTGACGATTCCTGTTGCTTTAGTTGCGATGTTCCAGTTTGGCATTTCCCCAACGTTTTGGTATTTAATTGTGGCCTTTGCGGTGAGTCAACTTCTCGATGGAAACTTGTTGGTACCGTATTTATTCTCTGAAGTCGTTAATTTACACCCTTTAGTCATCATTATTTCAGTGCTGATTTTTGGCGGGTTATGGGGATTCTGGGGCGTATTCTTTGCGATTCCATTGGCAACGCTCGTCAAAGCTGTGATAAATGCATTGCCGGATTAGACAGGATTAAAACGATAAAAAGAAAGCTGACGAAAGTCAGCTTTTTTGTTCTTTTAATTTTTGGATATCCAGAATTTCGACACAATCTATTGTCCCTGCTTTAATACGCCATTTAATATTAAATTCGTACAGACTAATACCGTAAATACGATCGGTTTCTTTACCTTGTTGATAAGCGGGACGGGGATCTTGTGCGATCACTTCCGTAATGAATCTTGCTAAGTGCGGTCGATTTTTATGATATTTTTCCACCGCACTTTGGGCGATTTCTGTAAATTCAACGCTTAATTTCGCAGGTGGTTTTTCTTGTGCAAAACTTGATTTTGCCTCAGGCTCGCTATCAGCATAGGCAATATAAGGTTTAATATCAAAAATAGGTGTGCCATCGACAAGATCCACGGAACCCAAATGCAGAAAAACACGCCCATGAATACATTCCACTTGGCGTAATTCTACTTTGGATAAGCCTAGCGGATTAGGGCGATGCGTAGCGCGTGAAGCAAATACGCCGACACGTTGATTGCCGCCTAAACGAGGGGGGCGAACAGTGGATTGCCATTTCCCATGGGGCACTTTGTCAAATTGGAAAATAAGCCAAAGATGGCTAAATTGCTCTAAGCCTCTCACTGCCTCTGGCGAATTATAAGGGGGGAGCAGTTCCACAATACCAATGCCATCCTGTACTAAATCTGGCTGTCGTGGTACTGAGAATTTTTCTTTGTAAGGGGTGTGAATCACCGCAATTGGGTGAAGAGTCAGTGTTAAATCATTCATAAAAAGGCAATTTCCGTGTAAAATACGCTCTTTATTGTAATCAAAAGTGCGGTCAAAAAAAATGACAAATCATAAATTGAAAATGTGGTGGGAAACCGCTCGCCCAAAAACCTTGCCTTTGGCATTAGCTTCTATTTTTACCGGCTCTGCATTGGCATATTGGGCGGATAAAGAGAGTTTTAATCTTACCGTAATGTTACTTTGCTTACTTACTACTATTTTATTGCAAGTACTTTCTAACTTTGCTAACGATTACGGCGATCATCAAAAAGGGTCAGATACCGAAGAACGTATTGGACCTTTACGTGGTATTCAGCAAGGTGCAATTTCTGCGAATGAGCTTAAATGGGGCTTAATTTTAATGGCGGTAGGTTCATTTTTCTCCGGCGCATTCTTAATTGGTATCGCATATCAAAGTCTGACTGATTTATTGGTCTTTGCTGGTTTGGGTATTCTTGCCATTATTGCTGCCATTACTTATACCGTAGGCGCGAAACCTTATGGTTATTTAGGTTTAGGCGATTTGTCTGTTTTGCTCTTTTTTGGACTATTAGGTGTGGGTGGAACTTATTATCTCCAAACTCACAGCATTGATAGCTTAATTATTTTACCTGCGTTAGGCTCAGGTTTATTAGCAACAGCCGTTTTAAATATCAATAATTTACGTGATATTGAGCAAGATGCGAAAGTAGGGAAAAATACTCTGGTTGTGCGTATTGGCCCGAAGAAAGGACGTATTTATCATTGTATTTTATTAAGCGTTGCCGCTTTATGTTATGTGCTATTTGCGGCCTCAACAGCATTCAGCCCTTGGCATTTCTTATTTTTATTGGCATTTCCATTGTTATTAAAACACGCATTATTTGTTTATCGCAGCAAAGAGCCCGCAGTGTTGCGTCCGATGTTGGCACAGATGTCAATGATTTCTTTATTTATCAATATCTTGTTTAGTTTAGGCTTGCTTATCGGCTAAATCGGCTTATACTAGAGAAAAAATTTTAACGACAAGGGGTATATTATGTATATCGATACTTCAGAACTTTGTGATATTTATGCTGATCAAGTAGATGTGGTTGAGCCAATTTTTTCTAGCTTTGGTGGCGTCAGCAATTTCTACGGTAAAGTGACGACAGTAAAATGTTTTGAAAATAATGGATTAATTGCCAAGATTCTTGAAGAAAATGGAGAAGGCAGAGTGCTTGTCGTAGATGGTGGTGGTGCAGTTCGCCGTGCTTTAATTGATGCTGAGCTTGCACAACTTGCCGCAGATAATGACTGGGCGGGTATCATTGTTTATGGTGCAGTGCGTCAAATTCAACAACTTGAAAATATTGATATTGGTATTCATGCGCTTGCCCCAATTCCAGTTGGTGCAGATGAAAATAATCATGGTGAAAGTGATCTTCCTGTGAATTTTGGTGGTGTAACATTCTTCCCTGAAGATTATATTTATGCCGATTTAACAGGTATCATTCTTTCACAGGAAGCATTAGATTTAGAAGACGTCGAAGAAGAATAATTTTGAAATTATTGACCTTTTTAAAGTGCGGTTAGAAATAACCGCACTTTTTTTGTTAAAATTTTTTTGAACAAGATCACATTTTAGACATTTGTTAGTTGAAAGTTTGTAACATTCATTTAACATCGAAAATAGTTCATTTGTAATCAGTTTGGAGGGACTCATGAACGAAACAAACACAACTAAAAATTATAAAAGTGGGATTATCTTTCTGCTGGCGATAGCCTGTTTTTTTATCTTATTAAAATCTTTACCTTTCGCACCTAAGGAAAATGCTGGTTTAGCATTATTAGCCTTTGTGGCGATTCTTTGGTTAACTGAGGCATTGCATGTCACAGTAACCGCTCTGTTGGTGCCATTACTTGCGATTGCACTTGATTTGGTGACAACTAAGCAAGCTTTAGTCGCGTTTGCCGATCCAACTATTTTCTTATTCTTTGGTGGATTTGCTTTAGCAACAGCATTGCATATGCAAAAGCTTGATAAAATGATTGCTAATAAAATCATGGCGATGGCCCGTGGTAATTTATTTGTAGCTATTATGTATCTTTTCTCAATTACCGCTTTCCTTTCTATGTGGATGAGTAATACAGCAACAGCAGCTATGATGTTGCCTCTAGCGATGGGGATCTTAAGCAAACTTGATAAAGAAAAAGAACATAATACTTATGTCTTCGTATTATTAGGGATTGCATATAGTGCGAGTATTGGTGGTATGGGTACATTAGTGGGTAGCCCACCAAATGCTATCGTTGCAAGTAACTTACATTTAACCTTCTCTGATTGGTTATGGTATGGTTTACCAATTATGCTCATTTTGATGCCGTTGATGATTGGTACACTTTTCATTGTCTTTAAACCAAAACTTAATTTACATTTTGAACAAAACTTTGAACGTATTGAAATGAATGGCCAACGCGTTTTAACGCTTGTCATTTTTGGTGTTATTGCGCTTTGTTGGGTATTTAGTAGTTATATTAATCCAATCATTTCAGGTGTATTTGGTCTTGCTAAAAATATCGGTAGTTTTGATAGCGTCGTCGCATTACTTGCGGCTGTCATTATTTGTTCAACCGGTGTGGCAAATTGGAAACAAATCCAAGAAAGCACTGACTGGGGCGTATTGATGCTTTTCGGGGGCGGTTTAACCTTGAGTGCGGTGTTAAAAGATTCGGGCGCAAGTAAAGTGTTAGCTGACGGTATTGTATTCTTAGTTCAAGGACAACATTACTACCTCATCGGTTTATTGGTCGCAACCTTCATTATTTTCTTAACTGAATTTACTTCCAATACGGCAAGTGCGGCGTTATTAGTACCAATCTTTATTTCTATCGCACAATCTCTCGGTATGCCGGAAATTGGTCTTGCGTTAATTATCGGTTTAGGTGCATCTTGTGCCTTCATGTTACCAGTGGCGACACCGCCAAATGCAATCGTATTTGGTACAGGTGAGGTTCGCCAAAGCGATATGGTTAAAGCTGGATTTATCTTAAATATTGTGTGTATACTCGTTATCGCGACAATAGGATATTATTTCTGGTTGAATTAATCATATAAAGAAAAGGGCGTGTTGGATATTCAACACGCCCTTTTATTATTTCAGTAAAGATTATTCATCTTTATTTGATTTATCCTCTTCTTCTACTTCAATCTCAACTTCATCTGCTTTATCTGCTGCGCCGTTGATTGTTAAGCAAATCTCGCTAGAAATTAAATGCTCTAAGATTGTTGCTAGTTCGTGTAATTTTTCTTTGTCATCATCGAAATAACCTTCTTCTTTTAAGTTAGCAATGAAGGCTGAGAATACCGCTTTATCAAAGAACTCTGGTGCGTTAATACCGTGTAATACAGAAAGACGCTGTGCCACTAATTGGCTTTCTTTTTCTAATAAGCCACGAGCAATTCCAGGATCTCTACGTAAAATACTCACAGTGATGTAGTAACGTTGTAAGATTTCACGCATACCGGCAGACCAAAGTTGTAAAATACGAACTTTAGCGCGGTGGATAGATAATAAATTATCATTGGCTTGGATAACTTCTTGACGTGCGAATTCATCAATAATGGCTTTAATTTGTGTATCTAATTCTTCTTCAGTGAAATGAAGGAAGAGTTCGCCTTTTAAGAATGGATAAATTTTACGTACTGCATCCAATAATAAATCTTTTTGGATTGCTTCATAATGTAAAACGATACTCGCAACAAGTGAAGGCAACACAAATAAGTGTTGAATATTGTTGCGGTAATACGTCATGAGAACAGCAGAATTACGTTCTAAACGAATAATTTCCCCAAAGTTATCTTTTTCAACTAGCACGCCAACACGATCTAAACTTAATACATGATCAAGCATCGCTTTTGGTGTATCAGTTGGCAGTACCACATCAGTAGAATACGGTACATTCTTTAACATTTCTTGATAACTAGAGAGTTGTTCTAAT
Source organism: Haemophilus sp. HMSC71H05 (assembly GCF_001838635.1). Lineage (NCBI taxonomy): Bacteria > Pseudomonadati > Pseudomonadota > Gammaproteobacteria > Pasteurellales > Pasteurellaceae > Haemophilus > Haemophilus sp. HMSC71H05. Next base: position 64,236 of record NZ_KV838037.1, read on the forward strand.
AGTTGCTCATGAGAAAGTGCACGCTGACGAGAAGAGAGGAGGGCAGTTCCCACTAAATTCATCGCATTAACAGCAGCGGCTTTATTAATATTTACCATCACTTGATTAGATACAGATCCAACTGCATGGTTAAACCAGTGTGGCTTATCTTCATGATGTTGTTCTTTCCATTCTGGATAATGGTGATTGAGGTAATTGGAAAGCGTGATTGGTTCACCGAAATTCACAAACCCCTGACCTAAATTACGCAATTTTTTAATCACACGTAAAACTAAGCCAGCATTTTCTTTTTCTTTTGCGGCACCACGTAATTCTTTCGCGTAAGTATCTACTTCTAATACGTGTTCATAACCGATATATACTGGCACCACAGAAATTGGACGAGTTTGGTTATGTTGAAGCGCTTGTAGTGTCATTGACATCATACCGGTTTTCGGTGCAAGCAAGCGACCTGTACGAGAACGACCACCTTCAATGAAGTATTCGACGGAATAACCGCGGTGGAATAATTCCCCTAAATATTCACGGAAAATCGCAGAGTAAAGTCGGTTACCTTTAAAGGTACGGCGAATAAAAAATGCCCCCCAGCTACGGAATAAAGGACCCGCTGGCCAGAAGTTTAAGTTGATCCCTGCTGCAATATGTGGCGGTACAAGACCTTGGTGATAGAGCACATAAGAAAGCAATAAATAGTCAATGTGACTACGGTGACAAGGCACATAAACAATCTCATGTCCTTCTAATGCTAATTTACGCACGCGGTCCGCATTTTGTACATCAATACCTGAATACAGTTTGTTCCATAACCATCGTAAGAAGCGATCCGCTGCACGAAGGCTTGAATGACTTACATTTGCTGCAATTTCATGAAGAATTTTTTCGGCTTCCGCGTAGGCTTTCTCGCGGCTGATATTTTTTGATTTTGCCTCATCTTCAATGGCATTTTGAATCGCTTGGGAATTTAGTAGTTTATTAAACATCGCTTCGCGGTTTGGCAAACGAGGTCCTGTTGCGGAAATACGTTGTTTAGCAAAGTGCATTTTAGCCACGCGAGCCAGTTTTTGCGCAATTTTTTCATCTGAACCGTGCTCATTTACCATGTAACGCAAAGAAAGCGCTTGAGAAAAACGTACAAAGGTGTCTCGTCCAAACCAGATGGCTGCAAAGGTTTTTTGAAGACCATTTAATAAGCGAAGATTAGGTAAGCTTGCTTTATCTTCTTTACCTGGTGAACGCCCCCAAAGCACAGAAACAGGGATCAGTTGTACATCTAAATCAGCAACATCACGGTGCAACTCTAAATATTTATTGAAGACTTTGGCTGTTTCATCTTTTGCGCCTTTTGATTTAAAAAAGCGGCGACCTTCGTCTAAATAGACATAACGTGGTAATGCTACGCCATCAATCACATTCTTTTCAGCTGGATCAGGCAAACCGACGCTCAAACAGTTACGACGGAAAATCACGAAGTCTGTTTGAGAGGTATAAGGCAAAACATAAAGAATAGGTTGATTGATATTGAGTTGAAGCTCTTCGATGGGTTGAGCGGGAATAGGATTATTTTTTACTAAAACCGAAAGCGGTAATTCTAATAATTTACGATAAGTACTTACGATGCCAGACATAATTAATATTCTCTTTTCGTTAGACATTTCTAGGTATTGTCAGGCATTTTAACACATTCGACCAGTCAAATTCTAAAAATTTACATTTGAGATTTATGATGAACACGCAAAAATATGAAAAAAATTGACCGCACTTTTATGACTAGAAAATAGTTGTTGCAATCGCCATCTTTCTGTATATACTAACAGTTATTCTGTATAAAGTAACAGGAGTGTATATGAGACCATTAACTGCCAGACAACAAGAAGTGCTGGAACTCTTAAAACGCCATTTAGAAACCACGGGTATGCCGCCTACTCGTGCAGAAATTTCTCGCGAATTAGGTTTTAAATCCCCTAATGCGGCAGAAGAACACTTAAAAGCACTTGCCCGCAAAGGTGCAATTGAAATTGTTGCGGGGGCTTCTCGCGGTATTCGCATTATTGATGATAGTGCAAATGATGAGGAAGAAGAGGGCTTACCACTCATTGGTCGTGTGGCCGCTGGGGAGCCAATTTTGGCTGAGCAACATATTGAAGGCACTTATCGTGTTGATGCTAATATGTTCAAACCACAAGCTGACTTTTTATTAAAAGTATATGGTCAATCTATGAAAGATATCGGCATTTTAGATGGTGATCTTCTTGCCGTTCACAGCACAAAAGATGTGCGAAATGGGCAAATTGTTGTCGCACGGATTGAAGATGAAGTGACAGTAAAACGCTTAGAACGTAAAGGTTCCGTTATTTATCTGCATGCAGAAAATGAAGAGTTTAAGCCGATTGTCGTTAATCTTGAAGAACAACCTCATTTTGAAATTGAAGGTATTGCAGTAGGGATTATCCGCAATAACGCTTGGATGTAATGATGAAAGTGCGGTGATAAAATAAAGTGTTTTTTGACCGCACTTTGTCTATTTTGGCTATTTGCCATTCGGCTTATTGCTCTCTATAATGCCAAAAAATTTTCAAATCAAGGAAGGAAACATGCAGTTTTCCAAAATGCATGGCCTTGGCAATGACTTTGTCGTTGTTGATGCTGTGACTCAAAATGCCTATTTTACCCCTGAAACCATTAAACGCTTAGCCGATCGTCATCGTGGTATTGGTTTTGATCAGCTTTTAATCGTTGAGCCACCTTATGATCCAGATTTAGATTTCCATTATCGTATTTTTAATGCCGATGGCAGTGAAGTGTCGCAATGTGGAAATGGGGCAAGATGTTTTGCGCGTTTTGTCACCTTAAAAGGGTTGACCAATAAAAAGAATATTGCAGTAAGCACGCAAAAAGGAAAGATGGTTTTAACGGTAAAAGAAGATGGGCAAATTCGCGTCAATATGGGCGAGCCGATTTGGGAACCGAATAAAATTCCTTTTACAGCCAACAAATTTGAAAAAAACTATATTTTACGTACCGATGTTCAAACGGTGCTTTGTGGTGCAGTATCAATGGGCAATCCACATTGCGTTGTTCAAGTGGACAATATTGAAACGGCCAATGTAGCAGAGTTAGGTCCACTCTTAGAAAGCCACGAACGTTTTCCTGAAAGGGTAAACGCTGGATTTATGCAAGTCGTCAATCGTAACCACATTAAGTTGCGTGTATATGAGCGTGGTGCTGGTGAAACGCAAGCTTGTGGCAGTGGGGCGTGCGCAGCGGCAGCTGTTGGGATGATGCAAGGTTTACTTGATAACAAAGTGCAAGTCGATCTACCTGGTGGTAGCTTACTTATTGAATGGGAAGGCGTAGGCTCACCGCTTTATATGACTGGCGATGCGACTCATATCTATGATGGCAATATTCACCTTTAATCTTTCTAATCTGAATAAAAAATGCGTGGAGATTATCCACGCATTTTTTATTTATTGTTCAACTTCTACATCACGCTGATTTAATGGTTGCGTTGGACGGTTGTTTTTCCCTTCCATTTCTTCTATCGCGGCAATTTGTGCTTTGCTTGCTTGAATTGGTGATTTAAAAATGGTCCAAGCCACGTTTTCACTACAAGGTGGAGTCGTGAGTGATCCATTTAAGCGGAAGCGAGCCATCTCTTTTGGCATTAGCGCTTTAATATCAATCTGTTGAGCCAATTTTTCTTTTTGTCCAACGGTGAGTTTTTTCTCAATTACTGGTGCTAATGCTGGATTAGCTTCACCTTCATTGACCATTACGGCAACAACCGCTAATGCTTTATCTTCACTTTGATGAACAAAATGAATTTCTAAAGGATAATGTTGGCGTTTAAAAGTATGTTCACTTGGTGTGTGAAAGTGAAATTGTTTTAAATAGAATGGTTTATTGTTGAGCGTAATAAATGGCGCATTTTCTTGTGCAACGCTGACTTGCACGGTATGCCCATTATTCTCTACTTGATAAGCCGCAGGGAAATAATTCATCTTAAGTGGTTTATTTGCCACTTTCATGCCGTTATCTGCTTCCAGATTAACAGGCGACTGAACCTTCCCTAGCTTACAGGTTTGATATTCGGTGAGCAAATCACCCCAATGTTCAGGGCTTTCTTTACCATTATAGGACCAATGCGCTTTATGCGTTTGGGCAAATGATGTTGCGCTTAATGCGATAATTAAGCTAGAAAGCAATAGACGAGTCTTCATAAGGCGCCTCTCCTTTTTTGTGGTATATGCCTCATCGATTCTACTGGTTCTGTATCATAACTTTTTGATTTTGGTCAAGTTTTGTTTGAGTGTAAGCACTCATCGTACGAGTGGGGATAATACTAAAAAGCCGTCTATTCTGACCGCACTTTTTTAGCACTGACAGAGTCGTTCTCTCAGATCTTCTGCTGTTTTGCTGGTTTTAATTCGCTCAAAAACGATGTCCGCTTCAGGATATTCTTTATTGAGATAGCGTAGCCATTGTTTGATTCGGGCAACATGATAAAAACCGGAATCATGGAAATTTTCCATTTTCGCATATTTTTGCAAGATTTTTTGAATATCCACCCAAGGCATTTTTTTGCAATTTTGTTTGAGTACAAGGCTTAAGTTTGGGATATTTAATGCCCCACGCCCGACCATTAGATCTTCGCAACCTGTCGCTTTCAAACATGCTTGACCATCTTCCCAACGCCAAATTTCACCATTAGCAATCACTGGGATCGTCAAGCGAGATCTCACTTCACCGATTTTCTCCCAATTGATGCGATCGGCACGATACCCATCGGCTTTGGTCCTTCCGTGAATGGTGATTTCAGTGGCGCCACCTTGTTGTACGGCATCGGCAATTTCAAACGCTTGTGAAGTACAATCCCAACCTAATCGCACTTTCACACTGACAGGTAAATGACTAGGTACGGTTTTTCGTAAGGCTAGAGTCGCTTGATAAATTAATTCAGGTTGTTTGAGAAGTGCTGCTCCTCCGTTGCTCCCATTAACGGTTTTGGATGGACAACCACAATTTAAATCAATACCATGTGAGCCAAGCTCAATGGCGCGATTAGCATTTTCAGCAAGACAGTTTGGATGTTGACCTAAAAGTTGGACACGAACAGGTGTTTTAGAAGGGGTAAAGCCCTGATTTTTGAGTTCAGGGCAAAGACGATAAAAGACTTTTTCGGGTAAGAGTTGATCCACCACGCGAACAAACTCGGTGATGCAGAGATCGTATTCATTCACTTCGGTTAAAAGCTGGCGAACAAAAGGATCAAGCACTCCTTGCATAGGGGCGAGGATAACGCGCACTATTTCCAGCCTTTTGCTTTACAAATTAAATCATAAGCGGCTTGGATTTGTTGCGCTTTTTCTTTAGCCATTTCCATCATTTCTGGCGGTAAGCCTTTCGCGACTAATTTATCCGGGTGATGTTCATTCATTAAACGACGATATGCACGTTTTACCGCATTGCGATCATCACTTTCACTCACGCCCAATACTTTATAAGCATCGCTTAATGTAGGGCCTGAAGATTGTTGGTATCCGCCTTGTTGTTGGTATTGGTAACCACCTTGCTGTTGATAGCCGCCTTGTTGGTATTGGCGATAGAATCCACCTTGGGTAAATTGACGAGCCGCAATTTCCATTGCCAGCATTTGCTCAAACTGCATACGGGAAAGACCAAGTTCTTCGGCTACCACATAAAGCACTTCTTTTTCTGACTCATGTAATTGAGAATCAGCAAAGGCAGCCTGCACTTGCACGTGTAAGAACATTCTCAGTAAGTCAGCACGTTGTCCACATCCAATGCGGAATTCACGAATCACCTGGCGTAAAGGGAAATCGGCTTCTTTACCGCGACGAAAGGCCTCTTGAGCGAGTTTGCGATGGCTCTCATCTAATTGCATCTGGTTCATCAACTGATTCGCCAGTTGAATATCTTCTTCCGTCACACGACCTTTGGATTTACTTAAATGCCCAAGTACCGCAAAAGTAGTTTGCATAAAGAGTGCTTGTCGGGTCGTTTTTTTCTTAAAAAAGCTAGAGTTAACCGAACCAAGCTCATAGAGTTTTTTATCTGCGATAGAGCCTAAAATAAGTCCAGCGATAGCGCCGAAAAAGCCCCCCCATTTAAAACCGAGAAAAACGCCGATAATCTTTCCAAAAAAATACATTCTTTTCCCCTAAAGTGCGGTCAAAAGGTCTTTTGACAATAATGGGCAGACGCTAATGTCTGCCCTTACATTAATATGGCTTTATTCTTATTTTTCAAGTAATAAATTACACACCATAACTTTCACGATAAGCCCGCATCACAGGTAAATATTGCTGATAATCGGGTTCTTTTTCAATAAATTGCATTAAATCATCCAAATCAATAATGGAAAGCACTTGGCATTGATAGTCTCGTTCTACTTCTTGGATGGCAGAAAGTTCCCCTTTTCCTTTTTCCTGACGATTTAATGCAATAAAGACAGCCGCTAATCTCGCGTTATTGGCTTCAAGAAGTGCCATGGACTCACGAATGGCTGTGCCAGCTGTAATGACATCATCGACTAACAACACATTGCCGGTTAATGGGCTACCGATCAAATTACCGCCTTCACCGTGATCTTTGGCTTCTTTGCGATTAAAGCAAACAGGTGTATCACGGTTAAATTGATTGAATAGTGCAATGGAAACGCTCGTCGCAATCGGAATGCCTTTATAGGCAGGACCAAAAATGACATCAAAATCGACCGCACTTGATTGAATCGCTTTCGCATAGAATTCACCTAAGCGAGCAAGATCTGCACCCGTGCTAAATAATCCTGCGTTAAAAAAATAAGGGCTTTTTCGACCTGATTTTAGCTCAAACTCGCCAAATTTAAGCACGTTACGGCTCAAGGCGAATTTAATAAATTCGATTTTGTAGCTTTCCATTTTTTGTTCCTATAAACCTAATGCTTCACGTTGTGCAGCGAAGATTTGTTCGCAGCCTTGTTTTGCTAAGCCCAATAAGGTGAGTAATTCTTCGTGGCTGAATGGTTCGCCTTCTGCAGTACCTTGTACTTCGATCATACGACCATCTTCCATCATCACAACGTTCATATCTGTTTCGGCGGCTGAATCTTCCACATATTCCAAATCACACACAGCTTCACCTTCAACAATCCCAACCGAAATTGCAGCAATCAGACCTTTGATTGGATTGGTTTTTAATGTGCCATTTGCAATCAAACCATTGATAGCATCACATAATGCTACTGCAGCACCCGTGATGGAGGCTGTTCTTGTACCGCCATCCGCTTGAATCACATCACAGTCTAAGGTAATAGAACGTTCGCCAAGAGCCTCTAAGTCAACCATAGCACGTAATGAGCGAGCGATTAAGCGTTGAATTTCCATGGTGCGTCCACCTTGTTTGCCTTTTGCCGCTTCACGTTGCATACGGCTGTGTGTAGAGCGAGGTAACATGCCATATTCTGCTGTCACCCAACCTTGATTTTGTCCTTTTAAGAAACGCGGTACGTTTTCATCAACACTCGCCGTACATAAAACTTTAGTATCACCAAATTCCACTAATACTGAGCCTTCAGCATGTTTCGTGTAATTACGGGTGATTTTAATTGGACGAGGCTGATGATTTTCACGATTATTTGGACGCATTCTGAATTCCTTTATTTTATTGATAAAAAAGCGTGCTTATTTTAGCACGCTTTTTAGTGTTTTATGGATTTGCTTGTTCAAACTCACGAATTTTATTAAACACATCTTGTAAATCTGTACCATAGTTAATTTTTTGCAATTCAGGCACAGAGTTAGATTTTACTAACATTCTGAGTGGTTGGAATTGCATATTGCACAAGTAGATTTGTTGATGTGGCAACATATGCTGTACAAAATGAGTGAGTGCATGAATACCGCCGGTATCCAGCACAGTCACGGCATCGCATTGCAACACGATATGTTTGATCTCGTGATCCGTATGGACGGTTTTATCATGCAAATCCGCAAAGAGTTTATCCGCCGCAGCAAAGAATAGTGGACCGCTGATACGATAAGCTAATACATCATTTAAATCTTCTGGTGCAGGTTGTTCAATCGCTTTTGTCATTTCTGCAATGGTGCGGATAAATAAGAGACTCGCTAATAATACGCCGACAGAGATGGCAATTACCATATCAAATAACACAGTGAGAATTAAGCAAGTGAACAACACAGCAATTTCGTTTTTTGTGGAGCGACGCGCCAAACGAATAATTTCAGGTACATTTGCCATATGCCAAGCTACCATTAATAGCAATGCAGCCATAGAAGAGAGTGGCAAATAAGACAGGGCATTCGCAAAGAATAATAGCGAGAATAAAACCAAGAGTGCATGAATGACACTGGCTATTGGCGATACTGCTCCAGATTTAACGTTGGCTGCAGAACGTGCAATTGCTGCAGTTGCCGTAATGCCGCCTAAGAATGGTGAAATAATATTACCTAAACCTTGGGCGAGTAATTCATTATTGGAATGATGTTTGGTATCCGTCATATTATCTAAAATGACCGCACAAAGTAGCGATTCAATCGCGCCTAATACAGCCATTGAAAAGGCGGCAGGCAAGATATCTTGTATGCGATCAAAATTCCAATTGATGACTTCACCTTGTGCATTAGGAATATTCCAAGGTAAGGCAAATTCAGGCAGGACATTAGGGATACCATGTCCTGTTGTACCGTCAGATAAGGTATATTGGAATGCTGTACCAATGGTTTCAACCGAGAAGCCAAATTGTCCTAAGGCTAATGCCATGAGTGTCCCAATAATGACCGCAGGTAAATGGCCCGGCACGGGTAAACGAAGTTTATGCCATTGGGTGAGTACAAATAAGGTGATCACGCCAACCGCAGTGTCTGCCCAGTTAATCGTCGGAAGTGCGGTCAAAATAGCTTGCACTTTTTCAATATAGTGAGGTGGCATCTGGGCAATGTCTAAACCTAAAAAATCTTTGATTTGCAAGGTGCCGATGGTGATCCCAATCCCGCAGGTAAAGCCAAGTGTAACGGGGAGAGGAATGTACTCAATTAGTCGTCCCAATCGAGACAACGCCATGATGACTAAAATAATTCCCGAAAGTAGCGTTGCCATAAGTAACCCGCTGAGCCCAAATTGTTGGGTGACGGGATATAAAATCACGACAAATGCGGCGGTTGGACCTGAAATATTAAAACGCGATCCACCGGTTAACGCAATTACGATCCCCGCTATGATAGCGGTATAAAGACCGTGTTGTGGTGGCACACCGCTAGCAATGGCTAAAGCCATGGAAAGTGGAATCGCAATGACGCCCACGGTGAGACCCGCGATAATATCTTTAATCAATTTTTGTTTTCCGTAACCTTCACGGAAAGATTCTTTCAATGCGCTAAATGGTTTTACGGCCAAAAACACATTTTTAGAAAAGAGTGATTTGATATGCATAAAAATACGATGATAGAAAAAAGATAGTTTATATTTTAGCTAAAAGGAAAAGGATTTTTTATGTTCTAGCTCAAAAAACTTGACTAATCTTGGATAAATCTTTATATTTCACGCACTTCAAAACGGTGAGATGTCCGAGTGGTTGAAGGAGCACGCCTGGAAAGCGTGTATGTGCGAAAGTGCATCGGGGGTTCGAATCCCCCTCTCACCGCCATTCAAATTACAATCCTTTATAAATATCCGATCATTTTTTTAATCATAGATTCTCGATATTTTATGGATATAAAAAAGCACGCCTTAAGCGTGCTTTTGTTATTTATACGAGTATTTAGTTAGCGCCAACGTATCCCAACACCTGCACCCGCACCAAAATCACCACGGCTACTTGCAGTACCGCCTATTTTAAATAGCAGTTTACCATTATCAGATGCACGAGAATAACCGACAGCTAGCGCACTTTCATTGCGGAAAGTTCCCGCCCCCACACCAAGCACGCTTTCCCCAGAAGTAATTGCTTGGGGGACTTGTGTTAATGCAATGGCACTTGAAATGCCTGCGCGTAATTTTTTCACGTTGTGTTTTAAATCAGAGCGTAATGATTCAGTGGAACGTGTCATTTCAGAACGTAAATCAGAAATCTCTTTCGTATTTGTCAAAACTTGATTTGACATGTGATCCAAGCGTGAAGCGTTATTCGCAATATTTTGCACATTATTGTTTACTTTATCAGCAAGAGCTTTGGTGTTCTGAGTATTGTTTGCAGAATTGTGGCTGATTCTATTTTTTAGATCATCAATATCGGTTTTGTTTGTTTGAATATTGTTTGTGTTATTTTTTACTTGGTTATCTAGGTTATTTAGATTTTTCTGTGTATCAGTAACACGTTCTTCTACACCGGTGATTCGATTATCTAAATCCTTACGATTCTCCGTAATTCGTTCATCTAAATCTTTACGGTTTTCCGTAATACGGTTATCTAAATCTTTGCGATTTTCGGTAATTCGTTCATCGAGCGCTCGACGATCTTCAGTAATTCGACCATCTAAACGACCCACTTCATCATTGATGCGATTATTTAGATTTTCATCTGTTTCATTAATGCGATCATTTAAGTTTTTATCGGTTTGGTTTAAACGTTCGTCAACGCCAGTAATACGATTATTTAAATCTTTCTGAGCGTTGGTGATACGATCATCAAGACGCCCCACTTCGTCATTAATGCGGTTGTTGAGATTTTTATCTGTTTCATTAATACGATCGTTTAAATTTTTGTCCGTTTGATTTAGTCGAACATCGACACCTGTGATGCGCTCGTCAAGTTCTTTACGCTCATTTGTAATTCGATTATCAAGAACTGAACGAGTTTCAGTAATACGATCGTCGAGTCTTCCTACCTGAGCATAAACTTCAGTTTTTGTAGCGGTATCTTCTGCAAAAGCAAGAGATGTACTTCCAAATAAACATACAAATAATAGTGTTTTTTTCATTAGGTTTAATTCCTTTAAATAAAAAATATCCGAAATATAATAAAAGTTTCATTTGGTATGAAACGAAATGAATAATACTTGTATGAAATAATTTGGTAAATATTTTGACTTGAAAATTTACAAACATTTACATTGTAAAACAATGACTTATGGTTTTGTAAAGTTTTATGCTTTGCTTGAGAAAGTATATAATGGCACGCCCTAAAGGATTCGAACCTTTGACCCACGCCTTAGAAGGGCGTTGCTCTATCCAGCTGAGCTAAGGGCGCATTTTAAGGGTTACATCTTTTGTATGGAATTTCGAGGGAAATATAAAAGAAGTGGTCGGCGAGATAGGATTTGAACCTACGACCCACTGGTCCCAAACCAGTTGCGCTACCAAGCTGCGCTACTCGCCGACGATTGAGCACAATTATAGTGAGCTTTTCTTTTCAGTCAATTAATTTTTTAGATTCCTCTTTCAATTGCTCAAAATTATTCCAGTTTTTCAACCGCACTTTTGTTGTCTTTGTAAAATAAGGCGTTGTCAGTTAAAATAGCAAACGTTTACTTAATGCCATCTTGAGGAAAAAACGCATGACTGCTCAAATTATTTCAGGTACTGAACTATCAAAAAAAATCAAATCGGATGTTGCCAATAAAATTGAACATTATCGTGCTCAAGGTAAACGTGCCCCAGGACTTGCGGTAATTTTGGTGGGGGCAGATCCCGCTTCTCAAGTCTATGTAGGCAGTAAACGAAAAAGTTGTGAGGAAATCGGGATGGTTTCAAAATCTTATGATTTACCTGAAACCACTTCGGAAACAGAACTATTGCAACTGATAGATCAATTGAATGCAGATGAAACCATTGATGGTATTCTCGTGCAGTTTCCATTACCTGAACAAATTAATAGTACATCAGTGATTGAGCGTATTAGCCCTGAAAAAGATGTGGATGGTTTCCATCCTTATAATGTGGGGCGTTTATGTCAGCGTATTCCAACTTTACGCGCCTGCACCCCTTATGGCGTGATGAAATTATTAGAAACCACAGGTATCGATTTACACGGTAAACATGCCGTGATCGTTGGTGCATCAAATATTGTAGGTCGCCCGATGTCGCTTGAATTATTGCTAGCAGGTGCAACTGTCACGGTGACACACCGTTTTACCAAAGATTTAGAGCATCATATTCGTCAGGCGGATGTTTTAGTTGTAGCTGTGGGCAAACCTCGGTTTATTCCAGGCGATTGGATTAAAGAAGGGGCAACAGTCATTGATGTGGGGATTAACCGTATCAATGGCAAATTAGTGGGCGATGTGGAATATGATGTGGCGATACAAAAAGCGGCTTATATTACGCCAGTACCAGGTGGAGTAGGGCCAATGACAGTTGCCATGCTGATGTTTAATACTCTTTATGCTTATGAGCATAACAATCAATTAGTTTAAGGAATGAAAAAAGTGCGGTTAAATTTGACCGCACTTTTTGTATTAATGTAATTTCAATCTTGGTTTTAAATAGTGGTTAAGTTTATCCACTAAAATAATCAAGCCAATCTTAATACATCCATGTAAAGCATGTTGATGCATACGATATAAAGACACATACGCAAACTGAGCAAATTTACCTTGAACAGTCAGTGGGTTTTTCCCAAATTTATTTGAAATGCTACCCAATGCGGTAAAGCTTGAAAGAGAAACCAAGGTTCCTTTATCGTTGTATTTAAATGCTTTTAATGGTTTTTGCTCAAAAAGTGCAAAGATATTTTTTGCACAGGCTTTTGCCATTTGATGTGCTGCTTGCGCTCTTGGTGGAACTAATTTACCGTTTGGTTGCATTAATGCTGCACAGTCACCAATGGCAAAAATACTATCATCCACCGTGGTTTGAAGAGTGTCTTTTACCACTAATTGATTGATGCGATTAAGCTCTAATCCATCGAATTGCTGTGTCACCGTTGAGGTGCGAACACCAGCCGCCCATACAATCAGATCAGCTTTGATTTCTTCGCCATCTTTGGTGATAAGTGTATTTGGTTGGGCTTCCGTGATCATTGTATTTAATTTCACGTTTGCACCCATCTCTTGCAATTCCTCTAATACCGCTGCAGATAAATTTTCAGGTAGAGCAGGTAATAAGCGAGGACCTGCTTCAACTAAAGTGACTTGTAAGCAAGAATTATCAATTTTACCGTAACCGTAAGAAGATAAGTCTTCAGTCGCATGATAAAGCTCAGCGGTCAATTCCACACCAGTAGCACCACCGCCAACAATCGCAATGTTGACTTTACTCTCATCCACTAATTTCTGTTTAAATTCTTCTTCACCAATATCGTCTAATACACGGTTTTCAGAGAATTTAAGGAATAATTCCAACATTCTTTGTTGGAAGCGAAGAGCTTGATCAGAGCTGTCTAAGAAAATGCAATTATCAGCGACGCCTTTTGTATTGAAATCATTCGATTTACTGCCAATCGCAATTACTAAGTAATCATAAGGAATACGACGCGCAACCACGAGCATGTCGCCTTCTTGCCCATAAACAGGGGCAAGTTCAACATATTTTTGCTCTCGATTAATGCGTGTGATCGAACCTTGCTCAAAACTGAAATGGTGGTTTTTACCGTGTGCACGGTAGCTCAGAGAATCTGTGCCATCATCCATTACACCTGTTGCAATTTCATGTAATAAGGGTTTCCACAAGTGGGTCGCATTGCGATCCACAAGCGTCACTTTAGCCTGTTTTTGGCGACCTAATTTGTCGCCTAAAAATGTCGCTAATTCAATGCCGCCGGCGCCCCCGCCAACGATCACGACGTTTTTCATAAAGTACTCCTAAAAGCAAAATTGTTAAAAATGTTAAACTAATGTAATGATAGCATAACAAATAAACAAGACGAAAAAATTTAATGGAAATGACCGCACTTTATTGATGGCAGCAATCGTAAAGCGGTTGTAATTGTTGAATGGTTTGCGTGATAAATAAAACAGGATCAATTTGGCTTAGTTGATCTTTTTCAATACTTTTCCCAATACACCAAAAATCGTCCTCTGAACGCAAGAGAAGATCTTTTTCAGAAATAGTTTTCACTTGGCGAAAATCATCATATTCGCTTTCATCTTCTCGCCAAATATCAAAATCGGCAAATTGTTTGAAATCAAATTGATCAAGCCATTGATTATATTGTTGCAGATTAATTTGTGAGCGATCTGCACGATAGCAATGCCAATCTAAACACACTCTTAGTCGGCGACGATTTAATAGCACAGAAAAGATTGCTGCAGAATTTTGGTTGAACTCGTATTTAAAATAAGCAAAGAAATGCGCGCGTACCTGCCAGCCATTGGTCCAACTTTCAATATGCGGTTTCGCAAAAGGCATGCCAAGTTGCTTTGCGACTTCTTGAATAATCGCTTTCCAGTTATCCCAGTGTAATTTGTAATCAGCTTTAATTGCCGGAATCTCTTCTGGACAGAATTTTTTCATTTGGGCGAATTGATAGAAAGGAATATTGAACAGTTCGCAAGATTCAGCCGTAAGCGAGAGCATAGTGTTTCCTTAAAAATCACTGTAATTTTTGACCGCACTTTGTGTGAAGAGCTGTTTGTCTTCCCAACGCAATAGGGTCATTCGATTATTCCACACACAACCGGTATCCAAGGCATAAATACCTGGTGGAGTAGGCTCATCCACTAAACTTGCCCAATGTCCAAATACAATGGGAATTTGTTTATAAAGTGGATTATCTAAATTAAACCAAGGCGTGAGTTCAGCTGGTGCATCTTTTAAAGGGGATTTACAGGCAAAATCAAAACGATGATCTAAATAACAAAAACGCATTCGAGTGAAAGCATTAATAATGTAACGATGACGCGCTAAGCCCTGCAAATCTGGCGACCAGCGATCAGGCTGTTCAGAATACATATTTTCAATGAGATAATGAAAATCCCCATTTTGTAAAATCTGTTCCACTTCAGCCGCACAAGATTTCGCAGTTTCTAAATCCCAATCAGGCGAAATGCCTGCGTGTGCCATCAGGAAGTTTAATTCTTCATTATGCACAAGTAAGGGCTGATGGCGTAACCAATGAATCAGCTCATCAAAATCGGGCGCATTAAAAATGGCATTAACACGATCACGCGGTTTTACTTTTTTAATACCCAGTGCGGTCGCAATTAAGTGTAAATCGTGATTTCCTAGCACGGTTTGCGCGGCATTACCAAGTGATTTTACGAAACGAAGACATTCAAGTGATTTATCCCCACGCGCCACAAGATCCCCCACAAGATAAAGTTTATCTTGCGTAGGATTGAAATCTACACGCGCTAATAAAAGCTGTAATTCATCATAACAGCCTTGTAAATCACCAACGAAATAGGTTGCCATTCTTTCTACAATGCTCCAGTTGTGGTTATTAGGTTTTGGCAGTCTTTATGCTAAAAATTTACCATAAATTCTAGCATAGATTTTTTGTGAAGATACTATTCATTTCATGATCTTAAAATAGTAAGATAGCCTGCAATTTAAGGCAGATATGATGTTTTTCTATGTATTCTATTGAACATAAAAATGTAGTGATTAGTATTTCAACGGCGGATAAACGTCGAAATCACATTATCGATCAATTCGGTCAGAAACAAATTCCCTTTGAATTTTTTGATGCATTCACACCTTCTGATCGACTTGATGCTCATTTACAGCGTTATCTTCCAAATGTTGAAAACACATCAAAGCTCACGGCAGGAGAAAAGGGCTGTTTGGTGAGTCACTTTATGTTATGGAAAAAGTGTGTTGACGATAATTTAGATTATATTTCTATTTTTGAGGATGATATTCTGCTTGGTGAGAATGCAAAACAATTTCTTGCAAATGATGAATGGCTAAAAGTGCGGTTCAATTTTCAAGAGATTTTTGTTTTGCGTTTAGAAACATTTTTAATGCCTGTTCAGCTGGAACATCAGCAACAAATTTTACCTTTCCAAGAAAGAAACATTGATATTTTAAAATCAAAGCATTTTGGTACAGCTGGTTATATTATCTCTAATGGCGCAGCGAAATACCTCATTAATTTATTTCAAAACCTCGCGGTAGATGAAGTCAAAGCAATTGATGAGATCATGTTTAATGAACAGATTAATGTCGGTGTCTATCAAGTATATCAACTTAATCCTGCCATTTGTGTTCAAGAATTGCAATTAAATCAAGAGAATAGCTTATTGGTAAGTGACTTGCAGCAAGAGCGTAAAAAAAATACGGCAGTGCACACCAAGAAAACATTGAAACAGCGTTTAATTCGGGTGAAGGAAAATATTATACGAGCGCTAAATAAAGAAAAATGGAAAGAACAACAGCGCCTGAAAGAAATGCAAGGTAAAGAAATTGTTCGTTTTATGTAGATAAGTTGATGAAATACGTTGTATAGGCTTAATCTCTTAAGCCTATTCGTAAAAACAGTTAACACGTAAAATCAAAGTAATGAGACGCTAAATATCAATGAAGTAGGTTGTTATTTTAGAAAATTAAAAGATGTGATAGACAAATTTATACTTAATTTCTCTAATGAGCCTTCTTACTTTTGTTCTAAAGTCAACAACATCAAAATCAGCCTTAAAAGCAGGATAACTATTGCAGATTTCCTTAAATAGTGAATACCCTAAATTAGCTTTTAAGTGAGAGCTTCGGCTAGACCAAAACTTATCAGGTCCAGGATAATGGTAAATAACTGCAGGAAATTGAATTTCTCGTTCTTTTCGATATTTTATATAGCCAGATTCAGATGGTGTGAAGTTAAATCTTGTATTTATAAATTTAACATCGTCTTTGAAAATACCATTTAAGATATCCTGATCCTGATACTTTATAACGTCCTTATATTTATTTAACCACGTCAGACTCATCTCTAGCACATTCAATTCTCGCCATCTTCGCATATTGATAAGAAGCACTCCGGCGTTAAAATAATGATGATTTTCTAAGCCAATTTTTGCCTTGTAATCGGCTTGCTCAATTTCAATAAAAAAATCCTTACATGCGGCAAGTGAATACTGTTCGATATCAGTATTCCATAAATCATCTAATGAGCCATTTGTTAGCGTATCAACATCAATATAAAGTAACTTATCTACATCAGGGATATATTGAGTTATATTTAATCTGGCATAGGTTGCTAAAGAAATATAATTTATTGTAATGGGAAAGTTAGCAAATTCATCTTTATCCACACTTATAAACTTGATACTTTTCCCATGATTGTAAACGATATTTGCTATAATTTCTTTATTGTTATTATCAATGCCAAAATCCAAAATATAGAAACAAATTTCAGATTCAGAATTATTTTTTAATACACTTAATATGCTGACGGCTAAATATGGTGCATAGTTATTATCAGATGAAAACGCGACATTCATATTAGTCTTCCTTAACTGTATCGATTATTATTTTTCTAAGGTTTGTTGTGAAGTCAGCTATATTATGAATATTTTTGACATAAGCCATTCCAGCTTTAGCCTTTTCCTCTCTTATAGAATCATTTTGCATGAGTTTTTGAATTGCTTCTACATAAAGCTCAACTTTGTCAAAACCATCTCCTAATACATCACCAACATGTATGCCAAATTTAGAGGTTAAATCCTCAGGATTTCTGTTACTAACAAGAACGGTTCCATAAGAAAGTGCTTCTAAAAAAGAAATTGGGAGTGCCTCATGAATTGATGTGTTCACTAAGATTTTTGCATCTCGAATAAAATTATTTTTTTCTATACCATCAACATGCCCAACAAAATGTAAATTATTAATATTTAAATATTTATTTATAATTTTAGTATTTTTATCAGACTCACGAAAGGTTTGACCTAACACATAAAATTGATATTCAGGTAACTTTGATGCAATTTCACAGAAAAGCCAACCTCTTTTTACTGATTCAATACGACCAAGAAAAATGATATTATTCTTCTTATTATGTTTATCAAAATCAAATTTATTATCTATTTCTACTGGGTTTGGTAAATATTGGATACTAACATCATTATCTAGAGAATAAAGATCTTTTGCCTTTCTATTTAAAAAATACCCTTGTGAAATAAATTTCACTCGATTTTGTTTATACATAGAATGAACAAGATCATAAATATCTTGATTATAATAAGATGTTTCAGGAAAAAGCTTAACTGTATTAATTTCATCCCACTCGTAAGCTGGTCTTGGATCTTGAATCCACAGAATAAGTTTCTTATTTATATCTAACTCATGTTTTAGAACCCAATCGTAAGTTAATTCAATCGAGAGGTAAACATCGTAATTTTGCTTTTTAAGCCACAATTTAGAAAATAGTTTTCTTTTAGGGAGCTTATAAACATTAACATCATCAACTTTTATTTTTTCTGCAAAATAACGATTTTTATTGCTACGGCCTAATAATACATCAATCTGGATTAGATCATTGGGAATATACTTAGCAATAAGCCGGCGAGCAAGAAACCCATATCCACCATAAGCAGTTCCAGCACCGCCAAAAAACTCATCTATAATCAAACCAACTTTTATTTTTTTCATTATGAATCCTTAAGTTAATTAATATGTACTGGGCAATTTATAGCTCAGTTGATTCAAAAAGATTATTTTCATCATTTTCGGGTGGGTTATCCGCCAGCCAGTTCGCTAAGCGCGCATAATCTGCAATAGCCAAATTTTCTGCGCGTGCATTTAAATCAATACCAAGTGCGGTCAGATCTTCGGCTGAAAATAATGTTGAAAGCGCATTACGCAATGTTTTACGGCGTTGGTTGAAAGCTTGAGAACAAACACGGTTCAGCCAATATAAATCTTTTACAGGGTGCGGCAATTCTTTATGTGGAATTAAACGCACAACAGCTGAATCTACTTTCGGTGCAGGTTTGAAGGCCGAAGGTGGCACTTCAAGTACAGGCATCACTTGGCAGAAATATTGCGCCATGATGGTTAAACGCCCGTAAGCTTTGCTATTTGGGCCTGCGCATAAGCGTTTTACCACTTCTTTTTGTAGCATGAAGTGCATGTCTTGAATCACATCGTGATACTTAAATAAGTGGAACATCAATGGGGTAGAAATGTTGTAAGGCAAGTTACCAAATACGCGTAACTTCTGACCTTTTTCTGCTAAATTCTCTTTTGTATAAAGCTCACCAAAATCAAATTGCATCGCATCCGTTTCAATGACGGTGAGCTTTTGATGTAAAAATGGATGATGACGTAAACGTTCGGCAAGATCTCGGTCAAGCTCGATCACCGTAAGATGATCGACAAGCTCTCCAACAGGCTCCGTTAATGCACCAAGCCCTGGGCCAATTTCTACTAAGAATTGATTGGGTTGTGGGTGAATTGCCGACACGATCCCTTGAATGACGGAGGTATCATGTAAAAAGTTTTGTCCGAAGCGTTTACGGGCTGTATGACCTAAGTGTTTTTTTGAATTCATAAAAATAATCTAATAAATGATAAAGTTTGTGGCAGGCATCTTTAAATATCTAGCCATTCTGGTTTTATTTCTCTCGGGGAGATCTCATTAACATTATCGTAGTAATGAATAATATGGCATACATTCTTAGAATTGGGATGCCAGTGCGTAAAATTTTCTTTGTCTTGCGAGTAAAAACAAATCATAGGTTTATTTAACCCCGAAGCGATATGAACCGTTGATGTATCAACCGAAATAAGTAGAGCACAGTTTCTAATCAACTCAATTGTATGATAGATCGTTGTGTGAGGATTTGGATAAACAAATACATCATTAAATTGATTAGCGATTCTACTTAAATGCTCATAAGTATCAGGTGTTGCAAGTAAGATTAGCTGATGTTTATTCGAGTCTCTAATATATGTTAAATAATCTACAATGTGAGAGTCATCAAACTTTCTATTTTTGCCATTTCCATAGAAGTTAATTGTAATAAAGTTATTTAACTTGTTGTCCGTAATAAACTTAAGAATTTCTTCTTTAATTAAGTCATCTTGCGGAATGTCATAGCGATCATCACTTAGACTGATATTTGACTGAGCTAAAGCTTCTTTGTAAATTTCTGAAAAATGGCCGTCTTTAGTAATATTTATATTAAAAATATTATAATCTGCTTTTCTATAGCCGATATAATTACGGGCATTGAGTATTCTCAATAGCAACAAGTCTCGGTTTCTAAGTACAAGAGTTGGATCAATGACAACATCGTATCTTTCTTTTCTAATAAACAGTGCCGTCTTGATGTAGTCGAGAATGTTTCTTTTCTTTACAAGATAAATCTCATCAATGTGATGGTTTCTTTGAAACAGATAAGCGTTCTGTTTCGTGCAGATGACACCGATTTTTATCAACGGGTTAAATTTCTTTATTTCCCGAAAAACAAAAGAACTAACGATATAGTCGCCAATTTTCCCATCTTGTCGCAAAAATAAGAAACTCTTAGGATGTTTTAAACTTTGGGGATTGGCTGATCTTGATGATTTATCGAGTATCCATTTCCCTATTTTTAACCTTAGTGCTTTTAGCTTATTCATATCGATGTTCAATTTTGTCTATTTCTGAGTCACTGTTTAATCCTCTAAATACACATGGTGGTTCAATGCCATAGGCATCAACACGTGTTTTTTGGATTAATCCCGTCAGATAATCAGCAGGCAGTCTTATTGGATAAGCGTAGTTAAGTAATTTTTTAGCGCCCGATAATGTAATTAAATAAGCGGTTGCATAGATAATACATCTTCTTGAATTTTTTGAAGGTGACTTGTAATGTGCAAGTCTATATCCTTCCACAATCCGTTTCTTAAAGAAATGGGATTTAACTTTTCCGTGATCAAAAAAGATCAGCTCATGATTTTTATTAATTTTATTGAGCGTATCCTCAATAATTTCCTTAAAGTGCTGTGAAACGATCGCATCGTCTTCAAGAATAATGGCACTTTTAATATTGTTTTCTACCATGTGCTCATAAACTTTAATATGGCTTATTGCACAGCCAATTTCGCCGAGCGTTAAGGCCTTAGGTGATAAATAGTGTTTCGGATAGAAATCATAATCGACAGATTCTAATACGGAGGCAGGAAGTTTTTTCCCATCTGTCGCATCAAAAAAACTAAAGTCTAACCCCAAACCAGAAAGGCGCTTAGCAATATTTTCTCTTCTTGTTGAATGTTTTAAACTAATTACAATTATTTTAGGTATAGCCATAAATAACCCTTGGGTTGAAGTTATTGTTTTACATGCAGATTAACGAACATTATAGTAAAGTTTGCTTTAGCTTTTTAGTAGGTAGGGTGCCACCTTGGGAAAGGTAATACCGCATAAGGCTACATCTTGGCCTCGTATGCTAAATTAAATTCTTTATCTAATCGACTTTAGTGGAACATTATAATCGAATTATTAAAAAAATAATGTGCATTTAAACAAAATACCATTTTAATCTTTCGTCTAACATTAAAAACGGCTATAATTCGCCCGTTTTTCATTTATAACCGTAAGAAGTGCGGTCAAAAAAATCATAATTTTAGAGGATAAAATGGCAAAAGAAGATTGCATTGAAATGCAAGGCACAATTTTGGAAACCTTACCAAATACCATGTTCCGTGTTGAGTTAGAAAATGGTCACGTGGTGACTGCACATATTTCTGGCAAAATGCGTAAAAACTATATTCGTATCTTAACAGGCGATAAAGTAACAGTAGAAATGACACCTTATGATTTAAGCAAAGGTCGTATCATTTTCCGTAGCCGTTAATTTAGAAATAAAAGAAAAGCCGATATGTTGATATCGGCTTTTTTTGTTTGAAAAGCGTACAAATTATTTGAAGTCTGGAAAAAAATCTGTATAATCAGCGCCCTTAGCCACGTTCATTTTTTCGTTCCTTGCCTTTGCAGATTGGTGGCTAATCTACGTCAAAGGCTGATTAACCCGTAAGGAGCAGTAATGCGTCACTACGAAATCGTGTTTATGGTTCATCCGGACCAAAGCGAGCAAGTACCAGGTATGATCGAACGTTACACAGGTTCTGTTAAAGAAGCTGGTGGTCAAGTTCATCGCCTAGAAGATTGGGGTCGTCGTCAATTAGCGTACCCAATTAACAAATTACACAAAGCACACTATGTGCTTATGAATGTAGAAGCGCCTCAACAAGTCATCGACGAGCTAGAAACGACTTTCCGTTATAACGATGCTGTATTACGCAGTCTTGTTATCCATACTAAGCACGCCGTAACCGAAGCGTCCCCAATGAAAGCGGCTAAAGAAGAACGTAAACCTTTAGCTGAAGTTGAAAACAACGATTTTGAGGATGCTGAAGAGTAATTCAAAACTTGATAATCGCTTCTCGTTAATCGGCACAGTGTGTCAATTACCTAAACGAAGCAAAAGCCCTAACGGGATTGCGCATTGCCAGTTTTGGCTGGAACATCGTTCCGAACAAGTCGAAAGTGGTTTATCACGCCAAGCGTGGTTAAAGATGCCAGTTCAAGTCAGTGGCAATCAGTTAATAGAAAAAACTCAAAGCATTACGGTCGGCAGTAAACTTCTTGTGGTGGGGTTTATAACTTCACATAAAACCTCAAATGGTTTAACACAGTTAGTATTGCATGCCGAGCAAATCGAATTTATAGATTAGGAGACAGCCAAATGGCACGTTATTTCCGTCGTCGTAAGTTCTGCCGTTTCACAGCGGAAAATGTTGTTGAAATCGATTACAAAGATATCGCTACATTAAAGAACTACATTTCTGAAAGCGGCAAAATTGTACCAAGCCGCATTACCGGTACTCGTGCGAAGTACCAACGCCAATTAGCACGCGCAATCAAACGCGCTCGTTATTTAGCGTTATTACCTTACTCTGATTCTCATCACAATTAAGAAGGAGTTAGGAAATGCAAGTAATTCTTTTAGATAAAATCGTTCACCTAGGTAACGTAGGTGATCAAGTTAATGTTAAATCTGGTTTCGCTCGTAACTTCTTAATCCCACAAGGTAAAGCGGTTATGGCAACTAAAGCTAACATTGAACACTTTGAAACTCGTCGTGCAGAGTTAGAAGCAGCGGCAGCAGCAAGTTTAGCAGCAGCTCAAGCTCGTGCAGCACAAGTGACTGCATTAGGTTCTGTAACTATCGCATCTAAAGCTGGTGAGGAAGGCCGTTTATTCGGTGCAATCACTACTCGTGATGTAGCAGAAGCAGTAACTGCAGCAGGCGTTGAAATTGCGAAAAGCGAAGTTCGTTTACCAAACGGTCCAATCCGTACTCTTGGTGACCACGATGTTCGTTTCCAACTTCACGGCGAGGTATTTGCAACATTAGATGTTATCGTTGTTGCAGAATAATTATCAAAGTTTTTGATAAAAGAAAACCCGACGTAATGTCGGGTTTTTTGTTTTTCTAGATTAAGAAAATATTTTGGTTATTCGTTGAGAATAAAAAAGTGCGGTCATTTTTGACCGCACTTTTATTATCAATTTAGTGTTTTAAATTACAAACCTAATACAGCAAATAATACCCAGATTGTGTAAATCATGGCTAAGCCGTAAAAGATAAATCCGCCTGCTGGCACGTGGATTTTAAGATCGTGCATCGCATGATGGATACGGTGTAAACCACACCACATAGGGAAAATGGTTAAAACTAAGATAACTAATTTTCCGATCCAAGAATAAGCGAATGTAATTAGGTTATGTGGATCAATTAATCCAAATGGTAACAATAGACCAAGGATTAAGATCACAACAGGGAAGAAAATCGCACTGACAGTCCCGCCAGCACCAAACATCAACCATACTGGTGGTTCACCAGAGCGTTTTGGATTTTGATCGACCATTTTTTCTCTCCCTACATATAAACTAAAATTAATGCGATAACACTAATCACAGCGGTAACTGCCCAAAGTGCATTTCTTAACACGTGATGTGGTAAACGTTCATTTTTAACAATGATGTTCATCACTTTTGGTGTCATCACGAAATAAGTTGCAGTGTGATATAAAGTCGCAATTAATGTAATGATATTTAAGATCACTACAATTGGATTTCTTAAGAAGCTAATGAAATCAATAATGCCTAGACCTGGTACAGGATTGCTTGCAAGGCAAAGTACACCGTAAAGCAATACGATACAGAACCACACAGCAAAGATAGAAGTTGCTTCACGTACCATATAAGCTTTATAGAAATCCAATTTTTGCCACCAAGTAGCCGTCATTGGGCGAACATATTTTTTGCGTTTACTTACTGTTACTGACATATTCTTCCCCTTAGCCTTTTGGTTTTAGCATTGAGATAACATAATCTTTGGCACTTTCCACTTTGCCTTGGTTGATTGCAGAAGCTGGATCCACGTGTTTTGGACACACTTCAGAACAATAACCAACGAAAGTACAGCTCCAAACACCGTTTTTACCATTTAATAATGGCATACGTTGTGCTTTACCATGGTCACGGTTATCAAGGTTGTAACGGTGTGCCATTGTAATCGCTGCAGGGCCTAAGAATTCAGGGTTTAAACCAAATTGTGGACAAGCCGCATAGCATAAACCACAGTTGATACACATTGAGAATTGACGATATTTTTCAAGTTGTGCCGGCGTTTGTTTAGTACGGCTGACTTGCAATTCTTTTGATGGATGTGGTTTACCATCTAATGCTGGTGCTTCGTTACCAATAATATAAGGTTTAATTGCCTCTAAACTTTCGATAAAGTGGCTTAAATCAACCACTAAGTCGCGTTCAATAGGGAAGTTTGCTAATGGTTCAATACGCATATGGCCGCTGTAATCACGTAAGAACGTTTTACAAGCCAATTTAGGTTTGTTATTCACCATCATCCCACAAGAACCGCAGATCGCCATACGGCAAGACCAGCGATAAGAAAGAGACGGTTCAAGTTTATCTTTAATGTAACCTAACGCATCTAAAAGAGAAGTTTGGTTATCATAAGGTACTTGATAAGAGCTTAAATGTGGCTCTTGATCATTTTCTGGGTTGTAGCGTAATACTTCTACAGTCATTACTGGTGAATTAGCCATTTGCTTGCTCCTTAGCTTTCGCAGCCGCTTCTGCCGCTTCTG
The DNA here is from genome assembly GCF_001838635.1 of Haemophilus sp. HMSC71H05. NCBI lineage: Bacteria > Pseudomonadati > Pseudomonadota > Gammaproteobacteria > Pasteurellales > Pasteurellaceae > Haemophilus > Haemophilus sp. HMSC71H05. Next base: position 89,229 of record NZ_KV838037.1, read on the forward strand.
CTTCAGCACCATAAACACGTTTTGCTGGTTGAGATTTAGTGATTTTCACCGGGCTGTATTCAATACGCGGTGCATCATCGCCATTGTAGTAAGCAAGGGTGTGTTTTAAATAATTCACATCATCACGTTCAGTGTAGTCTAAGCGTTGGTGTGCACCACGAGACTCTTTACGTTCAATTGCAGAGTTTGCAATAGATTGTGCGACATCAAGGATGTAACCTAATTCTACGGTATAAAGCACATCGGTATTGAATACGCTTGAACGGTCTGCAACACGAATACGTTTATAACGTTCTTTAAGCTCAGCAATTTTATCTACTGCTTTTTGCATGCTTTCTTGGTCACGGTAGATACCACAACCTTCTTCCATTACGGTACCCATTTCGTCACGGATTTCAGACCAAGATTCATTACCTTCTTGGTTATAAAGTGCTTCAAGGCGAGCCACAACATCTTGTGCTTGTGCATCAACTGCTGCACGGTTTGCTGGTTGTGCTTCTGCTGCACGTTGTGCGGCATATTCACCTGCAACACGGCCTAAAACCACTAATTCTGCAAGCGAGTTAGAACCTAAACGGTTTGCACCGTGTAAACCAGAAGACGCACATTCACCCACAGCAAATAATCCTTTAATGCGAGTTTCGCTGTTGAAATCTACTTCGATACCACCCATGGTGTAGTGAACAACTGGACGAACTGGAATTGGTTCATTAACTGGGTTTACCCCTTCATAAGCACTTGCTAATTCACAAATGAATGGAAGACGCTCATGTAAATATTTTTCACCTAAGTGACGTAAGTCAAGGTGAACCACATCAACACCTTTTGCAGTTTTTAAGGTGTTACCTTTTTTCCATTCTTGCCAGAACGCTTGTGAAACTTTATCACGTGGACCAAGTTCCATATATTTGTTTTCAGGTTTACCGATTGGGGTTTCAGGACCTAGACCATAATCTTGTAAATAACGGTAGCCGTTTTTATTCACTAAGATACCGCCTTCACCACGACAACCTTCAGTCATTAAGATACCGGTGTTCGGTAAGCCGGTTGGGTGGTATTGGACGAATTCCATATCACGAAGAGGAACACCATGACGATATGCCATTGATAAGCCATCACCTGTTACGATACCTCCGTTGGTATTGAATTTAAATGCACGACAACCACCGCCCGTTGCAATCACAACTGCATTTGCGTTGATTTGAACAAGTGAACCTTCCATCATATTCATCGCCACCATACCGCGAGCATGGCCATCATCAACTAAGATGTCTAAAACGAAGTGCTCGTCAAAGCGTTGAATTTGTGGATATTGAATGGATGTTTGGAAAAGAGTATGTAATAAGTGGAAACCGGTTTTATCTGCCGCGAACCAAGTACGCTCGATTTTCATCCCACCGAAACGACGCACGTTTACATCGCCATCTGCTTTACGGCTCCAAGGGCAGCCCCAACGTTCAAGTTGAGTCATTTCCACTGGAGAATGTTCAACGAAGTATTCCACCACATCTTGTTCACATAACCAGTCACCACCGGCAACGGTATCGTGGAAGTGTTTATCGTAGGAATCTTCCTCTTTAATTACTGCGGCCGCACCACCTTCTGCTGCAACCGTATGGCTACGCATAGGATAAACCTTAGAAACTAATGCGATCTTTAAGTTAGGGTTTGCTTCTGCTGCTGCAATTGCTGCACGTAAACCGCCGCCACCAGCGCCAACAATAGCAATATCGACATTAACCGTTTGCACGATATCCTCCAATCAATAGAAAGTAAAAAAATAAAACGCCCTAAATTAATAGGGGCATGTTGTCATTCTGCCATTTTTGTTTACAAATTAGTAACTTTTTTTCTGGAATAAACGGACAAAATACCAAAAGTGTGATCTAACTCAAAAAAGTTAGTTTTTTATATATTTATAGATGATAACCGTTTGCGTTTAAGAATGATTTAGTCGGATTATTGAGTTAAAAATCACTCTTGTTTACAATAGCCTAATTCATTTTAAAGGTGAAAACGGAGAAAAAAATGACCGCACTTAGCGATAAAAAAACAGAATGGCAACCTTCCGCATCAATTAAAAATCTATTGGCGCGTGCCAAAATCATTGCGGATATCCGCCAGTTTTTTACTGAACGTGGATTATTAGAAGTGGAAACCCCTGTTTTAAGTGAATTTGGCGTAACGGATCTTCACCTTTCCACCTTTAATACAGAATTTGTTGCCCCTTTTGATGAACTCTCGAAAACGCTCTGGCTTTCTACAAGTCCCGAATATCATATGAAGCGTTTACTGGCGGCAGGCAGTGGACCAATTTTTCAAATTGGCAAAGTATTTCGTAATGAAGAAGCGGGGAATCGCCATAATCCGGAATTCACCATGCTTGAATGGTATCGACCACACTTTGATATGTATCGTCTAATGAATGAAGTAGATGATTTATTACAACAGATCCTCGATTGTAAACCCGCAGAAACCTTAAGTTATCAGTTTGTTTTCCAAGAATATGTAGGATTAGATCCATTATCAGCCACTCGTCAAGAGCTGGTGGAAGCAGCACGTAAACACAACTTCATGGCAGATGAAGATGAAGATCGTGATACCTTATTACAATTTCTATTCAGTGAAGTGGTGGAGCCTAAAATTGGGCAAGAGGCCCCTGTTGCGGTTTATCATTTCCCTTCTTCCCAAGCCGCACTTGCACAACTTAGCCCAGAAGATAGCCGTGTGGCAGAACGTTTTGAGTTCTATTATAAAGGCTTAGAGTTAGCCAACGGTTTCCATGAGCTCACCGATGCACGAGAACAACAATACCGCTTTGAAAAAGACAATCGCCTACGGGAGAAAGCAGGCTTGCCACAGCGTGAAATTGACTATCGTTTTCTAGGAGCTTTACAAGCAGGCATTCCAAATACCTCTGGTGTGGCTTTAGGTGTGGATCGTTTAATTATGATTGCATTAGGTGCAGAAAGTATTAAAGAAGTGATTTCATTTTCGGTGGAATGTGCTTAGTTTGTTTAAAAAATATTCATTATTCCTTCTGGAATAAATAAAAAAAGAAAAATAAATTGCTCAAAATAGAGCGATCATTGTATAGACAAAATTCTGAAAAGTTCGATGTGAAAGGATGTTTTTGATTAAAAAACATCCTTTTTTGTATAAAAAATGTGATCTTGATCCAATTTTAGAAAATTGGAAGAGATCCTCCCATTGACACTATAGGTTTATTTTGTAATATTTGCGACGTCTATTTCGGTGATTGAACTTTTTATGAAAAATTGCTTCAATCAAAAATCATAGGTAACAACCAAAAGGAATAACAATTATGAAAAAGACACTAGCAGCATTAATCGTTACTGCATTTGCCGCTTCAGCAGCAAACGCAGCAGTAGTTTATGACAACGAAGGTACTAAAGTTGAATTAAACGGTTCTCTTCGTTTAATCATGGAAAAAGCGGATAAAAAAGTGTACAACGCCGCTAACCAATCAACTAAAAAAGCTAACTCTGCTTTACGTAATGCAGGCTCACGTTTCGGCATCACTGTAAAACATAACTTAGATAACGATTTCTATGCATTAGGTCGTTTAGAATTCCGTTTTGATGACACAACTTCTCGTGATAAATTTGGTAGACTTTATGCTAAACGTGCTTATGTAGGTTTAGGTAGCAAAGCGACTGGTGACATCACATTCGGTCGTCAATTAACTATCGCTGATGATTTAAGCCAAGCAGTTGACTATGAATATGGTTTCATTCCAAAAAGTGAATATATTCCTACTGCAGGTACAGGTGTAGTTCGTTATGACTATAAAGGTATCGAAGGTTTACAATTAAGTGCAAACTATAACTTTGGTCAAACAAATGACGAAAAAGGCAATCCACTTAAACCAGGTATCAAAAATGCTTACGCTGTAGGTGCATTATATACAGTGGGTGATTTAGATGCGCGTTTAGCTTATGGTCACACAAACTTTGAAACTGGTGCATCATACGCTCACCGTTTAGATGGTGTTTTAGCATCATTAGGTTATAAATTTGGTGATTTCACATTAACAGGTGACTTCGGTTATGGCCATGAAAAACTTGACGATGCAAAAGTAAATAAATTCTATGTATCTCCAGGTTTTGCATATCAAGTTGTTCCAGCGTCTAAAGTATATGGTAACTACCTATATGAACGCGCGAAAGGTGAATCTGATAAAGTGAAAACTCACGGTTTCTTACTTGGTGCAGACTACAAACTTCATAAACAAGTTGTATTATTCGTAGAAGGTAAATACGTAACAGCTAAAAAATATACTAACGATGCTTACGATGGTAAAGTTAAAGACAGAGCTATCGGTGTAGGTATGCGTGTATTCTTCTAATCTTTGATTAGATAAGATCTAAAAAGGCGAATCGAAAGGTTCGCCTTTTTGTTTATCTTTTTAAATCTCCCCAACCCCTCTTTACGAAAGAGGGGCTTTTTTTATGAGTTACTTTTAATGTTTTATGGGAGTATTTGAGAGGGCTAAGAGCAGAGAGCATTTATTTGCCAATAAAATACCCCCTCTTTCGTAAAGAGGGGGCTAGGGGGAGATTTAATTAAAGGAGATTATTTCAATCTATCCAAAACCAATTTCCCCATCATTTCAATATGGGCTTTTTCAGCATTCAATGCAGGGATATAGTGATAAGACACACCACCGTGATTTAAGAACGTCTCTTTGTTTTCAACCTCAATTTCTTCTAAGGTTTCTAAGCAATCTACCGAAAAACCTGGGCAAATCACCGCTATTTTTTGAATGCCTTGAGAAGTCGCTTCTTCTAAAAAGTGATCCGTATAAGGTTGTAACCATTCTTCACGACCAAAACGAGATTGGAAAGTCATATTCCATTGGTTTTCCGTTAAACCTAATTTATCCACGATGGCAATGGTGGTTTGTTTACAGTGCTGACGATAATAATCGCCCATATTCTCATAACGCAATGGAATGCCATGATAAGAAAAAAGCAAAAACTCATCGGGTTTTAACCGCACTTTAATCGAATCCACTAAGGCATTAATGTAGTTTTCATCAAGATGATAAGAATGAATAAACTCAAAAGGCACAATATTGCGTTCTTGTGCAATGGCTCGATTGAAGGCATCAATTAATGCGCCTGTTGTTGTGCTGGAATATTGTGGATAAAGTGGCAACACAATCATGCGTTCTACATCATTTTTGAGTAAATTTTTGACCGCACTTTGCATTGAAGGATTGCCATAGGTCATGGCAATTTCTACTTGGGCATTGATGCCTTGTTCATTTAAATACGCTTGTAAGCCGGCTTGTTGTTGTTTTGTAATGGCAAGTAGGGGAGAGCCTTGTTCAGTCCAAATAGATTGGTAATTTCGTGCAATGCGTTTAGAACGCATAGGTAAAATAATAGCTTTTAAAAGGGGATACCATTTCCAACGAGGTAAATCGACCACACGAGGATCCATTAAAAATTCCCACAAATAACGAGAGATCGCTGCGGGTTGAGGGGCATCTGGCGTACCAAGATTCGCTAAAATGATGCCGATTTTTTTTGTTGTATTCATAAATGTTTGATAGAAAGCGTTAATCGAGAAACGCAGCAAAGTTTATCTTGTTCATCGCGAATGTCAATTTGCCAAACATGGTTATTTTGACTTAAAGCAATTGGCGTTGCCTTTGCGGTAACAAAACCTTGTTTCACTGGGCGAAGATGATTGGCGTTGATATCTAATCCCAAGGCAACTTGGCCTTCTTCTATACAGAGAAATCCAGCCAATGAACCAATGGTTTCAGCCAACGCCACAGACACGCCACCATGCAATAAGCCGAAAGGCTGAGTGGTGCGATGATCAACCGGCATTCTTGCCTCAATCCAGTTTTCACCATAAGCTGAGATTTCAATCCCTAAATGCCCAACAGCGCAATGTTTCCCCATTTCATTAAGCTGCTCAAGGGTGAACGTTTTTTTCCAAATTGCCATGTACTTTTCCTTATCTTATTTGATGGCGTTAGTTTGATCTAATTCAGCACTTTCGTAAAGAAAAAAGAAGGGCAGTATAATGATTTTAGTATGCGGTTTTGCTTATTTTTCATACAAAAACTTACATATTTTTAAATTTTTTGTAAAAAAATCCAGAAATCTTTACATATATTTACATAACTTAAGTTTTATCTTAATTAATTGTAATTTTTGGTAAATCCTTTTTATTATGCTTCCTTTTTGTACAAAGTTCGCTTAGAATAAGCTGTTCCGAACAGAAAGGAAGGGGGAACTGTTGTCAAAATTTGTGGTCGTCGCCTTTCTGACGTTGAATTTTTCGGCGCTGTTGCATCAGTGACAGCTTCTTTATCATCCTAATAAAAGGAATAAATTTATATGAACAAAGTGTTTAAAGTTATTTGGAATCATGCGACACAAACGTGGACAGCTGTTTCTGAACTTGGGCATGCTAAAGGTAAAACCAAATCTAAAAAAATCGTGAAATTGACTGCACTTGCTGGTGCTGTAATTGGTTCATTGGCGGTATCTCAATCAGCAATGGCTGCATCGGATATGAATACTAATGATGCGGTTAATATTTGGCCAACTAATGTGCCAAGTGCTCAAGCAGGTCGACACGCAGTGTCAATTGGTCCAGCTGCATCTGCTCAACATCAAGATGCGATTGCTATTGGTCATAGCGCTAATGCAGCATGGACTAACACAATTGCTATCGGTAAAGATACTAACGCAACAAAAGATCATGCAGTAGCTATAGGTTCAAATACAACTGCTTCAGGTTATCAATCGGTTACTGTTGGTTCTTATACTAAAGCTGAAGATAAATTAACTATTGCAGTTGGTCCATATGCTCAAGCAAATAAAGAAGCAGCGATTGCTATGGGTTCTAATGCGACTGCAGCTGAATCAAACTCTGTTGCAGTAGGTCAAACTGCGACTGCAGCTAACAATAACGCTATTGCTGTTGGTACTAAAACAGAAGCTAGAGGTGATAACGCAATTGGTATCGGTGCTTATGCTGAATCAACTGCTGCACGTGCGACAGCGATTGGTGTGTTAACGAAAGCTACTGGTGCAGGTTCATTCGCAGGTGGTGCGTCTGCTCAAGCAACAGGTGAAAACTCTGTGGCGATTGGTGGAGCACAAGATGGTACTTTAGGTAATAAAGCAGGTACTGCGGCTAAAGCGACTGCTGATAATGCCGTTTCTATCGGTACAAATGCTACAGCTTCTATCAAAGACTCTGTCGCATTAGGTTCAAACTCTACAACTTCGAGTTTTGCTCCAACCAATACAGCGACTGTAGGTACATTGACTTATAGCGGTTTTGCGGGTAACACAAGTGCATTAGGTGACGGTGCAGTTGTTTCTGTTGGTAAAGCAGGTAGTGAGCGTCAAATTCAGAACGTAGCAGCTGGCCGTTTAAGTAATACTTCAACTGATGCAGTGAATGGTTCACAACTTTATTTTGTTGCAAGTAAATTAGATGAAAAAATTCATAACCATCACTGGATTGCAAGTGGTAACCAAACAGCGGGCGCTCAACATGCCAATACAAGTATTTATAACAATGGTGTTGTTGATTTCCAAAATGGTAACGGTACGATTGCAACCGTAACGAATGAAACGTTAGATCAAAGTACTGGAACCAAAAAAACAGTGGTTAAATACCACGCAAATATCGTAAATGGTGACAACACTGAAGTAGTTTATAACTCTGATGGTTCAGTTAAAATCAATGCGAAAGTGGCTGGCGGTACAGATACTACTGCAGCAGTGACAACAACTACTACTGATGCATTAACTGTAACGAATACTACTACAGGCAATGTAACAACTTACAATGTTGATGCAAAAACCGGTTCTATTTCTACCACACCTGTTGGTGCTGCAACCTATGCGAAAGATGGTGATAAAGCAACGGGCGGTAACTATGGTTCTCGTTTAACTAACGTAAGTACTGTAACTGATATTGTGAATAATGTTTCATGGCATTTGAATTCATCTGCGGTAACAGGTACAAACGGTAAAATTACTGAAGGTAGTGATACTGAAGCAGCAGATGTTAAAGCATCGAATACTGTAAACATTAATGCAGGTAAAAACATCGAAATCAAACGTAACGGCACAACCATTGAAATCAGCTCAACTGCTGGTGAAAAAGGTGAGAAAGGTGACACCGGTGCAACAGGTGCGAAAGGTGATACCGGTGCAGCAGGTGCGAAAGGTGACACTGGTGCAACTGGTGAGAAAGGTGATAAAGGTGACAGCATTACAGGTGAAGTTGTAGATAACGGTGACGGTACTCACACTATTACCATTACTGATTTAGGTACAGGCTCAGTGACCACTACTATCGTAAAAGATGGTAAAGACGGTAAAGACGGTAAAGATGGTGCAACCGGTGCGAAAGGTGCTGACGGTAAAAACGCTGAAGCAAGTGTTGTAAACAACGGTAACGGTACACACACAGTCACTATCGTAGACGGCAATGGTCAAACCACTTCAACTGTTGTTAAAGATGGTAAAAATGCGGAAGCATCTGTTACAAACAACGGTAATGGTACACATACATTAACTGTCGTAGATGGTAACGGTAACACTACCACCACTATCGTTAAAGATGGTGCAACTGGTGCGAAAGGTGATACTGGTGCAGCAGGTGCGAAAGGTGATACCGGTGCGAAAGGTGCTGACGGTAAAAACGCTGAAGCAAGTGTTGTTAACAACGGTAATGGTACACACACAGTTACTATCGTAGATGGCAACGGTCAAACCACTTCAACTGTTGTTAAAGATGGTA
>NZ_KV838037.1:98136-98517 GCF_001838635.1 Haemophilus sp. HMSC71H05
CTCACACTATTACCATTACTGATTTAGGTACAGGATCAGTGACTACTACTATCGTTAAAGATGGTAAAGACGGTAAAGATGGTGCGACCGGTGCAACTGGTGCAGACGGTAAGAACGCTGAAGCAGATGTGAAAGACAACGGCGACGGTACTCACACAGTAACCATCAAAGATGGTAACGGTAACACCACAACGACTATCGTTAAAGATGGTAAAAACGCTGAAGCAGATGTTAAAGACAACGGCGATGGTACTCACACTGTAACTATCAAAGACGGTAACGGTAATACCACAACAGCTATCATCAAAGATGGTGCAACTGGTGCTAAAGGTGATACAGGTGCAACAGGTGCAGACGGTAAGAACGCTGAAGCAGACGTTA
>NZ_KV838037.1:98617-98905 GCF_001838635.1 Haemophilus sp. HMSC71H05
TCATTAAAGATGGTGCAACTGGTGCGAAAGGTGAGAAAGGTGATACTGGTGCAACAGGTGCAGATGGTAAGAACGCTGAAGCAGATGTGAAAGACAACGGCGACGGTACTCACACAGTAACCATCAAAGATGGTAACGGTAACACCACAACGACTATCATTAAAGATGGTGCAACTGGTGCGAAAGGTGATACTGGTGCAGACGGTAAGAACGCTGAAGCAGACGTTAAAGATAACGGCGACGGTACTCATACTGTAACTATCAAAGATGGTAACGGTAATACCACAA
>NZ_KV838037.1:99005-99335 GCF_001838635.1 Haemophilus sp. HMSC71H05
TTGTAGATAACGGTGACGGTACTCACACTATTACTATTACTGATTTAGGTACAGGATCAGTGACCACTACTATCGTTAAAGATGGTAAAGATGGTGCAACTGGTGCGACCGGTGCAACTGGTGCTGATGGTAAGAACGCTGAAGCTGATGTGAAAGACAACGGCGACGGTACTCATACTGTAACCATTAAAGATGGTAACGGTAATACCACAACGACTATCGTTAAAGATGGTGCAACCGGTGCTAAAGGTGATAAAGGTGATAAAGGTGATAAAGGTGAAGACGGTACCAGCATCACAGGTGAAGTTGTAGATAACGGTGACGGTACTC
>NZ_KV838037.1:99435-207962 GCF_001838635.1 Haemophilus sp. HMSC71H05
ACCACAACGACTATCGTTAAAGATGGTAAAAACGGTAAAGATGGTGTGATGACTTGGGATATTAAATCTACAGGTAACACAACTGAAGGCTCAGCAGATACAGCGAAAACTATTAAGCATACTAACACCGTTGATATGGCCGCAGGTAAAAACTTAACTGTTAACCAAACTAACAACAGTGATGGTGCGAAAGTTGAATTTGCCTTAAACAGCACTGTAACCAACTTAGATAAAGTTGTTGTTAATGGTAAAGATGGTGTAGACGGTAAAGATGGTGTAACCATTACAGCACCTGTTGAAGCTAAAGATGGTAAAGATGGTTCAGACGGCAAAGTTGGAATCAGTGGTAAAGACGGCAAAGATGCAGTTTCTATCTCTGGTAAAGACGGCGTAGGTCAAATCGGCTTAACCGGACCGAAAGGTAAAGACGGTAAAGACGGTGCATCTATCAACATCACAACAGACAACGGTAAACAAACACTTGTAAACCGTGAAGTTGGTGCTGATGGTAAACCAGGTGAAACTACCCAACGTATCATTTACGTACCAACAGACAAAGATGGTAACCCTCTCAAAGATGAGAACGGTAAAACAATCAAACGTGAAGTTGCAACCATGGATGATGGCTTAATCTTCGGTGGTAACACTGGAGAAGCACACAAAGCAGCACTTGGTACACAAGTGAATGTTAAAGGTGCAGATGCTAATACTGATTGGAACAAGTTTGATGCTGGTCAAAACATTATGACTAAAGTTGATACTGCTACGAAGACTATTACAGTTGGATTAGCGAAAGACTTGAACGTTGATAATGTAGATGTTAAAAACAATGTAACTGCTAAAGGTACAATCTCAGCACCAACATTCAAAGCTGGTGACACCACAATTAACAATGGTGTAGTGACTAACTTAACACATCATATTGATAACCCAACAACTGTTGTGGATGACAAAGTGTTAAATATCACTGATGAGAAGAAAAAAGAAGCTGCAACAGTTCGTGATGTATTGAACTCAGGCTGGAACTTACAAGCAAATGGTAAACCGGTTGATGCTGTAACACACGGCAACAACGTGAACTTTGCAAGTGATAAAGGTACTGTGACAGTTAAAGCGAACTCAGATGGTAAAACATCTGTTGTGAACCTTGATGTTAACGTTGATAACGATACCATCACTGTGAATAATAAAGGCCAATTAGTCGCTAATGGTGCAACCAACTTTAATGTTGCAACTAAAGATGGCGGTAACAAAGTGGCTAAGAAAGGCGGTAGCTCAACAGCGAAAATTACTAGCGGTAAAACAATTACTTATACTGCAGGTAAAAACATCGCAATTGAGCAAAATGGTGGTGAAATCCTTGTTTCAACAACAAATGATGTAGACCATAACAGCGTAACCACAAATGACTTAACTGTTAACAAAGGTGGTAACATTGATATGGGTGGTAACCAAATTCACAACGTGAAAGCGGGTACTAAAGATACTGATGCGGTTAACGTATCTCAATTGAAACAATCAATTGGTGATGTACATAAACGTATCAATAAAGTGGGCAAAGAAGCTCGCGGCGGTATCGCAGGTGCTAACGCAGCAGCAGGTTTACCACAAGTTTACATCCCAGGTAAATCAATGGTTGCCGCTTCTGCAGGTACTTTCAAAGGTGAAAGCGCTGTAGCAGTAGGTTACTCACGCTCAAGTGACAATGGTAAAGTTATCTTCAAACTTCAAGGTAACGCGAATACCCAAGGAGACGTAGGTGGCTCTGTGGGTGTAGGTTACCAATGGTAATTTAACTTTCCATTAAGATAGATAAAAACCCAGCTTCGGCTGGGTTTTTTATTTGTACCAAATTAAGGATGAAATGGGATAGAATGAGCACTCAATAACATTTCTCAAAAATAATTTTGTGATTAATTAGACAAGCTTAAGGATATGTAACCTAAATGACGACTTCAGAACAAATCAATATTGCATTTGCGATTGATGCAAAATATACCCCGCATTTAGAAACGTTGATAAAGTCAATTTGTTACTATAATAAGAACGTCAATTTTTATGTCTTGCATAATGATATTCCACAAGAATGGTTTGAAGGGATTCAATGCAAATTAGAGAAAATGGGAAATAATTTATTTTCTATTCATATTTCTGACGATATTTTTAAAGATTATAAAACGTTGGAACATATTTCTTCGTCGAGTAGCTATTATCGTCTTTTGATCCCAAAATTGATTAATCAAGCACGTGTCTTGTATTTAGATGCAGATATTATAGTGAATGGCTCATTATCTGATTTTTATTATAGTGATCTTAATGGTGCTCCCGTAGGCGTTGTGAAAGATTATGGAATGGGTGAAAACTTTCCATTTCCTTATTTAGATGCATCCGTTTCCAAAAAATATTTCAATAGCGGCGTTCTACTGATTGATTGTGTTACATGGCGCAATGAAGGTTTAGTCGATACCTTATTACAAACTGTTGAAGAATATGGCGACCAAGTATTATATGGGGATCAGTGTATTTTAAATATTGTTTTACGAGAAAAAGCAAAATATTATAGTTTTACTGAAAATGCTCAGGTGCAATATATTGAAAAAATTAAACGGGAGCATGGTATTACTCAAGTTAATCTCAATGTTCCACCTCTTATTATCCATTATGCAGCAAAACATAAGCCGTGGGATAATCATAACCCAACATTATTTGAGCGTGAAAAATATTGGTTTTTCCGCCATTTAGATTGGTCTTATCTTACTAACGCGATCAAATAAAATTTTATAGTGTGATCTTAATTCTTAATCACTAGCGCAATTTCTCAGCAAGGTCGAGAATGAGTTTTGCGAGTATAGGCAGTGGATCATTATTTATTAGATGTTGATATTTCAATGCAAACTTTGTGGAGCGTAGAGGTTGTTGACGAGCAACCTGTATTTGTTTCTCATCAGATGCGCGATAGTTATAGGCAATTAGGCGGAGCTCATCAAGGGAGATGTCCAGATTATGGGCGAGTAAATCACGTAACTGATTTTCCCAAGCGGAATCACGATATCCCTTTTTCTCCATCACCATCGTGATAGATTTTTCCAAGACTTTTTTAATCTGCTGAACTGTTGAGCGAATAGGGTAGTGTCCCAACCATAAATCATCCGTTTCAATGAATTCTGCATTGAATCGATTAATGAACCAATAATAGAATTGTTGGTTATTTGAACCAATAAATACGATACTTTGAACTTCTTTGCCCTCTTTATCTCGTACGGAATGGCTACCTATAGTCAATGTACAGGTTTCTGCAATCGCTCGTGGAATAATGACTTTGGGGGTGAGAATTTCTTCTTTCCGTTGGTCGGTAAAATGAAAAATAAAATCAGGGTCATATTCGGTGGAGTGCGGTAGATAGCCTCGCCAGGTGTACATGCCTACACGATTTTGAGGAATAAGAGTAAGAAAAGCATTCAATTTCTCACGGGAAGGGCAATAAATAAATTCATCAGCATCAAGTGGAAAAATATAATCAATGTTAGCATCATTATTGAGAATATGCTGCATCATATGATTTAATACGCGTTCAGGAGCAAATTCAAGTTCATTGTAATGATAGATATGAATTGGTAGTCCCTCTTGCTTAAGAAGAGTGAGAATTTCACGCGTATTGTCACTGCTATTGTGGTCAACAATATGAAGTTCATCTAATAAGGTTAAATTGTGTCGAATAAAAGTTTCAATAACATCACTTTCATTACGCACCATGCTTAAGCCAACTCGTTTTTTACTCATCTCTTATTTATCTTATATTGAACGCCTAATATTTTTAAAGATGCTCTTTTGCTAACTTCAAATTGTCTAGTAATAGTTTTCTGTTTTGTTCTGGTACGGCTGGATTAAATAATAATTCGACGCAAAGATCATGGCAAAGTTGATAATTGCCCACCGAATTGGCACTCATCGCTAGTTCCTCTTTCGCTTTCCATTCATAAACAGCGTGATCCACAAAAAGAATATCTTTACTTAGAGGAATGTTTGCCGCTACAGTTGCATAAATATAAGCCAGTCTGGCTTTATTGTTGTGGCGTAGTAGGCGCGCTAAATGATAAAGACTTTCCGCACGTTGTGGGCGATATTCATAAGTGGATAGCAATAAATTTTGTATCTCATTGAGTGAAGCATTTAATTCGATTTTTAATAAAGCGATTTGAAGGAATGAATAATAGACTTCTTCAGACCATCCACCGAGATTCGCTCGAATTGCATACCATTCAATGGCTTTTTCATACATATCTGCATCACGATAAGATTGTGCGGTATAAAACGCATAGCGATCTTTAAGATCTTCATCTTCAGGTGAATTGAAGGCTTTTTCTAACACTTGAGCATCTTGGAAATATTTTTGTGGGTTGTTGCTACGTGCCCCAAAACGACCACTAATGACATAGTAATCGCCGAATATTTTTTGCTCAGTGATAGTCGTTTTACGTTGTTCAATGAATTCATGTAATACGCCACGCCAATAGAATGAACCATCATTACGAAACATGAGTACTCGGAAGTAAACATTTGAACCTGTAATGCTATTTGCCATGCGCAGATAATAACGATCGCAAGTCAGTTCTTCAGGCAACACAAATTCCCCTTCAAAACGATCATCGGCATCAAAGATTAATACATAATCTGTTTTTCCTTGTGCATGTTGTAATGCACAGTTACGGTTATGGGCAAAGTTAACCCATTCATCGTGGTGAATTTCGCCTTGAATGCCTTTTTCATCAAAGAATTGTTTGATAATGTCTGCGGTATTGTCATTGGATCCTGTATCACTAATGACATAATAATCTAATGGAACATGAGAAATAATGTTCTCTAATGTATCTCGGATGATAGCGGATTCATTTTTAACAATCATATTTAAACAGATTGTTTTTTTATCAGTTCTTTGCGTCATTTTTATACGTTTCGGGAAATACTTGTGAAGTTGTAAATTTATTTTTTATGGTAGGGCATTATAGCGAAAATACATTTTGCTTGCTGAAAATTATGCGAAAAATGACCGCACTTTTTCCTCGCATATAGACAATTCCAATCACATCAATTTATAGCTTTCTCGTTCAGTTTTAGGCACAATAGAGCAAAATTCCAATGAGTAAAAAAGGATAATGAAAATGACTAAACATTATGATTATATTGCGATCGGTGGCGGTTCAGGCGGGATTGCTTCAATTAACCGTGCGGCAAGCTATGGTAAAAAATGTGCAATTATTGAAGCAAAACATCTCGGTGGCACTTGTGTGAACGTAGGTTGTGTACCGAAAAAAGTGATGTTCTATGGTGCACAAATTGCAGAAGCCATTAACAGTTATGCACCTGCTTATGGTTTTGATGTAGAAGTGAAAAAGTTTGATTACGCGAAATTAGTTGAAAGTCGTCAAGCTTACATCAGTCGTATTCATACGTCTTACAATAATGTATTAGCGAAAAATAATGTGGATGTTCTAAATGGTTTTGCGCGTTTTAAAGATGCAAAAACGATTGAAGTGAGCTATACAGATGGTTCAACAGAATTAGTGACTGCCGATCATATCTTAATTGCGACGGGAGGGCGTCCGAGTATTCCTGCGGTAAAAGGCGCAGAATACGGGATTGATTCAAATGGTGTATTTGCTTTAAATGAGTTACCAAAACGTGTCGCAGTAGTAGGTGCAGGTTATATTGCAGTTGAATTAGCGGGTGTTTTAAATAGCTTAGGCAGCGAAACCCATTTATTTGTGCGTCAGCATGCCCCATTGCGTAATCAAGATCCATTGATTGTCGAAACCTTAGTTGAAGTGTTAGCACAAGATGGTATCCAATTACATACTAAAGCATTGCCTGAAGAAGTCGTGAAAAATGCTGATGGTTCGCTTACCTTGAAATTACAAGATGGCCGTGAAACTACAGTGGATACCTTAATTTGGGCGATTGGTCGTGAACCGGCAACGGATGTGATTAATCTTGAAGTAACAGGCGTGAAAATGAATTCACGCGGACAAATTATTGTCGATAAATACCAAAATACAAACGTACCTGGCATTTATGCTGTGGGTGATATTATCGAAGGTGGTATTGAATTAACACCAGTTGCTGTGGCAGCAGGTCGTCGTTTGTCTGAGCGTTTATTCAATAACAAACCGAATGAACATTTGGATTACAACCTTGTGCCAACGGTTGTGTTTAGCCATCCACCAATTGGTACGGTGGGTTTAACTGAACCGCAAGCGATTGAGCAATATGGCGAAGAAAATGTGAAAGTGTATAAATCCTCTTTCACCGCAATGTACACCGCGGTTACTGAACATCGTCAACCTTGCCGAATGAAATTAGTGTGTGTCGGCAAAGAAGAAAAAATCGTAGGCTTACACGGCATTGGTTTTGGTGTGGATGAAATGATTCAAGGTTTTGCGGTGGCAATCAAAATGGGAGCAACTAAAGCAGACTTTGATAATACGGTGGCAATTCACCCAACAGGTTCTGAAGAATTTGTCACAATGCGTTAATTGCAGATAAAGAAAGTGCGGTCAAAATCTCTGATATTTTTGACCGCACTTTTTATTGTGATTTGTTATTAGGCTGCTGCACGATTGCCTAATGTACCATCATCTTCCATTTCTTTAGCCACACCGACGACCTCAGCAATTTTGTCTCCTTCTTTGAAGAATACGAAACCGCCATGTTCCATTTTAACCCAAGGTTCATCTTTGGTGAGAGGGAACGTCGTAATAATGGTGACTTTGTCGCCATCTTTTGCGTAATCATTAAAATCGATGACACCATCATCATCAATACGGTGTGCTTTACCAAAAGGAGCTTTACGTGTTAAGTAATGCAAATTGGTTGAGCAGTGGGCAATCATCCATTCTCCGTTTGAAAGAATGAAGTTAAAGGTGCCTTTTTGTGAGAGATCTTTGGTAATGTCTTGGATAGCTTCAAAAATTTCCATTTCAGACGGTTTACGACGGAAACGATTTTTCAAATATTCCGCCATATAACAAAAGGCTGCTTCTGAATCCGTTGAGCCAATGGGTTGGCAGAAACTCTCGGACATATCTGGCACATCTTTTAAATTACCGTTGTGAGCAAACACCCAGTTTTGTCCCCAAATTTCACGAATAAAGGGATGAGTGTTTTCAATGGTGACACCACCTTGCGTTGCCTTACGAATGTGAGCAATCACATTGAGCGATTTAATTTTGTATTGTTTTACACAATCCGCAATAGGAGATTGAGAGGCTGCATGGTTATCGCGAAAAATACGTACACCACGACCTTCAAAAAAAGCGATACCGAAGCCATCTGAATGGCAGTCGGTAAGACCAGCACGACGACGGAAACCTTCAAAAGAAAAGACAATATCCGTCGGTGTATTACAGTTCATTCCGAGTAATTGACACATAAATTCCTACACTTATTTTTATAATTTTATACCCTTATAATATGTGCCGATTTAACACCATAATGCGTTGAAATTCAAGATGGATAGCAAAGGATTTTTAGAAGAAAATGTTACATAAAATAACCTGAGAATCTTTCTGATCTGAAGGTTCGGGATGAGCACTTTATTCAGTCAATAAAAAAGGCGTGTTTATCACGCCTTTTGCTATATTTTTTAGATTACGCTTTAATTTCTGAGCGGCTTTTTAAGAAAAAGAGTACAACGGTTGAGATCAACATCACAAAGCCAACGCCAACATATAAACTCTGTTTGTCCCAGCCCATATCTAATAATTGGCCGGCAATCGTTGGAGCAAGAATTGCACCAATACGACCGATACCAATCGACCAGCCCACACCGGTGCTACGAATATCGGCATCATAAGTCAGTGGGTTTAAGGTATAAAGACCGCTGATACAGCCATTCATGAGTGCACCAACTAAAATACCGAATACCATCGCAATCCATAAAACGGACGAGGATAAGATAAAGGTAATGATTGCAGCAGAAGATAAGATGGTGAATAAAATTAACACGCCACGTGCCGTCCAACGGCTAGCCAGTAAACCATAGATTAAGGCGCCGCAAGTGCCCCCTAATGAAATCATCATCCCTACACTCACACTTTGTTCTGTCGTCATGCCCGCTTCTTTTAATAAGGCTGGTGTCCATGAGCTGATAAAATAGAAGCTAAACATGATCGCAAAGAACGCCGTCCAAATTAAAAGGGTAGAATGTAAGTATTTTTCGCTGAATAATTGGCTAATAGGTAATTTAGTTTTAACTTTTTCTACTTTTGCAGGAAGTTTCCAATCACCGGCTAAACCAATTTTTTGGGCGATTAAATTTAACCGCATTTCTGCATTTTTAGGTTGTTTAGAGGTGAGGAAATCAATGGATTCCGGTAACCAAATAAATAGCACAACTAAAAGTAAACCGGTTAAGATAGCACCCGCGAGAAACACAGAACGCCAGCCATATTCACCTTGCAACATCACGGCGAACATCCCGCCTAATACCGCACCGATACCAAATCCTGCTGCATAGACACTAATCGCAAAGCTACGCCATTTACGAGAAGAATATTCACTTGTGATCACGTTTGTGCCCACTAAAATACCGCCGACACCAAGCCCGGTGATAACGCGCCAGAAACCGAGCCATTGATATTGTGAGATAAACGCCGAGCCTAACATACCGATAGCTGATAGCGATACTGCCATTAATAACAATGGGCGGCGACCAATTTTATCCGCAAGTGGTGCAAGGAAAAGTGAGCCGGCAGTCATACCAAACAAGCCGGCACTTAATAAATAACCCAACTCAATCCCCGTGAGACCAAATTCGCCACGAATAGCTGTTGCAGTGAAGGCTAGGGCTAATACATCAAAGCCATCAAGTAAATTCATGATAGCAGCCATCACCACAATCATCCATTGATAAGCCCCCATTGGGCTTTGTTCTATTTTAGCTCTAAGAGAAAGGGTTTCAGTCATTTTATTTCCTTAAGTTAAGCAAACTGGCGAGAGCTTGCGAGAGATTGAAGTTTACGCAAAATCATGCTGAGTACCACGCCATAAGCGGGAACAAACAAGACGATGCCGACAAATAATTTAAATAAGTAATCGACGAATCCAAGACTAAACCAATGTTCAGCCATGAATGGATCGCTACTTTGATAGAATGCTACGCCAAAGAACATGAAAGTGTCGGCAAGAGAGCCAAATGTCATGGAGCTGCTCGGGGCAATCCACCAAGTTTTTAGTTGGCGTAGGCGGTTGAATACTAACACATCTAATAATTGTCCGAAAACATAAGCACAGAAGCTGGCGAATGCAATACGGAAAACAAACATATTGAATTCACTTAATGCACCTAAACCTTGATATTGTCCATTAGAGAAAACAACTGAAACAATATAACTCACGATAAGCGCTGGAATCATCACGATAAAGATGATCCAACGTGCTTCTTTCGCCCCAAATACACGTACCGTTAAATCGGTGGCTAAGAAGATGAATGGGAAAGTGAGTGTGCCCCATGTGCTGTGGAAGGAGAAATCATCAGCAAAACCAAGTGCGGTCAATTTTAAATTGATTTCAAATGGAATTTGAACGAAATAGTTACTGGCTGTGATGATGAAGATGTGAAATAAGCTTAATAAAATTAAAGCAAAACGTTTTTGTTGATCATTGAAGATCGGAGTATTAATTTTCATTTTAAGACCTTTTTAGTTGGTTAATCGGGGGTAGGGAACCCGACATGAGAAATAAATCCGCCAAATTGGCGAGCCGTGAATAATACTAGAATTTATTGGGATTGCAAGAAAGTGCGGTCAAAAATTTAGGTATTTTATTTAAATTCAATAAAAATGATAAGAATTGTTATTTACACTAAAATTATATTGTACTAGAATTCTCGGGCATTATTTATTCCACATATGCCAGGAGAGCATTTCAATGTATAAATCCAATCATTTAAAAACAACATCATTCTTCGCATTTAGTGCGTTAACAATCGCACTTTTTTCAAACTATTCTCATGCAGAAGAGAAACTTGAGGAAATTAAAGTTACTGCGGAAGATCAGGTAAAGCAATCGCTTGGTTCTTCTCTTGTGACAGCAAAAGATTTAGAAAAACGCCCTGCGACAAATGATATTTCTGAAGTATTACGTACTATGCCAGGTGTGAATTTGACGGGTAACTCATCCACTGGACAACGTGGTAATAAACGTCAAATTGATATTCGTGGTATGGGACCAGAAAATACATTGATTTTAGTGGATGGTAAACCAGTCACATCTCGTAATGCAGAACGTTATGGTGTGCGTGGTGAACGTAATTCTCGTGGTGACAGTAACTGGGTGCCGGTTGAAGCGATTGAAAAAATTGAAGTATTACGTGGTCCTTCAGCAGCACGTTATGGTTCAGGTGCAATGGGTGGGGTGGTGAATATCATCACTAAACCTGTTACCAATGATTTACACGGTAGCTTAAGCTATTACACCAACCAACCTGAAGACAGTGATGAAGGCGCAACTAACCGTGTCGGTTTTAATCTAAGCGGTGCGTTAATTAAAGATGTATTGCAATTCCGTTTATATGGTAACTGGAACAAAACACAAGCGGATGAAGTCGGTATTAATGGCGATCCTGCGATTGCCGGTCGTGAAGGTGTACGTAATAAAGATATTAATGGCCGTTTAGTGTGGAATATCAATGAGAAAAATAAATTAACCTTGGATTCTGGTTTCAGCCGTCAAGGTAATATTTATAACGGTGATACACAAAATAGCTCAGCAATGCTTTATAATAGTAAAGATTATCCTGAAACTAAAACTTTAGCTGCAAGCAAAGCGGAAACCGCTCGTTTATATCGTCAGAACTATGCTTTAACCTATGAAGGTAAATTCGATCATTTTGACAATAAAACCTATATTACTTTTGATAAAACTAAAAACAGCCGTTTACCAGAAAATTTAGCGGGTGGTCCAGAGGGTAGTTATTCGAGCACATCAGCTTTTACCGATTCCATTCTTAAAAATACGCGTTTTAGTTCAGAATTCTATATCCCATTTACTTTTGGGGTAGATCATATGCTGACAATCGGTTTTGAAGGTGTGCATAGCAGTTTAGATGATGATTCTTCTATGGCACAGCCGCTTGGCGGACGACGAGACAAAAAAACACGTAAGGTAGTTTATGATTTGAAAGAAACCATGCCAACTGGTATTACAAATATTCGTGGTGGACATAGCAGCCAAACTGAATGGGCTGTGTTTGTAGAAGATAATATTTCAGCAACCCAATCTACCATCCTAACGCCATCTTTGCGTTATGATTACAACACTTATTCAGGTTCTAACGTAAGTGGTGGATTAAACTTCTTACAAAGCCTCAACGATGATTGGAGAATCAAAGGTGGGATAGCAAGAGCTTATAAAGCACCGAATCTTTATCAAACTAACCCGAATTACTTGTTGTTTACCTTAGGTCAAGGTTGTCCAACGAATGTACCAAATAATAAAACTTGTTATTTCCAAGGTAATAGCGACATTAAACCAGAAACCAGTTGGAATAAAGAAATCGGAATTGAATATGATAAAGACGGGCTTCTTGCTTCTGTGGCTTACTTCCGTAATGACTATCGTAACAAAATCGTGTCTGATGGTGAATTTATCGGTTTAACTAACTTAGGTAACTATGTGTATAAATGGGGTAATGCAAACCGCGCAGTGATTGAAGGTTTTGAAGGTAATCTGACATTACCATTAATCCAAGATAAATTAAACTGGGTGAATAACTTCACTTATATGCATAAAACCAAAAATAAAGATACAGGTAACCCGCTTTCTATCGTGCCGAAATATACCTTGAACTCAAGCTTAAGTTATAAAATTACCGATAGTTTGGATGCAATGTTGACTTATACGCAATACGGTAAACAAAAATCCCGTAAAAATCCGGAAAACCGTATGGAAAATGGTAACAACACGTACGTTAATCAACTTGCTGGCTCAGAAGATATTGGTGGCTATGCAGTTTGGGGATTAAGTGCGGGTTATAATTGGAAAGATACAATCAGCATTCGTGTCGGCGTAAGTAATTTATTTGATAAACGCATTTATCGCTCATCAAGCAGTACAAATTACAATGCCCATACTTATAACGAACCTGGTCGTGCTTATTATGCAACAGTTAAATATTCATTTTAATTGAGTATTTAGAAATGATAGAAAAAGTGCGGTCGATTTTGACCGCACTTTTTTATTGATTGAATTTTGAAAATGGTGAATTTCAGATAATAAAAAACCCTGCATAGGCAGGGTTCTTCACACAGATTCAAATTATTTTGTACCTGGGATTTTGAAACGGCTGTTAAAGCGTTCAACACGACCACCAGTATCAACAACACGTTGTTTACCAGTGTAGAATGGGTGGCAGCTACCGCACACATCAAGGTTGATGTCTTTGCCTAAAGTTGAACGAGTTTTGATCACGTTACCGCAAGAACAAGTTGCAGTGATCTCTTTATATTCTGGATGAATACCTTGTTTCATAGAAAACCTCAAATTGAAGCCACGCCGCTATAAATGCTTTCCACTTACACCGCGTGAGTTAATAATCGCCGACAATCCGGCACCAAATAGACTGCGAATTATACTGAAAAAATCAAATTGATCAAGAGGTGTGCTTTAGTGATAGAATCATCACAAAATTTTTGCTTATTTTGACCGCACTTTAGGAAAGTTATGTTAGCCCAATCCTCTGTGAATGCCCCTTTTGCCCATTCTGTTTTACAATGGTATGAAAAGTTTGGGCGTAAAAATTTGCCTTGGCAACAAAATAAAACCCTTTATGGTGTTTGGCTTTCCGAAGTGATGTTACAACAAACTCAAGTTTCCACAGTCATCCCTTATTTTGAGCGATTTATTAAAACCTTTCCTAATGTGACCGCACTTGCTAATGCGTCGCAAGATGAAGTATTGCATTTATGGACGGGACTAGGTTATTACGCCCGTGCGAGAAATTTGCATAAAGCCGCTCAAACCATCAGAGATGAATATCAAGGCGAATTTCCAACGCAATTTGAGCAAGTTTGGGCATTAACAGGCGTGGGGCGATCGACGGCTGGCGCAATTTTATCTTCCGTACAAAATCAACCTTATCCAATTTTAGATGGTAATGTAAAACGCGTTCTTTCTCGTTATTTTGCTGTTGAGGGTTGGCCTGGCGAAAAGAAAGTCGAAAATCAATTATGGCAGTTGAGTGAACAGGTTACACCAACCACGAGAGTCGCTGAATTTAATCAAGCGATGATGGACATCGGTTCGGCGATTTGTACTCGTACAAAACCTAAATGCGATTTGTGTCCTTTAAGTAACGATTGTTTAGCTAATAAACTCGAAAAGTGGACTGAATTCCCTGGAAAGAAACCCCAAAAATCGTTGCCAGAAAAGCGGAGCTATTTTTTGATTTTATCTTATCAAGGAAAAGTCTGGTTGGAACAGCGTGAGAGCAAAGGGTTATGGGGCGGATTGTATTGTTTCCCTCAGTTTGATGATAAACAAACATTATTGAATTATCTGAAAGAGCAAGGGATTACCGAGTATCAAGAATGGGTAACTTTCCGTCATACGTTTAGCCATTTTCACTTAGACATTCATCCTATTTATGTTGAAGTTGATCGAAAATCTGAAGAGGACGATCGTTCAGATTGGAAAAAATTGTCAGAAAAAGGAAAAGAATCTCGATCTGGTCTATTAAGTGCGGTCAAATATTGGTATGATCCAACGTCACCAGAACAGATCGGGTTAGCTCAGCCTGTGAAAAATTTATTAACGCAATTTGTAAGGAATTATTATGGCTAGAACTGTTTTTTGCGAATATTTGAAACAAGATGCGGAAGGATTGGATTTTCAACTGTATCCCGGTGAATTAGGTAAACGTATTTTTAATTCAATTAGTAAACAAGCATGGGGTGAATGGATCAAAAAGCAAACCATGTTAGTGAACGAGAAAAAACTCAATATGATGAATGCCGAACATCGTAAATTATTAGAAGAAGAAATGGTGAATTTCTTATTTGAAGGCAAAGATGTGCATATTGAAGGTTACGTTCCCCCATCTAAATAACAAAAGATTATGAAAAAGTATTTATTATTGGCGCTACTTCCACTTTTATATGCTTGTAGCGACTCGCCAACCCATCGACGTGGCATTAATTATGACGAAGTGTTTTCAAAAGACACGCAAGGTTTAGATATTTTAACTGGTCAATTCTCCCATAATATCGATCGTATTTGGGGGGTAAATGAGCTTTTAGTGGCGAGTCGTAAAGACTACGTGAAATACACGGACTCTTTCTATACGCGTAGCCACGTAAGCTTTGACGAAGGTACAATTATTGTTGAAACTCAACAAGATCTTAATCGCTTACACAATGCGATTGTCCATACTTTATTGATGGGTTCCGATGCGAAAGGGATCGACTTATTTGCTTCTGGCGATGTACCGATTAGTACGCGTCCTTTCTTATTAGGACAGGTCGTGGATAACAATGGTCAGCAAATTGCTAACCAAGTGATTGCAAGTAACTTTGCGACTTATTTAATCCAAAATAAATTACAAACTCGTCGCTTACAAAATGGTAACACCGTGCAATTTGTGGTGATCTCAATGATTGCAAACCACGTTGAAGTGCGTGCACAAAAATATATTCCATTAGTCCGTAAAGCCGCAGAACGCTATGGTATTGATGAAAGCTTGATTTTAGGTATTATGCAAACAGAATCCAGCTTCAACCCGTATGCGATCAGTTATGCGAATGCAATCGGCTTAATGCAAGTGGTACCAAGCACAGCAGGTCGCGATGTGTTTGCGATGAAAGGTAAAGGTGGACAACCATCTGCACGTTACCTTTATGATCCTGCAAATAACATTGATGCGGGTGTCTCTTACTTATGGATTCTGCAAAATCAATATTTAGATGGTATCACGAACCCTACCTCTAAACGTTTTGCAATGATTTCTGCTTATAATAGTGGTGCTGGTGCAGTATTACGCGTGTTCGATGAGGATAAAGATGAGGCGATCTATAAGATCAACCAGATGTATCCAGAACAAGTGTATCGTATCTTAACGACTGCACACCCATCCTCACAAGCAAGAAACTACTTGTTGAAAGTGGATGCAGCACAGAAGAAATTCCGCGTAAGACGATAATTTCTACGATGAAATACAATGCCCGAAAGAATTTTCGGGCATTATTTTTTGAGAAAGTGCGGTTATTTTTGATTGAGTTTTACAAAATACGTTCTTTTTATAGTCGTTTTGGTTATTAACCACTCAAACACACCAACTTTTTTACTTTTTTTGAATTTAATTGTTGACCGATACCCGAAAAAATAGTTTAATACGCTCCGTTGTCAGGCAGTAGCCAATAACGATAACGCCTCGATAGCTCAGTCGGTAGAGCAGGGGATTGAAAATCCCCGTGTCGGTGGTTCGATTCCGCCTCGAGGCACCATTTCCTCCTTAGTTCAGTCGGTAGAACGGTGGACTGTTAATCCATATGTCGCAGGTTCGAGTCCCGCAGGAGGAGCCAAATTCTAAGAAGCCGCTAAAGCAATTTAGCGGCTTTTGCTTTTTTGAATTCAGCATTATTCTGTTGTTTTCCTCTCTTTAAAATTTGCTCAAATTTCTCACCGCACTTTTTTGATCTAGATAAATATTTATGTAAAAAAGTCACATAAAATTGTTAGCAAGATCACACTTTATTATTTTTCACTTTGCAATCAGCCTATAACCTTATCATAATGCCACCATTAATTTAATGAATGAATATTCATTGGATAAAGATTTTATAATTAAACTTTAGAGGGTAATGTATGGACACTACAACTAATAAAAAATGGAATAAATTTGATACAGCTTGGGTATTAAACTTATTTGGAACTGCGGTGGGCGCAGGGGTATTATTTTTACCAATCAATGCAGGGATGGGCGGTTTTTGGCCTTTGGTTGTGATGGCGATTTTAGTCGGACCGATGACATATTTTGCACATCGTGGCTTGGCTTATTTCGTCTTGTCTTCTTCTAAGCCAGGCAGTGATATTACCGAAGTAGTTGAAGAACATTTCGGCCCGACCGCAGGGAAATTAATTACCTTATTATATTTCTTTGCGATTTTCCCAATTTTGTTGATTTATGGAAACGGGATCACCAATACGGTTGATTCTTTTATCGTCAACCAATTAGGCATGGCTTCACCAAACCGTGTGATTCTTTCTTTTGTATTAATTGCGATATTGATTTCAGTCATGTTGTTCAGTGAAAAAGTGATGTTGAAAATCACCGAATTACTCGTTTATCCATTGGTGTTGATTCTCTTGGCTTTATCAATTTATCTCATTCCGCAATGGAATGCTTCAATGCTTTATGAGCTTCCTACTGCTGGTGGCTTCATCACGACATTGTGGTTAACCATCCCAGTATTGGTTTTCTCTTTTAACCATTCTCCGGCAATTTCCTCTTTCACGCTTTCTCAACAACGTGAATATAAAGATTTTAATACAACGGAATATCACATCGGTCGCACAGAAAAAGGAACTTCAACTGTATTACTGTTCTTCGTGATGTTCTTTGTATTTAGCTGTGTATTAACTTTAACACCAGCAGAGTTATTAGAAGCAAAAGCACAAAATATTAGTATCTTGTCTTATCTTGCTAACAAATTTGATAACCCATACATTTCTTATTTTGCACCATTAGTGGCTTTCTTCGCGATTACAAGCTCATTCTTTGGCCATTATTTAGGCGCACGTGAAGGTTTAGAAGGCTTATACCTCAAAATGAAAGGTGAAAGCGTGAATCGTAAAAAATTAAATTACGGTACTGCAGTTTTCTTCTTATTGACTTTATGGGGTGTGGCAATCATTAATCCAAGTATTTTAGGTTTGATTGAATCCCTTGGCGGCCCAATTATTGCGATGATCCTTTTCATTATGCCTATGTATGCGATTCGCAATGTTCCAGCAATGAAACGCTATCAAGGTCGTTTTAGCAATGTATTTGTTACAGTTATGGGATTAATTGCTATCTCCGCGGTCGTATATGGATTATTATAAGCGGCTTTTTAGTTTAGCTTAGGATTTAAAATAATATGATTAGTGTATTTGATATGTTTAAAGTGGGAGTTGGGCCATCTAGCTCCCATACTGTCGGCCCGATGAAAGCAGGCAAGCAGTTTATTGACGATTTAATCGAGCAAGGTAAATTTGATGCCGTTGCAACCTTGCACGTTGATGTATATGGCTCTCTCTCCATGACGGGACATGGTCATAATACAGATATTGCGATCATCATGGGATTAGCCGGTTATCTACCGCATGATGTGGATATTGATTTAATCCCAACATTTATCGAACAGGTTAAACAAACTAAAAAACTGTCGATTGCACAGGGCAAAAAAACGGTTAATTTCGATTGGGATGCCAATATGGTATTCCATAATTCCTTTTTATCATTGCATGAAAACGGTATGACCATTACTGCATTAGATGCTGATCGTAACGTGCTTTACCGTCAAACCTATTACTCTATCGGTGGTGGATTTATTGTAGATGAAGCGCATTTTGGTCAAGAGGAAGAAAATCCGGTGACTGTGCCATATCCTTATCAACATGCTGAAGATATTTTGAAACATTGTCAGGAGAGTGGCTTAATGCTCTCTACGGTGATGATGAAAAATGAATTAGCATTGCGTGATAAAAAAGAGGTTGAAGCACATTTACAGAATGTTTGGAAAACCATGAAAGATTGTATTGAACATGGTATTAAAACAGAAGGGGTGTTACCAGGGCCATTAAAAGTCGCCCGTCGTGCGCCATCACTTTATCGTCTCTTGGAGGCAAATAGCGGCCGTTTAGCCCATGACCCAATGTATGTGATCGACTGGGTGAATATGTTTGCCCTTGCAGTAAATGAAGAGAATGCGGCAGGTGGTCGAGTTGTGACTGCACCAACTAATGGCGCATGCGGTATTGTGCCAGCAGTGCTTTCTTATTATGAAAAATTTGTCGCACCTTTAACACCAGAAGTCATTGAGCGCTACTTATTGGCTGCCGGTATGATTGGTTCCCTTTATAAGATGAATGCATCTATTTCGGGGGCAGAGGTCGGTTGCCAAGGTGAAGTGGGGGTTGCATGTTCAATGGCTGCCGCAGGTTTAACTGAGATCTTAGGTGGTACACCAGTACAAGTGTGTATCGCAGCTGAAATTGCGATGGAACATAACTTGGGCTTAACTTGCGACCCGGTTGGTGGCCAAGTGCAAGTACCTTGTATTGAACGTAACGCGATTGCTTCGGTGAAAGCGATTAACGCTAGCCGTATGGCATTACGCCGAACCACTAATCCTCGCGTAACCTTGGATAAAGTGATTGAAACCATGTATGAAACAGGTAAAGACATGAATGCTAAATATCGCGAAACATCGAAAGGTGGTTTAGCGGTGAAAGTGGTGTGTTCTTAAGATGTCATTGATAATAAAAGAGCGGTCATTTTTGACCGCTCTTTTTTATCTTCCTTTCACATCAATAATTACTACTTCTGATTGAGATCCTAAGCGCATTGGGATGCCCCAAAAGCCGTAACCAGAAGTGACAAAAACATGTGGATTGCCAATTTTTTCATGACCATAATCCAAACGATATATCATTTTTGTGATTAAACTGGCCGGGAATACTTGCCCTTTATGTGCATGCCCTGAAACTTGGATATCAAGCGGGAGTGACGCATGTTTTTCGATATCTGTTGGTCGGTGATCCAAGAGAATAATCGGCAAATCAGTATTCACTTGTTTTAATAACGTCTCGGTACTTGGTCTATCGTGAGCAAGATTGTCATTTCGTCCAATCAGTACCAATTCATTATTTAATGTTAATGTTTCATCTCTTAATACCGTAATACCAGCTTTGCGAATTTCTCGATCAATTCGATCTTGGTCACCGAATAAGTCATGATTGCCTAGTGTGGCATAAACGCCCATTGGGGCCTTGAGTTTCGCTAAATGGGGTTGCATTTTTTCGGCTAAATAAGCGTTGACGTTATCATCCATAATATCGCCAGGCAATAAAATGATATCCACCTTTTCTTGCTGCATAATCTCAGCCAGTTTATCCAATTCTTTCCCGCCAAATAATTTACCTAAATGGAGATCGCTTGCCATGCCAATTCGCAATGGTTTTATCGGTTTATCTAGCGTAATTTCATAATGAATAACACGTGTGACATAGGCGTTATACACACTTAAGGCAGTGATACCAATAAATAAAATCGGGTAAGCAATGCGTAAAGTGCGGTCGATTTTTGTGATGGATTTTGATTTTCGGAAAAGAAAATGAACACATCCTACAGCAATACTTGCAAAGGCTGAAAAAAGGAGTAGCGCGAGCATTAAAGCTATAAGTCGAAACACCGTAAAAAGCTTTAAAAAATGGCAAATAACCAAGACATTAGGAAGCAAAAAGCTGACAAAGGTAATTGCTCGTCTTGTCTTTGGGGAGAAAGGTTTGTTAAGCCACCAAATCAGTGTTTTATTAAAAATATAAATCAGCAGTTGTAACAAAATAATAGCTGCCGTAAATATAAAGTAATAACGAGTTTCCATCTGCAATTCCTAAATAAAAGTGCGGTCGTTTTTGACCAAGTTTTGAAGTATGGAATAATAAATTTCTCTGTTCCCAAAGGCAAATTTTTTCGCTAAAATGCGGCTCGTTTTAGTTAATTTAAGAAGGAAAATCCAATGTTTGGAAAAGGCGGTTTAGGCGGCTTGATGAAACAAGCCCAACAAATGCAAGAAAAAATGCAAAAAATGCAGGAAGAAATTGCCCAATTAGAAGTAACAGGCGAAAGTGGTGCAGGTTTAGTAAAAATCACGATTAATGGTGCGCACAACTGCCGTCGTATTGAGATCGATCCTTCTTTAATGGAAGACGATAAAGAAATGTTGGAAGATTTAATTGCTGCCGCATTCAACGATGCAGTCCGTCGTGCAGAAGAATTACAAAAAGAAAAAATGGCGTCTGTAACCGCAGGCATGCCATTACCTCCAGGAATGAAACTTCCATTTTAATTCATCGGGTGTGTGAATTTACACGTTCACACACCATTCATTTTCTCCCATCATAAATATTATGCAAAGCAGTCCACTTTTAGAACATCTTATTGAAAACCTTCGTTGCTTGCCGGGTGTTGGCCCGAAATCAGCGCAGCGCATGGCTTATCATCTCTTACAGCGCAATCGTAGCGGTGGGATGAATTTAGCACGTGCATTAACGGAAGCAATGTCTAAAATTGGGCATTGTTCACAGTGTCGTGATTTTACCGAAGAGGAAACGTGCAATATTTGTAACAATCCTCGCCGTCAAAATTCAGGTTTGCTTTGCGTGGTGGAAATGCCGGCGGATATTCAGGCTATTGAGCAAACCGGCCAGTTTTCTGGACGTTATTTCGTCTTAATGGGACACTTATCGCCTTTAGATGGTATTGGTCCGAAAGAAATTGGTTTAGATTTATTGCAAAAACGTCTGGTCGAAGAATCTTTCCACGAAGTGATTTTAGCGACCAATCCAACGGTGGAAGGCGATGCCACAGCCAATTATATTGCTGAAATTTGCCATCAACATAATATTAAAGTAAGCCGTATTGCCCATGGGATCCCTGTCGGTGGTGAATTAGAAACCGTGGACGGCACCACCTTAACCCATTCTTTCTTAGGTCGTCGTCAGATCGACTAATCTTATGCGCCTGTTTATTGCCGAGAAACCCAGTCTTGGGCGAGCGATTGCCGATGTATTGCCAAAACCTCATCAACGGGGGGATGGTTTTATTAAATGCGGCAATGATGATGTCGTGACTTGGTGCGTGGGGCATTTGCTCGAACAGGCTGAACCGGATGCCTACGATCCGAAATTCAAACAATGGCGTTTAGAACATTTACCCATCATTCCTGAAAAATGGATTCTGTTACCGCGAAAAGAAGTCAAAAAACAACTTTCTGTAGTGGAAAAACTCATTCATCAAGCTGATGTTTTAGTTAACGCAGGTGACCCGGATAGAGAAGGGCAGTTGCTGGTGGATGAAGTATTTAGTTATGCCAATTTATCAGCGGAAAAACGTGATGGCATTTTGCGTTGTTTGATTAGCGATCTTAACCCAAGTGCGGTGGAAAAAGCGGTACAAAAGCTCCAACCGAATCGTCATTTTATTCCATTGGCAACCTCTGCGCTGGCACGCGCTCGTGCGGACTGGCTGTACGGCATTAATATGACCCGCGCTTATACCATTCGCGGTCGCCAAGCGGGTTATGATGGCGTGCTTTCCGTTGGGCGAGTGCAAACACCTGTGTTAGGCTTGATTGTGCGTAGAGATTTGGAAATTGAACATTTCCAACCAAAAGATTTCTATGAAGTATTGGCATGGGTGAAAGACGAAAAAACGTCTGAAAATCCGACCGCACTTTTTTCTGCACTTTGGCAACCGAGTAAAGCTTGCGAAGACTACCAAGATGAAGATGGTCGCGTACTGTCTTTAGGCTTAGCCGAAAATGTGGTGAAACGCATTACCGATCAACCTGCCGAAGTGACTGAATATGTGGATAAGCGAGAAAAAGAAACAGCGCCTTTGCCTTATTCCTTGTCAGCATTGCAGATTGATGCGGCAAAACGTTTTGGCATGTCAGCACAAAGTGTGTTGGATACCTGTCAGCGTTTATATGAAACCCATCGTTTGATTACCTATCCGCGTTCTGATTGTCGTTATTTGCCGGAAGAGCATTTTGCTGAACGACATAAAGTGATGAATGCGATTTCACAGCATTGTCAGACTTATCAAACCTTGCCGTCGGTGGTGGATAGCGAGCAACGTAATCGTTGTTGGAATGACAAAAAGGTGGAAGCACACCATGCGATCATTCCAACGGCTAACACACGCTCGATTAATTTAAGTATTGATGAACAGCGTATTTATGAATTGATTGCACGCCAGTATTTATTGCAATTCTGTCCAGATGCGGAATATCGTAAAAGCAAAATTACCTTAAGTATTGCGGGCGGTACTTTTGTGGCACAAGCGCGTAACTTGCAAACTGCAGGGTGGAAAGAGTTGCTTGGCAAAGAAGACGAAGATGAAAATCAAGAGCCGCTGTTGCCGATCGTGAAGAAAGGACAGATCCTGTATTGCGAACGAGGTGAAGTGGTGAGCAAAAAAACGCAACCGCCAAAACCTTTTACTGATGCGACGTTGCTTTCCGCCATGACGGGTATTGCGCGTTTTGTGCAAGATAAAGAATTGAAAAAAATTCTGCGTGAAACGGATGGACTTGGCACAGAGGCAACACGCGCAGGCATTATTGAATTGCTATTTAAACGAGGCTTTTTGACCAAAAAAGGACGCAATATTCACAGCACAGAAACGGGGCGGATCCTGATTTCTGCTTTACCTGATATTGCTACACAACCTGATATGACGGCACATTGGGAAGCACAATTAACGGATATCAGTCAAAAACAGGCGAGTTATCAGCAATTTATGTTTACGCTTAATCAAATGTTGCCGGATTTAGTGCGTTTTGTTGATTTCACTGCATTACGTCGTTTAAGTCAGATTTCAAAAGGTTTAAGCATACCAGCAACGAAACGAAAAAGAGCGGTCAAAAAATCGGAAGATTTAAACGCTGAAAATTGATTAAACTTAATACAATTAAGTAAAAAAAATGGGAAAGCGCTTGCGAAAAGCGTGAATTTTATATAACATTTGCTCCCAGTTTTCTTGCGAAATCGCAATTTAGAGAAGAAAGAATAATGTACAATATTTTATTATTTGTTTATGTATTAATTTGTATCGCCTTAATCGGCTTTATCCTTATTCAACAAGGTAAAGGCGCGAACGCAGGTGCGTCATTTGGCGGCGGTGCATCAGGTACTATGTTTGGTTCTGCTGGTGCAGGTAACTTTTTAACTCGTACCAGTGCAATCTTAGCAACTGGCTTTTTTGTGATTGCTTTAGTGTTAGGTAACATTAACTCTCACCGTGGCAACGTACAAAAAGGTTCGTTTGACGATTTATCTCAAACTGCTGAACAAGTTCAACAACAGCAACAACAAGTTGCTCCAGCAGTTGAAAACAAAAATAATGACATTCCGCAATAAGGAATAAAAACAGAATAAACGCTCTGGTGGTGGAATTGGTAGACACGCTATCTTGAGGGGGTAGTGGCCGCAGGCCGTGCGAGTTCAAGTCTCGCCCAGAGCACCAACTATAAACCGACTTAATCAAGTCGGTTTTTTTTCGCCTAAAATTTGTTTAGACCGCTAGTTATTATCCCCTGTTTTAGTTACAATCGGTCAATTTCTTTTTTTTTTAGAAACTCATTAGGAGAGCACTATGAACTTCCCTCAAATCGCCCAGCAAGTGATTGATAAGCTTGGTGGCAAAGAAAACATCGCCACAGCAGCACATTGCGCAACGCGTTTACGTATTGTGTTAAACGATGAAAGCAAAGTGGACAAAGAAGGTATTGATAACATTGAAGGCGTGAAAGGGCAGTTTGCTGTCGCTGGTCAATATCAAATTATCTTCGGTTCAGGTACGGTGAATAAAGTCCATGCTGAACTTACTAAATTACTTGGTATCGGTGATGTGAGTAAAGCTGAAGTGGCTGAAGCAGCATCAGGCAATCAAAACTTATTACAACGTTTGGTGAAAGGCTTGGCAGATATTTTCGTGCCAATCATTCCGGCAATCGTAGCAGGCGGTTTGTTAATGGGTATTCACTCCATGCTTACAGCGAAAGGTTTCTTCGTTGATGAATTAAGCGTGATTGATATGCACCCAGGTCTTGCGGATTTGGTGGATTTTATTAACACCATCGCGAATGCACCATTTGTATTCTTACCGGTATTACTTGGTTTCTCAGCCACCCGTAAATTCGGTGGTAACCCATTCTTAGGGGCGGCGCTTGGGATGTTATTGGTTCACCCAGCATTAGCAGATGGTTGGAACTACGCGTTAACCCTTGCGCAAGGTAAAATCCAATACTGGAATGTATTCGGTCTTGAAATTGAAAAAGTCGGCTATCAAGGTACCGTTATCCCAACATTAGTTTCTGCTTGGGTATTAGCAACCTTAGAAAAAACCTTCCGTAAGTTTGTGCCTTCTTACTTAGATAACCTTATTACCCCATTATTCTCGCTCTTTATTGCGGGCTTCTTAGCATTTACCGTAATCGGTCCAATTGGTCGTGAAGCAGGGTCATTAATTGCATCAGGTTTAACTTGGTTATATGACACTTTAGGTTTCGTTGGTGGGGCGATCTTCGGGGCATTCTATGCACCAATCGTTATCACGGGTATGCATCAAACCTTTATTGCGGTTGAAACACAATTATTGGCTGAAATGGCAAATACAGGCGGTACCTTTATTTTCCCAATCGCCGCAATGTCAAATATCGCACAAGGTGCAGCCTGTTTAGGTGTGGCAGTGGCATTAAAAGATCCTAAAGTACGTGGTTTAGCGGTACCATCAGGTATCTCTGCATTATTAGGGATTACTGAACCGGCGATGTTCGGGGTGAACCTACGTTATCGTCAAGCTTTCTTTGCGGCGATGATTGGTTCAGGTCTTGCAAGTGCCTTTATCGCATTCTTCAATGTAAAAGCCATTGCATTAGGCGCAGCAGGATTCTTAGGTATTCCATCTATCAAACCGGATAGCCTTGCGATGTACTGCATCGGTATGGTGATTTCATTTGTGGTAGCATTCACGCTTTCAGTCGTTTTCGTGAAACGTGCACAAGCAAAAGCCTAATCGAAATAAAAAAGAAAAAGCACGAGTTTAAGCTCGTGCTTTTTTGTTTGGAAAAATGCGTCTAAAAATGACCGCACTTTCAGTGAGAGTTAGCCTTCTCGACAGTTTAACCAAGTGCTTCTCATGCCTTGATTATTCTTATAGTACACAGAATTATTTTCACGAGCGATTAAATCAACATAACTGCCATCAATCGGCTCATAAGAGCGATAAATCACTTCAAAGCGATTTCCACGTGCATTCAATGTACGATTTTCCACATGATCAAACGGTACCGCTTTCCCACCGTCTAATTGGAAATAAATACCAAAGTTATCTTTCATGCGGCTTTCTCTTGAAAGCGGGAAGTAAGTGGTTAAATACGAACTTGAACCCGTTTCTGAATTGTGGCAAGAATAATAATAACGCTTGTAGTCTTTTGGATTGTTTAATTCCGCTTGGCTAATGTTATTTTTAAGGTATCGTGTTTTAACGGTTTTCTTTGGTTGTTGTGTTGTTGTACAAGCAAACAAACCTACGAATGCCGCCGTCAGTAATGCTAATTTAAATTTATTCATCGATAAAGTTCCGAGAGTAGAGTGAATGAGAAAGGGAGTATGATAGCGGAAATTGCGGATTGTGCAAGGATATACTGCATATAAGGGGCTACTGTTTTTTCAAATTATTGGATTATTTAAGAGAATAGAAAATAAAATACTGAATATTATAAATCCAATATTTTAAGATTTTTCCCAGCATTATCTTCTTCATTATATTTTTTTAGCAAGCTGTTTAATTCCTTTCTAAATGATTCAACTCTATGAGTAGCAATATTGTGATTTTCTAATTGTGATACTATTTTCATAAATTTTTTCAGTTTGTCTTTATTGTTTGGTAAGTATAATTTTTCTGATTTAATTTTAGTTCTAATTTTTTCAAAAAAATCATTGCTATCACATAATGATAAGTAATTATCGTCTATATTGTAGAATTCTGGTATTTTTATATCTAATAAATTATATTTAAATATATCTAGTAGTGAATTGAGGTCGTTACTATCAAGTATATTTTTTATAAGTTTTAGTTTTTTGTTTATGGGGATCATTTCATCAAGAGACATTTCGGCTACTGGTATGAGATCTAGAATTAGCATAGTTGCTTTTAATTCTAATTCACCTGATACTAGTTCTCCATGAGCTACTTGATTTCTAGTTATGGGGAATTTAAAAGAATAATATTCAAATAGATAGAAATTAATTGATTTTTTTCTTAGTAGTTCTAGCTTATTGTTTATAGAAGATATACTTAGTAAATGTTCTTCAATACCATAAGCTTGGCAAATATCATGAAAAATACCTTCTATTTGAAGAGGTAATATATTAATAACCAATAGGAATTCTTTGTTCTCAAATGCTTCTATGATTTTATATAAGATATCTTTTCTTCTATTTATAATATGATTATTTTCAATAATGTTTTTTAATTTTTGTAATTTGTTTGGTTCAGGGAATCTTGGGAGTTTGCCATATAAGTATCTTTTTGAAATGTCTAAAAACTGATCTTTATACTCTGGTCTTTTATAAAGTTCTTCTAGTTGTATATGTTCATCTAAATAAAAATCTAAAAATTTATTTGATAGATCGGTTAATGAATTTGGATTATAAAAATCTTTGTGCTCCAATATTGTTCCTTTTGAAAATGAATAAGGCATATCTCCTTCAATCAATTTTGTTATACTATTTCCCATAGGAGAATTAATACATTTTTCATAGGAGTAGTATTTTATTGTGGATGAGATAAAATTAATAACTTCTTCTTTCGCCTTATTATTTTTTTCTTTAAAATATTCAAGTTTTTTTAATTCATATCTTTGATTGATGTTCAACATTTTATATTGATTCTTTATGCTTTTTAGATTATTAATTCCTTCTTCAATAAGATTTAAATTTTTATCTATTTTATTTAAGTCGCTTAAAGCTTTCTCATAAAATAAAATAAATTTCTCTTTGGGCTCTGAACTCATCCAAAGTATATTCTGACAAAATTCTTTAGCAGATAGCTTATTAGCTTTTTGAGAATCAGACACAAGTTCATAATATTCACGTTCGTGATTTTTTTTTATATATTCAAAAATCCCATCAAAATCCCAGCGAGTAATAGGTAAGTGATTAATGATATCCATTTTAAATGTATACATGAGCTTGTTTAAGTAACCTATATTCATTTGATACTCTTAAATTTAGTTAATTTAATACTTAAATAATTAGTTATAAAATATGTGGGCACTCTACTTCATCGCCACACCCAACCACTTCATCATCTCTCTCTCATCCCAACCTTTACGTTTGGCATAATCTTGAGCTTGGTCTTCATCAATGCGACCTAAGGTGAAATAGTTGCTAGCAGGGTGGGTGAAGTACCAACCGCAGACAGAAGCAGCAGGCCACATGGCGTAGCTTTCGGTGAGTTTCATGCCGATGCGTTGTTCTACTTCTAATAAATCCCAAATCAAGGCTTTTTCGGTATGCTCAGGGCAGCTTGGATAACCCGGTGCAGGGCGGATGCCAACATAGTTTTCATTGATTAAACCTTGATTATCGAATTCTTCTTGCGTGTAGCCCCAAATGCGGGTGCGAAGCTCAAAGTGCAGGTATTCTGCCATGGCTTCCGCTAAGCGGTCGCCCACAGCTTGTAGTAAGATTGCATTGTAGTCATCGCCTGCCGCTTTATAGCCTTCCACTAATTCCATTTCTTCAATGCCCGCACAGACGGCGAACATGCCGAACCAGTCTTTTTTACCGCTTTCGCGATCAGCAATAAAGTCACTTAAAGCAAAGTTAAACGGGCTTTTGCTGTTTTTGCCCCGTTCGGTTTGTTGGCGTAAGCCATAAGCGGTGCCAATGGTTTGTGTGCGTTCTTCATCAGAAAATAACACCACATCATCGCCCACACGTTCCGCAGGGAAAATGCCTAAAATACCGCTTGGGTTGAGCTTATGGTTTTGCTCTAATTCATCTAAAACCACTTGTGCATCATTCCACACTTTGCGTGCTTCTTCGCCACCTTCCGGATAATCAAAGGCATCAGGATAGCCGCCCATCAAGCCCCAAATGCGGAAGAATGGCGACCAGTCGATAAATTTACGTAATGTGGCAATCGGTACGTTTTTAAATTCCACAATACCGGTTTGGTTTGGTTTTGGCGGCACGTAATCTGCCCATTCGCCACTAAAGCCATCAAAGCGGTTTGCACGTGCTTCTTCAATGCTCAGTTGTTTACGCAGTGGTTTACGGTTAGAGAACGATTGCTGAATTTTCTCGTAATCTTTCTTGAACTGTTCCCATAATGCCGCACGGCTTTCAGGGTTCATCAAGGTCGCACACACCGTAACCGCACGGGAGGCGTTAGAAGTATAAAATACGCCGTGTTCTTTATATTTTGGATAAAGTTTAATTGCTGTATGTTCTTTAGAGGTGGTTGCACCGCCAATCATCACAGGCAGGTTTAAGCCTAAGCGAGTCATTTCACCCAAGAAGTATTCCATCTCATCTAAAGAAGGGGTAATTAAACCACTTAACGCGATGATGTCCGCTTTTTCATCAATGGCGGTTTGAATGATTTTGTCCGCAGGCACCATCACGCCTAAGTCAATCACTTCAAAGTTATTACATTGCATTACCACGCTTACGATGTTTTTACCGATATCGTGCACATCGCCTTTTACGGTCGCAATCACCACTTTACCGTTGCTTGAACCTTTTTGTTTAGTTGCATTGATAAACGGCTCTAAATACGCCACAGATTGTTTCATCACGCGTGCAGATTTCACCACTTGTGGGAGGAACATTTTACCGTCACCGAATAAATCGCCGACTACGTCCATGCCTGCCATCAATGGGCCTTCAATCACATCTAATGGACTTGGCAATGTTTGGCGGGCTTCTTCCGTATCTTCCACAATGTAAGTGGTAATCCCTTTCACCAGCGCGTGTTTTAAACGTTCTTCCACTGGCCAAGTACGCCATTCTGCCACAGAATCGACCGCACTTTCATCGTTGCCTTGGTTACGATATTTTTCTGCAATATCGAGTAGTTTTTCAGTCGCATCTGGGCTTCGGTTTAATACCGCATCTTCCACAATTTCACGCAATTCAGGATCGAGATCATCATAAATGGCAAGTTGCCCTGCATTCACAATCCCCATATCCATGCCTTGTTTGATGGCGTGATAGAGGAAGACGGCGTGAATGGCTTCACGCATCACGTTGTTACCACGGAATGAGAAAGACACATTCGACACCCCGCCCGAGATTTTTGCGTGCGGTAGCGCGCGTTTAATGCGACCAGTGGCGTTGATGAAATCCACGCCGTAGTTGTTGTGTTCTTCAATCCCCGTACCAATGGCGAAAATGTTCGGGTCGAAAATAATATCTTCTGGTGGGAAGCCAAGTTGATTGACTAAAATGTTATAGGCACGGGTACAGATTTCTACTTTGCGATCTTCAGTATCGGCTTGACCCACTTCGTCAAACGCCATGACGACCACCGCTGCACCATATTTACGTACTAATTTAGCGTGTTCGATAAAGATTTCTTCGCCTTCTTTTAACGAGATGGAGTTTACAATCGGTTTACCTTGTACCGACTGTAAACCAGCCTCAATCACTTCCCATTTAGACGAGTCGATCATGACTGGCACTTTGGCAGCATCTGGCTCGGTCGCCATAATATTGAGGAAACGGGTCATGCATTTTTTGCCGTCGAGCAAGGCTTCGTCCATATTGACGTCGATCACTTGCGCGCCGTTTTCCACTTGGTCGATAGCAATTTCAATGGCTTCAGCAAATTTGTCTTCTTTAATTAAACGTTTGAATTTGGCCGAACCTGTCACGTTATTACGTTCGCCCACGTTTACGAATAGGCTTTCATCATCAATATTGAGTGGTTCTAAGCCTGATAAACGCATGGCGGTTTTAATTTCAGGTAATTTACGCGGCGCAATACCTTGCATGGCATCCGCAAAGGCTTTGATGTGTTCTGGCGTCGTACCACAACAACCACCGACAATGTTCACAAAGCCACTTTCAGCCCATTCTTTAAGGTGTGCGGCCATCTCTTCTGCACCTAAATCATAGCCACCAAAAGCATTCGGCAAGCCCGCATTCGGGTGAACAGACACATAGGTTTCGCTGATTTTAGACAGTTGTTCAACATATTGGCGAAGTTCTTTCGGGCCGAGCGCACAGTTCAAACCAAAAGTCAGTGGTTTAGCGTGACGAAGCGAGTTGTAGAATGCTTCGGTGGTTTGCCCTGAAAGGGTACGGCCAGAAGCATCAGTAATGGTGCCGGAAATCATAATCGGCAATTCCACACCTAATTCTTCAAATACGGTTTCAATGGCGAAAATAGCGGCTTTTGCGTTTAACGTATCGAAAATAGTTTCGATCATGATTAAATCTGCACCACCTTCAATTAAGCCGTTGGTCGCTTGGGCATAGGCATCCACCAGTTCCATAAAGGTAATATTACGGAAACCTGGGTCGTTTACATCAGGAGAAATAGAGGCTGTACGGTTGGTTGGCCCTAACACGCCCGCAACAAAGCGAGGTTTTTCTGGTGTGCTGTATTTATCTGCGGCTAAACGCGCTAGTTTTGCCCCTGCAAAATTCAGTTCGTAGGCAATAGACTGTAAATCATAATCCGCTTGCGCAATAGTGGTAGAACTGAAGGTGTTGGTTTCAATAATAT
Organism: Haemophilus sp. HMSC71H05; assembly: GCF_001838635.1. Taxonomy (NCBI): domain Bacteria; kingdom Pseudomonadati; phylum Pseudomonadota; class Gammaproteobacteria; order Pasteurellales; family Pasteurellaceae; genus Haemophilus; species Haemophilus sp. HMSC71H05. The sequence continues at coordinate 129,998 of NZ_KV838037.1, forward strand.
CTGCGCCTGCTTGTAAGTATTTCTCATGAATCGCAGAAATCAACAACGGCTGGGTTAAGGTGAGCAAATCATTATTCCCACGCAAATCAACCGCACTTTCTTTAAAACGCTCGCCTCTAAAATCAGCCTCGGTGAGTTTGTATTTTTGGATCATCGTCCCCATCGCACCATCTAAAATGAGAATGCGTTCAGCGAGGGATTTTTTCAGTAATTCGGTTTGATTATGTGACATAGACAGCTCTTTTTAAAATCAATCAATATTGGTCGGAATAATAGGGATAAGCATGGGTACTGTCAAATAAAAGGGGAGAAAGTGCGGTAAAAAAATGGAATGTTTTCAAAAAGAAAGGCGGACAAATTGTCCGCCGAATGGTTAGCAATATTTGCTGTCCGAGTAAAAAAACAGATTAACGTAAAAATGCTGGAATATTTTTTTCATATTCGCTGATGGCATCTTCGTGTTGTAACGTCAAACCGATGTTATCCAAGCCGTTTAACAAACAATGACGGCGGAATTCATCCAGTTCAAAGTGATAGACTTTATCACCCACAGTGACAGTCATCGCTTCCAAATCCACATGGATTTGTTTGCCTTCATTTGCCCACACCCATTGGAAGATTTCTTCCACCTCTTCTTCGCTTAAACGAATCGGTAACATGTGGTTGTTTAAACTGTTGTTATAGAAAATATCCGCAAAACTTGGTGCGATCATCACTTTGAAACCGTAATCGGCTAATGCCCAAGGTGCGTGTTCACGCGAGGAACCACAACCAAGATTTTTACGCGCTAATAAAATGGTCGCGCCTTGATATTGTGGATAATTCAATACGAAATCTGGATTTGGCTTGGTACCTTCTACATCCAAATAACGCCATTCGTGGAATAAGTGTTTGCCGAAACCTACGCGCGTAATCGCTTGTAAAAATTGTTTTGGAATAATCGCATCCGTGTCCACGTTTGCTGCATCCAATGGCACTACTAAGCCTGAAAGTTGTTTAAATCCTGCCATTTTCTGCTCCTTAGTTTAATGTGACGTCACGAATATCAACGAATTTACCAAACATTCCCGCTGCCGCTGCCATCGCAGGACTCACCAAGTGAGTACGACCATTACGGCCTTGACGACCCTCAAAGTTACGGTTTGACGTGGAAGCACAGCGTTCCCATTCACCTAAACGGTCATCGTTCATCCCTAAGCACATAGAACAGCCAGGATTACGCCATTCAGCACCTGCTTCGATAAAGATTTTATCCAAGCCTTCTTTTTCTGCTTGTTCTTTCACTAAGCCTGAACCTGGCACCACTAAAATACGTTTTACATTATCAGCTTTTTTACGACCTTTCATCACGGCAGCTGCCGCACGTAAATCTTCGATACGAGCATTGGTGCAAGAGCCAATAAACACTTGATCTACTGGAATGTCTTTTAAATCGGTATTCGGTTCTAAACCGATATAATTCAACGCTTTTTCTGCTGAAGCACGAGTCACGGGATCGGTCATTTCTGCTGGATTTGGCACTGGCTGATCGATACCAATTACTTGGCCTGGGTTTGTTCCCCAAGTCACCTGTGGTGCAATATCTTTGGCTTCTAACGTGATGACCGTGTCAAATTTCGCATCATCATCGGATTTTAAGGTTTTCCAATAAGCAACGGCATCATCCCAATCTTTACCTTTTGGTGCATGCGGACGACCTTTTAAGTATTCGAAAGTCGTTTCATCTGGCGCGATTAAACCCGCTTTCGCGCCCATTTCAATCGCCATATTACAAACGGTCATACGGCCTTCCATAGAAAGGTCACGAATGGCTTCCCCGCAGAATTCCACCACATGGCCTGTGCCACCTGCCATGGTGGTTTTGCCGATAATGGCAAGAATAATGTCTTTTGCGGTAATGCCTGGCGCCACTTTGCCACGCACTTCAATTTTCATATTTTTCGCACGAGCTTGTTTTAAGGTTTGTGTGGCTAATACGTGTTCTACTTCAGATGTACCAATACCAAATGCCAAAGCACCGAACGCCCCGTGGGTGGCAGTATGGGAGTCGCCACACACGATAGTCATACCTGGTAAGGTTAAACCTTGTTCAGGCCCCATGACATGCACAATACCTTGTTCTTTTGTGGTCATGTCGAATAATTGAATACCGGTCGCTTTCGTATTTTTTTCAAGTTCCAATACTTGAATTTTCGCTTGGCCTTCAAGTTTATTTACATCACGTACTTGGGTAGAAATACTGTGATCCATGGTACCGAAAGTTTTACTGACTTGACGTACTTGGCGGCCTGCCACACGTAAACCATCAAAGGCTTGTGGGCTGGTCACTTCATGGATTAAATGACGGTTAATATACAAAATCGGCGTTTCGCCTTCAGCTTCGTACACCACATGGGCATCGAATAATTTTTCGTAAAGAGTTTTTGCCATAATTTTTCTCAATTCGTTAGAGTAGTAAGTGCGGTCAAATTATTACTCGTAAATCCTGAAGATTTACTCGCTCCTTCGGAGCCGTTGGCAGAGCCAACGTTCAAAAAGCGTTGCTTTTTGTCAGTGTTTTTAAACCGCACTTTAATTGTTTTTTATTAGATTGCGTTAGCGATTAATGTACCCATTTCCGCAGTTGAAACAGGGGCTGAATCATCAGCTAAATCACCGGTACGGTGACCATTTGCTAAGACTTTTTGCACGGCATTTTCAATCGCATCAGCCGCATCATTTAAGTTGAAGCTATAACGCAACATCATCGCGGCAGAAAGAATTTGTGCGATTGGGTTGGCAATGCCTTTACCAGCGATATCCGGTGCAGAACCGCCAGCCGGTTCATATAAACCGAAACCTTCTTCATTTAAGCTAGCAGATGGCAACATCCCCATAGAACCTGTGATCATTGCCGCTTCATCAGAAATAATATCACCGAAAATGTTAGAGCAGAGGAGTACATCGAAAGATTCAGGCGCTTTGATTAACTGCATGGTCGCATTGTCAATATAAATATGATCTAAGGTGACTTCAGGGTAGTCTTTCGCTACTTCTGTCACGGTTTCACGCCATAAGATTGAAGCTTGTAATACGTTCGCCTTATCCACAGAAGTCACATGTTTACGACGTTTCATTGCCGCATCAAAAGCAGCACGTGCAATACGCTCGATTTCATATTTGTAATAAACTTCAGTATCGAATGCTTTGGTTTGAGCACCTTCACCTTCACGACCTTTAGGCTGACCAAAATAAATCCCGCCCGTTAATTCACGCACAACCACCATATCAAATCCTTTCGCTGCAATATCTGCACGTAATGGACAGAATTTTTCTAAACCTTTATAAAGGGTAGCAGGACGAAGATTGCAGAATAATTTGAAATGTTTACGCAATGGTAATAATGCACCGCGTTCTGGTTGTTGATCCGGAGGTAAATTTGTCCATTTAGGGCCACCTACAGAGCCAAACAAAATCGCATCAGCATCATCACAGCCTTTTAAGGTTTCAGCTGGTAATGGGCAACCACAATGATCAATTGCGGCACCACCTACATAAAATTCATTGAAGTTAAGTTTGAAACCGAATTTTTCTTGGACTTTGTTTAATACTTTAATGGCTTCAGCCATCACTTCTGGACCAATACCGTCTCCTGGTAGAACAGCGATGTTGTATGATTGCATATTGTTTTTCCTATTTCAGTCACACTAAAGTGCGGTTAATTTTCTCCCCTCTTTTGTAAAGAGGGGGACTCAATTAATTAATGATGTTTATGGCTTTTAATATCGGCGACTTTATGTGCACGATAAATGGCATTAATTGCATGAACTAAAGCAAGTGCGGAAGATTCAACGATGTCTGTCGCTAAACCAACGCCATGGAATTTTCGGCCTTCGTGTTCAACCACGATATCTACCTGACCTAAGGCTTCAGCACCTTCGCCTTTTGCAGTTAAGTTATAGTGGGACATTTTGATATCTAAGCCGGTTAAATTCAAGATCGCATTGTAAACTGCATCAACCGGACCATTACCACCGATAGAAGAGGTGCTTAATTTTTTACCATCCAATTCCACTTGAACAAACGCAGTTGCTGGATATTCTTTAGTGGAATGTGCAGAAAGTTTATCTAACACTAAACGATCCTCATCCCCTTGTTGCATATCGATAAAGGCTAAAGCTTCTAAGTCATAATCGAATACTTGGCCTTTTTTGTCTGCCAATTTTAAGAATGCTTCATACAATTTGTCTAAATCGTAATCTTGTTCGGTGTAGCCCATATCTGCCATATGGCCTTTTACTGCTGCGCGACCTGAACGAGCGGTTAAGTTCAATTTCTCTTTCTTCAAGCCGATAGTTTCTGGTGACATGATTTCGTAGGTATTTTGGTTTTTTAACATACCATCTTGGTGAATACCGGATGAATGTGCGAAAGCGTTTGAACCTACAATCGCTTTATTCGGTTGGATTGGCATATTACAAAGTTGGCTCACCATTTGGCTGACACGATGAATTTCTTGTGTGTTGATACGTGTATCCACGCCCATAAATTCTTGACGAACTTTCATTGCCATCACCACTTCTTCAAGTGAGGTATTGCCTGCGCGTTCACCAATGCCGTTGATAGTACATTCAATTTGACGTGCACCATTTTGTACAGCGGTTAAGGAGTTAGCCGTTGCCATACCCAAGTCATTGTGGCAATGTACGGAAATCACAGCTTTATCGATATTTGGTACGCGGTTACGTACTTCAGCAATAATATTGCCGAATTGATTAGGTAAGCAGAAACCAACAGTGTCAGGAATATTTACAGTTGTTGCACCTGCATTAATTGCCGCTTCAACAATACGACAAATATTGTCGATACCTGTACGGCCTGCATCTTCGCAAGAAAATTCTACATCGTCAGTATAATTACGTGCATGTTTTACTGCGGCTACCGCCATTTCAACCACATCATCAAAGGTACGTTTTAATTTGGCTTCAACGTGTAATGCTGAAACTGCAATAAATGTATGGATACGAAACGCTTCTGCTACTTTTAAGGCTTCAGCTGCAGCATCAATATCTTTAATTACTGCACGGGAAAGTGCCGCAACACGACTATTTTTGATATGGCGTGCAATGGTTTGAACAGATTCAAAATCGCCTTGAGAAGAAACCGGAAAACCGACTTCCATTACATCTACGCCTAAACGTTCAAGTGCTAAAGCAATTTGTAATTTCTCTTTAACGGTTAAGCTAGCTTTTAACGCTTGTTCGCCATCACGCAAGGTGGTATCAAAAATAATAACGCGATCTGTCATAGTATTTTCCTTCTTTTATCACTCAAAGTGCGGTCATTTTTACCGTGATTTTAAAACGAAAAAACCCGCAATCTTAAAAGTGCGGGTTGATAATAGATTTTTTACATAAAGGTGTTTTTTATCCACAACTTAGCCGCACAAAGAATGTGAGAGCAGGAGGTTGAGAGATAAAGAAACAGCTTGGTACATAAAAAGATAATCCTGTAAAAAATTCTGTAAAACGCTTTCCATATTACGGATAAAAATGTTGCTGTCAAATCATTTATCAGTGATTTATATCTAAAATGAATATCTCTACACAATCTTAAAAGTTTATTTCTCTTGATATAAGTTTTTTATCAGAATTAATCTCTAAAAATAGCTTTTAAGAAGCTGTTTTTGTCCTGTTTTATTCCTCGTTTCTGGTATGCCGATTTTTTCTAAAATTTTTTCTCTTTTTGCGATCTGAATCGCAGAATTAAGACAAACTTTTCATTTTTTGAGACAAATCTCGCCATAATTTTCTTTTTAAAGGAGAGAATTATGAGCGATTTTACGTCGATTTTGTTGCGATTAGCTCAAGTGCCCAAATTGGGCAGTGTGCGGATTCAACAAATTTTGGTCCATGTGAATATAGAAGACTTGTTAAATTATGATGAAGTGGCATTTCAACAAATGGGCTGGGATGCGTTGCAGATTCGTCGTTGGTTTCAGCCAGAAATGAAATTTATTGAACCCGCTTTGAACTGGGCAGAAAAAGAAGGCCATCATTTAATCCACTGTTTTTCAGATGAGTATCCTTTTTTACTCAAACAAATTAGTGGTTTTCCGCCCTTGTTATTTGTGAAAGGCAATTTGACCGCACTTTCTGCTCAGCAAATCGCCATGGTTGGAAGCCGTTATTGTTCCGCTTATGGGGAATATTGGGCAAAATATTTTGCGACAGAGCTTTCTCTCGTAGGATTAACGGTGACGAGTGGGTTGGCTGTAGGTATCGATGGATTTAGCCATCAGGCGGTGGTGGATATTCAAGGGCAGACCATTGCCGTATTGGGCTGCGGATTAGATCACATTTACCCCGCTAAACATCGCCGATTAGCCGAGCAAATTATCGAAAATAACGGGGCATTAGTTTCTGAATTTATCCCTACGCAAGCACCGATTGCTGAAAATTTTCCTCGTCGTAATCGCATTATTAGCGGGCTTTCATTAGGAACATTAGTCATTGAAGCCACAGAGAAAAGCGGTTCATTGATTACAGCGCGTTATGCTTTAGAACAAAATCGCGATATTTTTGCCTTACCAGGGAATATTCAAAGTGAATACAGTCAAGGCTGCCATAAACTGATTAAGCAAGGGGCGATGTTGGTGGAAAATGTCAAAGATATTTTAGATAGCCTCAATCACAGCGTTGTTTTTCAGCCTCCAGTACATAATACGCAAATTAATAAGCCGATAGCTCAACCACTCACAGCAAAAACACTAGCCGTGGAACCAAGTCATCCTGAACTTTATCAACATATCAGTTATACACCAATAAGCCTTGATGATTTATCGGTTACATTGAATTTGCCGGTGGATTTGCTTTTAGTGCAGTTGTTAGATTTGGAGTTACAAGATTTAATCGTCAATGAGAATGGACTCTATAAGCGGATAGCGTAAACGGGGTAGAGTAAGGAGGCTATCCTGTGCTAAGATACGGCTCAGTGTTTAGAAAGGAGAACCTATGTTAGCCATTATTTCCCCGGCAAAAACCTTAGATTTTGAAAGTGCGGTCAGAAATCTTCCTGTTTCTCAACCGCACTTGACGGATTATAGTGAGCAACTGATTGAAATCTGTCGTCAATTATCTCCCCAAGATCTTTCTTCCTTAATGTCTATCAGTGACAAGCTTGCAGGATTAAATGCCGCTCGTTTTGCTGAATGGACAAAATCTCACAACGAAAAAAATTCACGTGCAGCTATTTGGGCATTCAAAGGTGATGTTTACACCGGTTTGGATGCGGATAGCTTATCTGATGAAGATGTGCAATTCGCACAACGCCATTTACGTATGCTTTCTGGCTTATATGGCTTACTTAAACCCCTTGATTTAATGCAACCTTATCGCTTGGAAATGGGCACGAAGTTAGCGAATCCAAAAGGGAAAGATCTTTATGCTTTTTGGGGGAACATTATCACTCAATCCGTACAACAAGCACTTGATGAGCAAGGCGATCGTCTGTTGATCAATTTAGCTTCCGATGAATACTATAAATCAGTAAAAGAAAGCCAATTAGATGCACAGATTATTAAGCCTGTTTTCTTAGATAATAAGAATGGTAAATACAAAGTGGTCAGCTTTTATGCAAAAAAAGCCCGTGGTTTAATGTGTCGTTTTATCATTCAAAATCGTTTGGAACGTGTTGAACAACTGAAAGAGTTTGACCTAGGTGGTTATTGGTTTGATGCGACATCCTCAACTGAAAAAGAATTTGTATTTAAGCGAGATATCAATGAATAAAATCCTGGTTATATTGACCGCACTTTTACTCTCAGGTTGTGCGGCAAAAGTGAGTCAACTTCAAACTCCTGAAAAAATAGAGTACAACGGCAAAACTTATAAACTTACTGCAAGCCAAGATTTGGATACGATTGCGCGTTATGTTTATCTTGCCGAGCCGGATACCTTGGAAAATTGGCAATCTCAAATTGAAGTGTTGCTTGATCGTGATTTATCCCGTTCTATTGAGCAACGCGTAGCATTACGTGAGAAGGTATACCGTAATTTAGGTGTGAAAGATTTCAAAATCCTTGCGAATTCAACGAATCCGAAAAAGCCTGCCACTGAGTTAAATGCTTATGTCATTTATGCTCCGACAGAACAAAATCCATCTTGGCAAGTGGACATAGCTAAGGGTAAAAATGTGCCACGTTGTGGTTTTGTGCAATATCAATATTCCCAAAAAGTGGAACAAGGTAAGAAATTTCAGCGTTTAAACACAGTAAAGATTGTGAAAAACTTACAAAAGTATTTGGTGGCGAAGGAAAGCAAAACATTACAAAAAGCCGATCTTTCTTGGAAATGTGAAAGTTCTTTCCATCACTAAAACTTATACTAGATCAAATTCCACGTAAATTTTAAAAATTTTTCTAGAGCAGAAATAATGGATGGTGTAATCTTGACGCCAATTATTTTTAGAGTTCAAAGTAGGTAAATATGATTAAAAAAATTGCTGTATTAACCAGTGGTGGTGATGCACCAGGTATGAATGCTGCCATCCGTGGCGTTGTTCGTGCAGCTCTTGCAGAAGGGCTTGAAGTATTTGGGATTTATGACGGTTATCAAGGCTTATATAATAATAAAATCCAACAGTTAAATCGTTATAATGTATCCGATATTATTAACCGTGGCGGTACATTCTTAGGTTCTGCGCGTTTCCCAGAATTTAAAGATCCTGCGGTACGTGAAAAATGTGCAGAAATTTTACGTTCTCACGGTATTGATGCTTTAGTTGTTATCGGTGGTGACGGTTCTTACATGGGGGCAAAATTGCTTACTGAAGAACATGGTTTCCCTTGCGTAGGTATCCCTGGCACAATTGATAACGATGTGGCTGGAACAGATTACACAATCGGTTATGAAACTGCACTACAAACAGCGGTGGATGCGATTGACCGTTTACGTGACACTTCAAGTTCTCACCAACGTATTTCTATCGTGGAAATCATGGGTCGTCACTGTAGTGATTTAACCATTTCTGCAGGTATTGCTGGTGGTTGTGAATACATTGTGGCATCTGAAATGGAATTTAATCGTGAAGAATTAATTCGCCAAATTGAACGCAGTATTATTCGTGGAAAACGCCATGCCATTATTGCGATTACTGAATTAATCACAGACGTACATTCTCTTGCTCGTGAGATTGAAGCGCGCGTAGGCCATGAAACCCGTGCAACCGTATTAGGCCATATTCAACGTGGTGGTTCACCTTGTGCCTTCGACCGTATTTTAGCTTCACGTATGGGCGTATATGCGGTAGATATATTGCTACAAGGTAAAGGTGGCTACTGTGTGGGTATTCAAAATGAAAAATTAGTTCACCATGATATTATTGATGCAATCAACAATATGCGTCGTGAATTTAAAGCAGATTGGTTAGAAATGGCTAAACGCTTAGAATAATCTTTTAAAGGTTATTTAATATAAAAGAAATCGGGCTAAAACAATGATTGTTTTAGCCCGATTTTTATATACCTAGATTAGGCTTTTAGTTTATTTTTCTTACGTTGCAAGAAGTACACGAAAACGAGTAATAATGCACAAGCAAGAGACACAATAAACAAGCTACCAAAGAATCCATTCCAGTGGAGAGATTGAATAATCCACGCTAATGGTGCTCCCGCCGCTGCCGCACCAATATAGGCGAAGAGACTAACGAAACCGGTAGAAGAACCTGAAGCATGTTTATGAGAGTTTTCAGCCGCAGCCATTGCGATAAGAAATTGCGGACCAAAGATAAAGAATCCCATCAGGAAGAATAATCCACACATCACAAAATAGTTATCGCTTGGGATGAACCATAATGCTAAGGATGTTGAAATAATACCTAACACATAAATGATGTTCATTTGGGTACGGTTTCCGTTGAAGAACTTATCAGAGCCCCAGCCCGCAAAAAGTGCGCCTAAGAATCCACCGATTTCAAAGAAAGAAACCGCGGAGTTCGCTTTAAGTAAGTCATAACCATGGGTTTCTGTTAAATATAAGTTACCCCAGTCATTGATACCGGTACGGATGATATAAATAAAACACCAAGAAAATGCTAATGCCCAGATAATGCTGTTTTTAAACACATAAATTTTAAGAATTTCCCAGTTAGATAAACCTAAACCTTCACTTTCATGTTCTTTTTCAGCAATATCATTACGCCATTCACCTACGGTTGGAAGTCCCATAGATGTTGGGCGATCGCGTAATAAGAAACAAAGAGCAAAACCGATGACACAGGCAATAATCCCTGGCACGATCATGCCATAACGCCATCCCCAATAAAGGGCAACGGCACCAGATAAAATTGGAATAAGTGCACCACCTAAGTTATGTGAGGTATTCCAGATCGCCCACCATAATCCGCGCTCGTTACGTGAGTACCAAGTATTTAGGATTTTTGAGCATGGAGGCCAGCCCCAACCTTGGAAAAAGGCGTTGATCATCCAAAGGGTGATAAACATAAAGACAGATGAACTCATGCCAAATAGAATGTTGACGATACCTGTCATCATTAAACCAATCCCCATAAAGTAACGAGGGTTAGAACGGTCACCAAGTACACCTGATAAGAACTTAGATACACCATAGGTGAGATAAAACGCCGTACCCATGATACCGATATCGGCTTTTTGTAGCCCTAAGTCCGTTAGCATGGCTGGCATAACGAAGTTAAAACTTTTACGAGTAAAATAGAAAACGGCGTAGCCGATATAACTGGTAATCATCAAATGTAATCGCCAGTAACGATAAGTTTTGTCGATCTCCTCTTTGCTTTTAGTAACCGGTAGATCCGGTGGTACACTGAAGATACCCATAATATTTCTCCTCTAATGATAATAAATCATTCCAGTATATTACAAAGCCAGTTTTCAAAAGGGGACTCAGATCAAAAAATAGGGAATTTATAGGAAAAAATGGCTTGATGAATCGTTGATTTGATGATGGAAAAAAGTGCGGTCAACATTTTAGGGTTTTGACCGCACTTTTTTTTAGAATGGTTTTGATATGTTTTATGCTTTACGCTGTAAAATTAAAAAACGACAATCATAGGAATTATCTGCATCTGCTTGACGATATTCTTCAAACTCGATGTTCCATTCTGCCCAATTAATTTCAGGAAAGAACGTATCGCCATCAATGTCAGCTTGAATTTGCGTGAGGTATAGTTTATCTGCTTTAGGTAAATATTGTTTAAATAACTCGCCGCCGCCAATTAACATAATTTCATCAAATTTTTTGACAAAATCGACCGCACTTTCAAAATTCTCTTTCCAGATGACACCTTCATGTTCGTAAGGGGTACGTGAAAGGACAATATTGGTACGTTTCGGCAGTGGGCGACCAATGCTTTCAAAGGTTTTACGTCCCATAATTACCGGTTTGCCCGTGGTATTTTTACGAAACCAGGCTAAATCGGCAGGTAAGTGCCAAGGCATTTGATTATCTTTTCCGATGACGTTATTTTTTGTTGTCGCAACGATCAAACTTAATGTCATATTTTCTATCCTATTTTTATTTTTTTGCACTATATCATAGCTATTCACAAAATCTGTATATGAGGTTGGATTTTTCGTGATTTTTATTAATTTTAGTGCTAATTTAACCGCACTTTTCTATTTTTTCACTGAGGATAAACTATGTCGGCAAATCGCAAAACAATCGTCGTAAAATTTGGTACTAGCACATTAACACATGGTTCCCCAAAATTGAATGCTCCTCACATGGTCGATATTGTTCGCCAGATTGCACAACTTCATCAAGCGGGTTTTCGTGTCGTGATTGTGACATCAGGGGCGATTGCTGCTGGACGACATTATTTAAATCATCCTCAACTTCCTCCAACCATTGCGTCAAAGCAGCTTTTAGCTGCAGTAGGGCAGAGTCAACTGATTCAAGCCTGGGAAAAATTATTTGCAATTTATGATATTCATATTGGACAAATTTTATTAACTCGTGCCGATATTGAAGATCGTGAACGTTTTTTAAATGCGCGCGATACATTACATGCGCTGTTGGACAATCACATTATTCCAGTGATTAACGAGAATGATGCGGTGGCAACGGCTGAGATTAAAGTAGGGGATAACGATAATTTATCGGCGCTAGTCGCGATTTTAGTGCAAGCGGAACAACTTTATTTATTAACAGATCAACAAGGTTTATACGAAAGCGATCCTCGTAAAAATCCAGATGCGAAATTAATTCCTGTGGTTGAGCAAATTACCGATCATATTCGTTCGATTGCAGGCGGTAGCGGTACAAATCTTGGTACTGGCGGGATGAGTACAAAAATAATTGCGGCAGATGTGGCAACGCGTTCGGGTATAGAAACGATTATTGCGCCAGGTAGCCGACCTGATGTTATTGTGGATTTGGCTTACGATAAACCAATTGGCACTAAATTTATTGCTCATCACTCAGATCGTCTCGAAAGCCGTAAACAGTGGTTATTTGCCGCACCATCAGCGGGCATGCTGACGATTGATGAAGGTGCTGAAAATGCTATGTTAGTACAGAATAAATCGTTGTTGCCTGCAGGGATTACGGCTGTGGAAGGGCGTTTCTCACGTGGTGAAGTCGTCAAAATTAAGAATACCTCAGGTAAAGTGATTGCACTTGGTATGCCGCGTTATAACAGCGATGCGTTGGAATTAATCAAAGGGAAAAAATCCCAAGAAATTGAACAAATTCTTGGTTATGAATATGGTGCAGTTGCGTTACATCGTGATGACATGATTGTGCTTTAACGTACAATAGAAATCGGATCTCTCATATTTTCTGAACCTTCCTTTTATTTTGTTGGTCTATAAAACCATAAAAAGGGCGATAGCCCGATATTAAGTAGTAAAAGGAGACAACATGAGATTAATTGCGACCGTTTTAGCTGTTGGGCTATTAAGTGCTTGTACGCAGGGCTATTATGTAAAACATCGTAGCCCAATTTCAGTGAGCAAACACGTAAAACGTTTAAATACGACGGCTTGTCACGATAAAGATGACTGGTATTTAGATGGTTATCGAGTAGGGAAAGATTTCCAAGCGCAAAGCCAATCTCAATTGAATAAACGAATTAATTATTGTGGCCGACGTGTACCTGAAGAGCTGAGAACTGCATGGTTTAATGGTTTTGATGCTGGCTCAAATGGCGTTCAGATTGATATAGAGGGTTATGATGAGGATGCTCTCTTAACCTATGATTATGACGATGATGATCGTTATAGCGAAGACGAAGAAGAATAAAAAAGTGCGGTTAATTTTAACCGCACTTTTTCTTTTTAAAGAATATCGAGTAATTCAACTTCAAACACTAGGGGTGAGAATGGTGGGATAGATGCGCCAGCACCACGTTCACCGTAAGCCAGTTCGTGTGGAATAGTGAGTTTCCATTTAGAACCAACAGGCATCATTTGTAATGCTTCAACCCAACCACGAATTACGCCATTTACTGGGAATTCAGCTGGTGCACCACGAGCAACAGAGCTGTCGAATACGGTACCATCTGGTAATGTACCTGTGTAGTGAACACGTACTTTGTCAGTTGCAGATGGTTTGTTACCGTTACCTTCGCTTAAAATTTCGTATTGTAAACCGCTGTCAGTCACATTTACGCCCGCTTTTTTCGCGTTTTCTTCTAAGAATTTTTTACCTTCTTCTTCAATCGCTTTAAATTGCGCTTGTTGTGCTTCAGCTGCTTGTTGTTGAAGCGCTTGAACAGAATGCATTAAATCATTAATTTCTAATGCTGGTTGATTACGATTTAACGCATCAAAAATGCCTTTTGCTACTGCTTCAACAGAAATATCCATTTGGCTATCTGCTAATTGTTGACCGATTTGTAAACCGATACCGTAGCTGCCTTTTTCAGAAATACTTTCTAATTTTACTTGTTCAAAAATTTGAGCTGTCATGTTTTTTCCTTTGTTGTAAAACTATTTTTTCAATGCCAAGATTTCACCCATGCGAACAGGTTCATCAACGCTTAAATGATCGGCAATTTGCACTTGACCGGCTTGGAATAAATTAATTACGGTAGAACCAAGTTGGAACCAACCCATTTCTTGACCCTTGCTTAATTTAACCGCACTTTCACCTTCATAAGTCCAGACTTTCACCTCGTTATGACGTGGTGGGTTGATGACTCCAGCCCAAACAGTGCCGATACTTGCAGTAATTGTTGCACCTACTAAGATTTGTATCATGGTACCGAATTCAGTATCGAAGACACAAATCACACGTTCATTACGTGCAAAGAGGTTCGGCACATGTTTCGCTAAAAACGGATTGACGGAGAATAGATCACCCGGCACGTAAATCATTTTGCGAAGTGTACCATCACATGGCATATGCACACGGTGATAATCACGTGGTGATAAATAAGTGGTGACGAATTCCCCATTTTTAAAGGTCTCAGTTAAATCTTTATCTTCTGCTAATAAATCGTTTAAGCTGAAGAAGTGACCTTTTGCTTGTAATAGGCGATCATCATCAATGTGTCCACATTCACTTACACGGCCATCCGCAGGGCAACAAAGTGCGGTTGGATTTTGGTTAATTGGTCGTGCATTTTCTTTTAATGGACGGATAAAGAATTCATTAAAACTGGCGTAATCACTGAATTTTTCTTTTTCAGCAATGCTCATATCAATGTTGTATTTTTTTGCAAACGCTTTAATCACAAAATGTGTCACTGCGCCCCATTTTTGTTTAGCTAACCAACCTGCTGCTTGTGTCATATAGATTTGTGGCATCACATATTGAAATGCAACTTTTAGGCGTTGCCAATAAGAAATTGGGTTCATTGATTTCTCCGATAAGATTAAAAAGTTGGGCGATTATAACAACTTATTTCACTTGCGCAATGTTAGTTGATATTTTTGCGTAAGATCAAAGCAATAAGCCGACATTTGCCGGCTTATTTTTATGTTTATAAAATCATTTTGACTAATTTGTCTGCTTGAATCCGAGCAAATTTTTTCAACAGTTTTTGCACCGGTTCAGGATATTGCGTCAATTCTTCTAATTCAGAATAATCTTGCAATACTTTGGTATGTTGGCGGATGTGCGACAATTCTTGTTCCACTTGAGGCAGAAGTTCTTGTTTTGGATCGTGGATTAATAATCCATTTTCCGCATCTAAACGCCATGCGCGCGGGTTTAAGTTGTTCCCTGTTAAAAGAATATACTGGTTGTCTACCCAAACACCTTTGAGGTGATAAGTGTTATCGCCATCTTTCCATAAACGCACAGTTAGATGGCCATTTTTAATGTAAGCATCAAATTTCTCGCAGAAGCGACGAAGATTGCTTTCATATAAATAAGGCAATGCACCTGCCATTTTAAACGGCTGCTCTGGTGGAATATAGAAATCGTTCGCGACTTTATCACCCACGATTATTTCGACACACTTTCCTTGCTCTAATAAGCGGGCAAGTTTACTTCTTAGTGTGCGAGGGAAGTTGAAATAAGGGGTGCAAATCACCAATTTTTCCTGCACTTGTAAGAATAAATCTTCGATAACTTGATTTAATTCATTGCCTGATGCACCTAAACCAAAAAGTGGTGAAATGCTTAAAACATCGGAAAAACCAACCGCACTTTCTAGCTGATATTCAGCATGAGCAGATAAGTTTTTACGATAAGCTTTTATTGCACTACGAATTTCTTTGGTGCGAGGGCGGTTAGCCACATCTAATGGATGTACCGCGCTGAAATCCAATAAATAATCATTGATGAAATTAACCATAGAATCTGCCAGTGCAGCATTATGGATTTTTTGATAGCGGTCGTAACGGTATTTATCTTGTTGTTGTAAATACACGTTATTAATACTTGCGCCGCTATAAAGCACGGTATCATCAAAGACAAAGCCTTTAATATGTAATACACCGAAGACTTCGCGGGTATTAATGGGCACACCGAAGAACATATTCGGTTCATCGGGAAGTTGATAGGTTTGGCGTTGTTCACAATACCAATCAGCGTTAGTAGCAGATTTTTCTGCACCGAGTAAATTGCGTTGTCCGCGATGCCAATCCACTAAAATTTTCACATCCAATTCAGGATGATCTTGTTTTACGCGATAAATTTCATTGAGTATTTCTTGTCCCGCTTCATCTTTTTGCCAATAAAGTGCGGTCACGTAAATACGTTTTTTAGCTTGGCGAATTAATTCTATAATTTGTGCTTTGAATTCAAGCGGACTAAACAGAAACTCAACCTGTTCAGCCTGTAAAGGAAGAAAAGGCAAATTTTTTAAATTTTGTTCTGCTCGTTTAGCTTTATTGA
Organism: Haemophilus sp. HMSC71H05; assembly: GCF_001838635.1. Lineage (NCBI taxonomy): Bacteria > Pseudomonadati > Pseudomonadota > Gammaproteobacteria > Pasteurellales > Pasteurellaceae > Haemophilus > Haemophilus sp. HMSC71H05. The sequence goes on from NZ_KV838037.1 coordinate 146,302, forward strand.
TTAACATAATCGATCTCTACACTAAAAATTAATGCTCTAGTTTACAATATTTCCTTTGTGGATTGATAGAAAAAAGGTTTTTTTTCGTTATAATGCTCACAAATTTTCGCATTTTTTGGCGAATTATTATCCAATTTTTCCTTCGAGAAGTAAATTATGAGCAATTCACGCAAACCATCATTCCAAACAAATTCCACCAAATCTTTTCAAGAGCGTAGCCCAAAACGTGCATTTAATGAAAAAGAACGTCGCTTTGATGATCGTCGCAATAATGAAAAACGTGAGGGAAATCGACCGCACTTTGATAAAAAAAAGGATGATCGTAAACCTTCTCGTGGCTTCCAACAGCAAGAAGTGAGAGAACCAAAAATTGCTGAACTTTCATTAAATAAAGCCAATGGTGAAAGTGGCTCGGTAAAAGTAATGGTGAAAAGTACTGGCGTGAGTTATAAACCGAAAGAAAAGAAAACAGGCGCATTATCACCACGAGCACCGGAGAAAATTAAAAAGAACCGTGCTGAAGAAATGAAAGTGTATGGTGAAAATGCGTGCTTAGAATTGTTTGCTGAGCGTCCAGAGAGCATTGTTCGCGTATGGGCAACGGTGCAAATGGCACATCGAATTGGCGAGATTTTCAGTTATTTAGCCGCGAATAAAAAAGTGTATCACGTGGTGGACAGCGATGAGCTAAGCTTAGTAAGTGGCACTGAGCATCATGGTGGCATTTGTATGCTAGTGAAGAAGCAACGTACTTTCTCTTTGCAAGGTTATTTAGATGTCCCGCGTCAAGAAGACTGCTTGATATTGCTTGATCAAGTCAATAATGCGCAAAACCTAGGTGGCGTTGTGCGTACTTGCGCCTTCTATGGCATTAAAAATGTGGTAACAAATCAAGTTGAACAGCTTTATGCACCGGCTGCGATGCGTGTGGCTGAAGGCGGAATGGAGCATATTCGTATTTTAGAAACAGAAAGTACAGAAATTGCGTTAGAGGCTTTACGTAAGGCGGGTTATCAGATTATTCATGTATCAACCAATAAACAGGGTATTGCGTTGGAACAACTCAAATTTGCAGCCAAAGTTGCATTAGTATTGAGTGAAGGCAGCACAGATGATATTCGTGAGAAAGAAGATGTGAATGTGCGTCTTTCTTTAAGTAATCCATTAAAAACCGGATTAAATATTGCGGTAAATACAGGAATTTTATTAGCGCATTGGTATGTAAAATAACCTCAAGTGCGGTTATTTTTACACTTATTTTCAAGGCTGGCAGATGTCAGCCTTTTTTCTTTTTTAAAATGTGTATCACTCAATTTTTCATCTTTCTTTCATAAAGTTTTTTGGGGAAGTTAGACAAAAGATCTATACTATTCCGAGTAGTTATTTAACAGGGAGTTTTTATGCCTGAACGTTCAGCCAATATTAGTACACATGATCCTTTCGGAAGTTTATTAGGTTATGCACCGGGTGGGATTGCGATTTATTCATCAGATTATCATACAGCCGATGAGAAAGAGTATCCGGATGATGCTGCCTTTCGCAGTTATTTAGGAAGAGAGTACATGGGCTACAAATGGCAGTGTGTAGAATTTGCGCGCCGTTATTTATATCTCAATCATGGCATGGTGTTTACTGATGTAGGAATGGCTTACGAGATCTTTTCTCTACGATTTTTACGTCAAGTGGTGAATGATGCCTTATTACCCTTACAAGCCTTTGCAAATGGTTGCAAACGTAAGCCTGAAGCAGGCGCCCTTTTAATTTGGCAAGAGGGGGGCGAATTTAAACATACGGGGCATGTGGCGATTATTACCGAAGTCTTAGAGGATAAAATCCGCATTGCTGAACAAAACGTGATTCACTCTCGCTTACCAAGCGGGCAGCAATGGACGCGTGAATTACCGATGACGGTTTCTGAAAGTGGTTATTTTCTGCATGATACCTTTGATGATACCGAAATTTTAGGTTGGATGATCCAAACGGAAGACACCGAATACAGTCTGCCACAGCCAACGCCAGAAAAAGAGAAACTTGAAATTCATGCAGAACATATTGAAAACAACGGTCAGTTTGAACATCAATGGCTGAATGAGAACAATGAATTTGAAGCTGCCTATGTGAAAGCCATGGGAGGGCATAAAGTTAGCCATTCTGACCAATATCGTTACTTTACGATGTCTGAAACAGCACAGCATGAGTTAATTCGTGCAACTAATGAATTACATTTAATGTATTTGCATGCCACAGATAAAGTTTTAAAAGACGATAAGTTATTAGAATATTTTAATATTCCAAAATTATTATGGCCTCGCTTACGTTTATCTTGGCAAAATCGCCGTTATCAAACCATTACGGGGCGTTTAGATTTCTGTATGGATAGTCGTGGATTGAAAGTGTATGAATACAACGCAGATTCAGCCTCTTGCCATGCGGAAGCCGGTGAGTTTATGAATCGATGGGCGATTCAAGGCGGATTGAATATTGGTGAAAATCCTGCTGATGGTTTACGTAATGCATTAGCGGATTGTTGGAAACACAGTGAAGCGACGCCGCTTGTTCATATTATGCAAGATCATGATGATGAAGAAGATTACCACTCATTGTTTATGCGTAATGCACTGGTTCAAGCAGGATTTCAAGCCAAAATTATTCATGGTACAGAGGGGCTACATTGGGATAGTCGTGGTCGTTTGATTGATGATGAAGATAACCAGATAAAAACGGTGTGGAAAACATGGGCTTGGGAAACCATGTTAGAGCAACTTCGTGAGGATGCGACAGGCATGGAAGTGGCTCCACCAATTCGTACGGGGTATCCTGAAGATAAAGTGCGGTTAATTGACGTGTTACTTCGTCCAGAAGTCTTAGTTTATGAGCCACTTTGGACTGCCATCCCAAGTAATAAAGCGATCTTACCTGTCTTATGGTCATTATTCCCAAATCATCGTTATTTACTTGAAGCAGGATTTGAATTGACACCAGAGTTGGTTAAAAATGGTTATGCGCAAAAACCAATTGCGGGTCGTCGAGGTGATAATGTGAAACTCATTGGCGAGTGTAAATCTGTACTCGATAGCACAGATGGTCGTTTTGATAAGCAGGAAAGTATTTATCAACAGCTTTGGTGTTTACCAAAAGTGGAAGACCAATATGTTCAGGTCTGTACTTTCACTGTTGGTGGGCATTATGGTGGTAGCTGTTTACGTTCAGACCCGAGTTTGGTCATTATGGGAAATAGCGATATGCAACCGTTAAGGGTATTATCTGATAAAGATTTCCTTAAGAAATAAAAATAAAATCGGCACTCAAAATGAGTGCCGATTTATTATTTCGCTACAAAATTATTTAGCATCTTTGTTATCAGCAGGTTTTTCATTTGCTTTTAACATATCCGCTGGAATAAAGCTTTGTTGTACTTTTTCCATGTGTGGAAGGTTATGCGCAATACCTTTGTGACAATCGATACAGGTTTTGTTTTGTTCCTGTGCAAGTGCGTGCATTTGTTGTGCCACAGTTTTTTGTTGAGTAAAGTCCATATCATTGAAGTTATGGCAGTTACGGCACTCTTGTGAGTTATTCGCTTTCATACGCGCCCATTCGCGTTCTGCCATTTCTAAACGATGTTTTTCGAATTTTTCTTTAGTATCTACTTTACCCGTAAAGTATGCATAAACTTCTTGAGATGCTTGCATTTTACGAACCATTTTTGGAATGAATTCATGTGGAACGTGACAGTCAGAACAAATCGCTTTCACACCTGAACGGTTGCTAAAGTGAACTGAATCTTGGTACTCAGGTACAACGTCATTAGTGTGACAGTCTGAACAGAATTGCTCTGTATTAGTTGTCGCCATTCCAGCATTAAACAGGTTAGTGCCAACGATAGTACCAATGATAGTTAATAAAATAACCCCACCAATTGCCATTTTGCTCGGAGAGCGTAACCAACGGCAAACTTTCTGAATGCTTGATTTAATCATGGTTTAGCTCCTTATTTACCTTGCATTTGACGAATGGTTTCAAATTTATTTTGAATAATTGGATTCACGTCAGTTTGTTGAACGTGGCATTGTAAACAGAAATAACGACGAGGCGAAGTGCCTTCTGTTTTTTGTCCGTCACGTGTTAAAAAATGGCTTTCAGGTACGCGAGGTGCACCCGTTGTTGGGGCAACCTCCGGAGAGTGACAGCCTAAACATTGGTTAACATTTTTCGTCACTTGTAACCCACGAATGCTGTGTGGAACAAGTGGTGGTTGGTTAGGGAAAGTTACAGGAATATTACCAACATCTTTATAAGGATTCGTAAATGCTGGTGCAACACTTTCTGCTGTTTTATCAATGCTGTTTGCAACTTGCGGCGCATCGGCAAATGCCAATCCACTACATAAAGCTAGCATGAAAATAAATGATTTTTTCATGAAATCCACTCCATTAAATAATTAAATATTTTTAATTTTTATTTGTTTCTCAAAGCGAGAGCCAAATGTAAATACATTTTCTGCGCAGACATCAATACAGCGTCCACAAGTAATACAATCTTTTGCCAATATAATTTGGCTATCTTCCGGTCCACCGTGTAAAGGAAGTCTTAATACTTGCGGTTCTGGGCAAACATTATAACAGTCCATACAACGGTCACAGCGATCGCGATCGACTACATTAATTTTAATCAGGCTTTTAGCACCAATGACGCCATATATCGCACCAATTGGACAAAGGTGACCACACCAGCCATGCTCGGCAACAAGTAAGTCAAATAAAAAGATGACTGAGACCAACCAAAGGGTTGCACCTGTACCAAAGACAAAGATACGTCCAAGTGCCGCAACAGGGTTTATCCACTCCCATAAAAGCGTCCCCGTTATTGCACTACCAACTAAAATCACGGCTAAAATCACATAGCGAAGTTGACGTGAAATTTTTAATGATTGTCGAATACCTAATTTTCTACGTAACCAAGCAGCTGCATCAGTCACAATGTTCATTGGACAAACCCAACTACAAAAGGCTTTACTCGCAACGATAGCGTAGAATATAACAATAACCAAGGCGCCAATAATCGTTGTAATTTCAGGTAAATAACCTGTCGCTAAACTTTCAGCGGTAATCAATGGATCTGTCAATGGCACAGTATCCAAAAGCATGCTTGAGCTGTAATTGCCTTTTAGAATCCAAACTTGCCAAATCGGACCGCTTAAGAACATTAAAATAATACTTAATTGACTGATTCGACGTAGAATTAAAAAGCGATAAGCATGCCACCAACCGAGTTTTTGGCGAGCTTCTAAGCCTGCATCTTTAGGCTTATTCGGGGTATATTTTTCAGCCATTATTTAACCCCCTTAATGTTTAAGTCCAGATTTGGGAATTGCTCTGCTTCCGGAACTGTTGTTGGATTTGGTACATAATCCATTGTTGCACGGTTTGGTGTTGCAACTTTTTGGTTCGGTTGAACTTGCATTGGCTGATAAACCGGCTCATGTGAGCCTTCCGGCATACGAGCATCCATTGCTGGACGTAAGCCATCTGGATGTTGCTCCTCAATTAAGGATTTTCCGGCGTTTTGTTTTTCTTTCCAGCCTAAGCGATAGTGGCGACCGAGTAGTCCTTTGGCGATATCCATCGGCAAGACTTTAATTGCCGCTTCTTCTAATACACAAGCTTGTTCGCATTTACCGCATCCGGTGCAAGCATCAGAGTGAACAGTTGGAATAAGCTTTGCATGAATTCCCGTACGATCATTGTGGATACGTTCAAGTGTAATCGCTTTATCTACTAATGGACAAACGCGGTAACACACATCACAACGCAACCCCTGCCAGTTAAGACAAGTTTCATGGTCTAGCAATACTGCTAACCCCATTCTCGCATCATTGATATCTTTGAGTTCTTTACTTAATGCACCACTTGGACAGGCATTCATGCATGGAATATCCGGACACATTTCGCAAGGTTTATCCCGAGCGATAAAATAAGGTGTGCCAGCCTCCATTGGTGAAATCAGCGAAGCTAAATGCAACATATCATATGGACAGGCTTGGACGCATTGTCCGCAACGGGTACAAGCTGCCAAGAAATCCTTTTCCGGTAAAGCACCAGGTGGACGCAAGGCGATCCCTTCTTTAGCTTTAGCTTGTTGTTGCTGTAAGCCAAGAATAATACCAACCCCACATACTCCGGCAGCCGTTCTTGTCACATTTTTTAAAAACTGACGACGGTTAGGATCAAGTCTCATCTGCGTTTCCTTTTATAAGCGGCCTGATTTTGTAAAAATATTGCAAAATTTGACCGCTCTTATTTTAAATTCCCTTCTCTTTAAAGAGAGGAGCGACTAGAAACAAAAGGAAAATCCTACGCTTTTTCCACTTTTACCGCACATTTTTTGAAGTCGGTTTCACCTGAAATTGGATCGGTTGCATCCAATGTTAATTTGTTAGCAAGCTGACCCGCATCAAAGAAGGTGGTGTAAATTAAGCCCTGAGGACATTTGTTACGACCACGGGTATCTAAGTAAGAAACCATTTCACCACGACGTGTAATTAATTTCACTTTATCCCCATGACGTAAGCCATATTTTTTCGCATCCGCTGGGTGCATCCAAACTAAGTTATTCGGGAACGCACGGTGTAATTCAGGTACACGACGAGTCATGGTACCGGTATGCCAGTGTTCAAGTACACGACCAGTACATAACCATAATGGATATTCTTCATCCGGTGATTCTGCAGGGTCTTCATAAGGCACACCTAAGATAATTGCTTTTTTATCCGGATAACCGTAGAACGCAACATCTTCGCCTGCTTTAACGTACGGGTCAAAGCCTTCACGGTAACGCCATAAGGTTTCTTTACCGTCAACAACCGGCCAACGTAAACCACGTACTTGGTGGTAAGTATCAAATGGTGCTAAGTCATGGCCATGACCACGACCAAAGCTTGCGTATTCTTCGAATAAGCCTTTTTGTAGGTAGTAACCAAAGTGATCTGCTTCATCATTGATGTATCCTGGAACATCCGTTGGTACTTTATATTTGTTTACTTCACCATTCTCGTAAAGTACTTCATATAAAGTCTTACCACGATATTCTGGCATTTGAGCTAATAATTCTTCGCCCCATACTTCATCTGTTTTGAAGTATTTAGAGAATTCCACAATTTGCCATAAGTCAGAACGAGACTCACCAGGACCTTTCACTTGTTGACGCCATAATTGGGTACGACGTTCTGCGTTACCATAGCCCCCTTCTTTTTCTACCCACATACAAGTAGGGAGAATTAGGTCTGCTGCAACTGCAGAAACGGATGGGTAAGGGTCTGAAACAACGATGAAGTTTTCAGGGTTACGCCAACCAGGGAAAATTTCGTCGTTAATGTTTGGACCACCTTGCATGTTGTTGGTACAAAGTTGCCATAAGAAGTTTAATTTACCATCTTTTAATGCACGGCTTTGTTGTACAGCTGCGTATCCAGGTACAGTTGGAATGGTACCTTTTGGTAATTTCCATTTTTTCTCAGCGATTTCAACGTGTTTAGGATTGGTTACTACCATGTCCGCTGGTAAACGGTGAACGAAAGTACCCACTTCACGCGCTGTACCACAAGCTGAAGGTTGACCAGTTAATGAGAACGGACCACAACCTGGTTTAGAAATTTTACCGGTTAATAAGTGTACGTTATAGATCATGTGGTTAACCCATACACCACGAGTGTGTTGGTTAAAGCCCATTGTCCAGTAAGAAACTAAGTTCTGTTCTGGATCCGCGTACATTTTCGCGAGGGTTTCAAGCTGATCTTTTGGTACACCAGAAATACGGTGTGCTTCGTCTAATGTATAAGGTGCAACGATTTTCTTGAATTCTTCGAAGTCAGAGTCATACATTTTACCTGCAGTTTTACGGTTTTTCGCTGCAACTTCAAGTGGGTGTTCTGGACGTAGACCATAACCGATATCAGTTTCACCACGTTTGAATTTAGTATGTTTATTAACGAAGTCCCAGTTTACTTTATCGTTTTGGATAATATAGTTTGCAATGTAGTTAAGGATTGCAAGGTCTGCATGTGGATTAAATACGATAGGCACATCAGCTAATTCAAACGAACGGTGTTCGAATGTTGACATAACTACAACTTTCACGTTATCAGAAGAAAGACGACGGTCAGAAATACGAGACCATAAAATTGGGTGCATTTCCGCCATGTTTGAACCCCAAAGCACAAATGCATCGGTTTTCTCGATATCGTTATAGCAACCCATTGGTTCATCCATACCGAATGTACGCATAAACGCAACCGCTGCAGATGCCATACAGTGACGAGCATTAGGATCGATAGTATTTGAACGAAGACCAGCTTTCCAAAGTTTTACTTTTGCATAGCCTTCATAGATGGTTGTTTGACCGGAAGAGAACATCCCAACAGCATTTGGTTCTTTTTTCTTCAAGATATCTTTGATTTTTTCCGCCATGATAGTGAAAGCTTGATCCCAAGAAACTGGTGTAAAGTCACCTTCTTTATGGAATTTACCATCTTTCATACGTAATAACGGAGTTTGTACACGGTCTGCACCGTACATGATTTTAGAAAGGAAGTAACCTTTGATACAGTTTAAACCGCGGTTTACTTCTGCATCCGGGTCACCTTGAGTTGCGACAACTCGACCATCTTTGGTTCCTACCAATACGCTACATCCTGTACCACAGAAACGGCATGGGGCTTTATCCCATTTGATGCCCATATCTTCGGTCGCATTAACCTGTTTAACAGGGATGGTCATACCGGCAGCCGCTGCTGCTGCAAGTGCAGCATTGGCTTTCATAAAATCTCTACGATTAAGTTCCATAGTTTTCCCCACTCGTTGTTGAATGTTTTAGAATATACAAAAGAGTATGTATTCCTAAATTATTTATTTTTCATCTAAGTAATTCGAAATTAAAGAAACGACAATTACTCCTGGGATATCTTTAATTTCATCCATAAGATCCGCTAATGCTAATTGACGGTTACTTTCAAGGGTGACCACCAATTTGCCTTCATCAGATTTTTCGCCATGAATCTCAGCGGTTGGAATCGCTAAAATGGCTTCTTTGACTTGGTTAAGTTTTTCTGGTCTGGTTTGCACAACAATACTGCATACATACCAGTTCTCATTTTCGCTAAATTGACTCATCGATATTTGTTTCAATATTAAAAATTTTTATTGCTTTTGTTGGGCAAACACTTAGGCAAGCACCACAACCATTACAGCTTTCTAAATCCAATATGGGTTTTGCTACGCCACCTAGTTGTAATCGAAAACGGATGGCATTCATCGGACAGCTATCTTGGCAACTTCGACATTCCACTCGATTTTCTGTGAGACATTGCGTTGTAATTTCAACTTTATGTGCCCAAGGCTCTTCTTCTAATGAACGAAAAATCGGTTGTTCACAGACTAAAACACATTTTTGGCAGAACGTGCATTCGCCCTTGTCAAATTGTATTTCAGGAAAACCGCCATCGCCTTTTACGATAATTTGGGTTTCACATACCAGTATGCAATCACCGCACCGCGTACATTTATCTGTAAAGTTGCTCTCGTTTATCGACCAAGGTGGGCGGATAGCATTAATACCTTGAATTTTCGCGTTTTCAGAATGTAACGATTGTAAAAATTGCCCACGTAATAATTGTCTGCGAGAAGGATTTTCAATCGCCATATTTTTCTTTAAAGTTCGGTATTTTCAAGGGATGCATTATCTAGTGCTAATAAAAAAATAGTAACTACCTAAAAGGAGTAGTTTTTAAGAAATATACACTTTTGTTGAGATAGATCAATGATATTTTGAAGAAATGTTATTAGTGTAAATAAATTGTTAAAATATAAGTGAAAATGATTATTAAATAGGGCGGAAGATCCGCCCTGAAGTGAGTTTAAAATATTATGCGTTTTGGGTTGGGTAATCCCACCAAATATCGAATAATTCACTGATTTCAATTTGTTGTAATTTATTTTCTTCTAACCATTTTTTCACTAATTGGCGATGGCTTTCATCACATTTACCGATTTTCTCTAAGCAAACTAAGCCTTCCCAATGTAAATAGCCGCTACCTTCATAAGCTAAGCCGTTTGGTTGAATCACTTCAGCAATAAAACGATCAACGGTTTCATCGATAGTTTCGATGCTGGTACCTTCAGCAAATTGCCAATTCACTAAAAAGCCTAATTCTTGGAATTCTGCTAAGTGAAGTTTTTTACGTTGACGTTGATTACGAGTTGTCATTTCAATGTTCTCCTATGTTAAGGTAATGGGTATCGTCATCATCTCGATGATTATTTTTTCTTAAAGTATAAATCCCACACGCCGTGGCCTAAGCGATGACCGCGCGCCTCAAATTTTGTGAGAGGACGGAAATCAGGACGTGGAATATAATCTTGTTCGGCAGTATTGATTAAGTTTTCATTGGCTGAAAGGACTTCGAGCATTTGTTCTGCATAGTTTTCCCAATCCGTTGCCATATGAATAAAACCATTTGGTTGTAATTTTTGGACGACTTGCTCTACAAAGTGTGGTTGAACAATGCGGCGTTTATGATGTTTCGCTTTATGCCAAGGGTCAGGGAAGAAAAGTTGTAAGCCGCCCAATTCGCCGTCTTTTACACAATCACGTAAAATTTCAGTGGCATCATGGCAAATCACGCGAAGGTTTTTTACGCCTTTTTCTACCGCATAAGCAATGCACGCACCTACACCTGGTGTGTGCACTTCAATACCGAGATAATTTTTATCAGGATTCGCTTCAGCCATATCAACTAAAGATTTACCCATCCCGAAGCCAATTTCTAATATAACGGGATTCGTATTGCCATAAATCGCAGCAAAATCAAAAGGGGTGTTTTGATAATCTAATCCAAGATCAGCCCAGTGATCATTCATCATATTTTTTTGAAAATCACTTAAGCGACCTGTCCGCAACACAAAGCTACGAACTTTACGTTTATAACGACCATCTTCTGTAAATTCAGCCGTTTCAACGGTTTTACGTTTTTGATCAGCAAAGGTTTTTTGCTCTTCTGTCATGGTTTTTATTCGCTTAATTAAAATTGGCGGCGATTATACACTAAAAGGCAAGGTTGTGGGATTTTTCCACCTAATTCCCGTATAATAGCGAAAATTTTTAATTGTTTTTTGTTATGAATATTGTCCGAGTTGCATTAGCCGTACCGCTCCCCCGATTTTTTGATTATCTCTATTCGCCCGACTTGACGCCAATCGTTGGTGGACGAGTGTTGGTGCCTTTTGGTTCGCAAAAACGAGTCGGGATCGTGGTGGATTTGCCCGCTTCTTCGGATGTAGCAAAAGAGAAGTTAAAACCGATTATTGATGTACTTGATGCTGAATCACTTTTTAATTCCATAACTTGGGATTGGTTAGCTTGGTCCGCTAATTATTATCGCGCAGCCTTAGGCGATGTGTTGTTTCAAGCGTTGCCAGTCAAACTTCGTAATGGAGAAAGTGCGGTTAAAAATGATCGCACTTTTTGGCGTATTACGGAACTAGGGAAACAAGCGTTTGAATCAGGCGAGTTAAAACGCGCCAAAAAACAAATTGAAGCCTTAAATTTGTTGCTAACGCAAGATCTAGAAAAAGGTAACAATGAAATTGGTTCGGCAATTTGGTCAGCCCTTAAAGGCAAAGATTATGTGGAAGAGATTATTGTGCCTACTGAACAAAAAAGTTGGCAGCAAGCTCTAGGGGATAATCCTTTAGTTAATCTTGATAACCGATTGACCTTAAACAAGCAACAAGCCCTTGCATTTAGCCAGTTGCTTTTCCAAGAAGGCTTTAATGTGTGGTTGTTAGAGGGCGTGACTGGTTCAGGTAAAACTGAAATTTACCTGCAATACATTGAAGAAGTCTTAAAGAAAGACAAACAGGTTTTAGTGCTTGTTCCTGAAATTGGACTTACCCCTCAGACCGTGAGACGGTTCCAAGCTCGCTTTAATGTGGAAATTGATGTATTGCATTCCAACTTGAATGATACACAGCGCTTAAATGTTTGGGAGCGAGCAAGAACAGGACAAAGTGCAATCGTGATTGGTACGAGATCAGCGCTCTTCACCCAGTTTTCAGATCTCGGCTTAATCATTTTAGATGAAGAGCATGACGGCTCGTTTAAACAGCAAGATGGTTGGCGTTATCATGCAAGAGATTTAGGCATTGTTTTAGCGCAAAAGCTCAATATCCCTATCTTATTAGGTTCTGCCACACCAAGTTTGGAAAGTGTGAATAACGTACAAAATGGTAAATATCATCATTTGGTCTTATCAAAAAGAGCCGGAAATTCGACCGCACTTCGCCAGTTTGTGATTGATTTAAAACATCAACGAATTCAAAACGGATTATCCGAACCGCTATTGCAACGTATGCAAGAACACTTAGAAAAAGGCAACCAAGTATTTTTGTTCCTTAATCGACGTGGATTCGCTCCCGTGTTGTTATGCCATGAATGTGGTTGGATTGATGAATGTCATCATTGCGAAAAACCTTATACTTATCACCAACATCAGCGCGTTTTACGCTGCCATCATTGTGGTGCTCAAAAAACAGTGCCGATGCAGTGTGGCCATTGCGGTTCAACGCATTTAGTGACCACGGGATTAGGTACAGAGCAGCTAGAAGAAACCTTAAAAGCACGTTTTCCTCAATATAATATTGCTCGTATCGATCGTGATAGCACTGCGCGAAAAGGTAAGCTTGAAGGTTATTTAGAGGATATTCAGCAAGGTAAAAGTCAGATTTTAATTGGCACACAAATGTTAGCCAAAGGACACCATTTCCCGAATGTCACTTTGGTTGCTTTAGTGAATGTGGATAATGCCTTGTTTTCCCTTGATTTCAGAGCCGAAGAACGTTTGGCGCAGCTTTATGTGCAAGTTGCGGGGCGCTCAGGCAGAGCCGAAAAACAGGGCGAAGTGGTTTTGCAGACACATTATCCGGATCATCCGTTATTAACCACCTTGCTTGAAAAGGGCTATCAAGCCTTTGCAGAAGAAACCTTGAAGCTACGTCATAATATGGGCTTGCCTCCATTTAGTTTCCAAGCCTTGTTTAAAACTCAATGTCGTCATTCTGAAGAGGCGGAAAATGCATTGTCGCAATTGGCGTCTTTCTTCTATGAGCAAAAAATTGAAGGCTTGCAAGTGTTGGGACCAATTCCTGCACCGTTCAGCAAAAAAGCGGGACAGTATCGTTGGCAGTTACTATTACAACACGCCTCTCGAAAACAATTACAGGCTGCATTGAGTCGATATTCCCCAGAGTTGATAAAGTCTTCTCAAGTGCGGTTGATTTTAGACGTGGATCCTTTGGATTTGAGTTAGCAAAAATTCCCTAGAAAAATGCACAGTTTTTCAGTAGAATTAAGCGTTTTTTATACTCTAAGTTTAATTTATCGAATATTTTAGGATTTTATCGTGGCTCATCGAGATTTTGCCGGTCGAAGCGGCTCAAAAAATAATAAAAAGAAAGCAAAGAAACGTTTTAATCGTAATACTTTAATTGGTCTTGCGTTGGTAGCAGTATTAGGTTTTGGTTTAGGGCTTTACTTCTTAAAAAGTAAAACACCTGAACCTGTCGTGACAACAACGGTTCAACCAGAAAAACCGCAACCAAAAAGTGTGTTGCCGAATCGTCCAGAAGAAGTATGGCACTATATTAAAGAATTAGAAACCCGTACGGTGCCGGTGGATAATAATCCTTCTTCTGTTGAAAAAAATATGCGTTTGACGGAAGAACAACGTCAAGTGCTTATCCAAATGGAAAAAGAGCAAAAGGCGGCAGAAGAAGCGAAAAAATTAGAAGCTCAGCGTAAAGAGCAAGAAGCGGCGAATGCAGAAAAAGCCGCGGCTCAAGCACAACAAGCTCAATCAGCACAGACAGCTCAAACTCAGCCTGCTCAGCAAACAGTAAAACCAGAAGCGAAAAAGCCTGAGCTAGTTAAAAAAACAGAGCCAGTTAAAAAGCCTGAACCTCCGAAAAAAGTAGAAGTAGTGAAGGCGGAACCAGCTAAAACGGAGCCTGCTAAAGCTGAGCAACCGAAAAAAGCAGAACCGAAACCAGCTGAACAACAAGTACAGGCTGGCGGCAAAAAATTTGGTTTACAATGTGGTGCATTTAAAAATCGTGCACAAGCAGAAAGCTTACAAGGTCGTCTAGCGATGGCTGGCGTAAATGCACAAATTGCGACAAGTGAAGAATGGAACCGCGTACGTGTAGGACCATTTGGTAGCCGAGATGCAGCAACAGCAGCACAAGATAAAGCAAAATCAGTGGCGAGTTGCGTTGTGATTGGAATGTAATTCAGAATTTAAAAGTGCGGTTAAAAATAACCGCACTTTTTTTATATTTTCACTTGCCAAAAAATGAAAAATCAATAAAATGAACGTTCATTCATTTTTGATATTCATCTTAAATGACCTTTCTCATATATAACTCTAAGAATTTAATTTTTTATTATGCGACAAGTAAAAGCCTCTAAAACGAAGCTTGATGTCAGCGAGCAGATCTTTGATGCAACAGATCGTCTTATGGCAAAAGAAGGATTACATTATCTTTCTATGCATAAGTTAGCCAAGGAAGCTGGCATCGCAGCGGGTACGATTTATCTTTATTTTAAGAGTAAAGACGAGTTATTAGCACAATTTGCTCGTCGAGTGTTCAATAAGTTTGCTGTGGCGATTGAAGAAGGTTTTGATGAAAGCCAATCTTTTTTCGAGCAATACAGAAAAATGTGGTGGAATATTTGGCATTTTCTTCAAGAAAATCCAACGATTCTGTTAAACATGAACCAATATCGATCTTTGCCAGAGTTTATTGAAACCTGCAAAGAAATGGAGCATTCGTGTTGGGATCAGTTTTGTATAAAGGGACAAGCAGCAAATGTGTTAGCTGATTTAGATCCTCATCTGTTATTTTTGCTGAGTCTTAAAACCGCAATGGTTTTAGCCTCAGATATTAAATATCTCGGTACGGTAGTAACCGATGCGATGTTAGAATCTGTCATTGAACGCTCTTGGCGTGCAATTCAGAAGTAGTCATTTTATTGTCTTAATGGAGTTTTCCAAATGAGTATAACTCAAACTAATAGACCAAAGCGCTCACACGTTTTCTTTTTGAAATTAGCGTTAGGCGTATTTGTGTTAATTTTTGCTGCAATGATTTTTCTTAATCATATGAAAGCAAAAGGTATTGCTGATTTCTTAGCAAATAAACCTGAAACAGCTTCTCCTGTTACCGCAATGACAGTTAAGGCTTCAGAATGGACGCCGATCATTGAAACAACAGGTCTTGTTCGTCCAAATCAAGGGGCGATGTTAAGTGCACAAAGCGCTGGAACCGTGTCTAAAGTGCTCGTGCAAAATGGCCAAAGCGTGAAAAAGGGTGATTTGTTAGTTGAGTTAGATAGTTCCGTTGAGCGTGCAAGCTTACAAGCGGCTCAAGCTCAAGTGGTGTCATTACGTCAAACTTATCAACGTTATGCAAACCTTGCTGGCAGCGGTGCCGTTTCTCGTCAAGAATTAGATAACGCAAAATCAGCTTATGAAGCACAAGCGGCAAATATTGAGTCATTAAAAGCAACCATTGAGCGTCGCCAAATCGTCGCGCCATTTGATGGTAAAGCCGGTATCGTGAAAGTGAATGTTGGTCAATACGTTTCAAACGGTACTGAAATTGTGCGTGTTGAAGATCGTTCTTCTATGAAAGTGGATTTTGCGATTGCGCAAAACCTATTAGATAAATTGCATATTGGTCAAAAAGTAACGGCTACGGCAGATGCGCGTAAAGGTGAAACCTTTGCAGCAAAAGTTACTGCCATTGAGCCGGCAATTAATTCTTCAACCGGTTTAGTGGATGTTCAAGCAACATTTGAACCAGAAGATGGGGCAAAATTATTGTCCGGTATGTTTACTCGCTTACATGTGGCTTTGCCAACAGAACATAATCAAATTGTGGTGCCACAAGTGGCGGTGAGTTACAACATGTATGGCGAATCGCTTTATATTTTGACCGCACTTTCTGATGAAGATATTGAGAAATTAGGCGGCGCAGAGAAAGCGGCGAATATGTACCGTGCAAAATCAATCACCGTGTTTACAAAAGATCGTCAAGGCATTTATGCACAATTAAAAGGCGATGAAGTCAAAGTTGGCGATAAAATTGTGACCGGCGGTCAGCAAAACTTAAGTAACGGTGCATTAGTCTCTGTTGCAGATAAAGCGGGCGTGGGTACTGAACAACCTGCGAATAAAACGAATCTTTAGTTAGGAAAAGCGAATGAGATTTACCGATATATTTATTCGTCGCCCTGTTTTGGCGGTTTCGATTAGCTTGTTAATCATTATTTTAGGTTTACAAGCGATCTCGAAATTGGCTGTGCGCGAATATCCGAAAATGACCACAACGGTAATTACGGTGACCACCGCATATCCAGGTGCAGATGCAAACTTAATTCAGGCATTTGTGACCTCGAAAATTGAAGAAGCGGTAGCACAAGCAGACAATGTGGACTATATGTCTTCAAGCTCTAGCCCAAGTACGTCAACTGTCACCGTAAAAATGAAATTAAATACGGATCCGAATGCGGCCTTGGCAGACGTGTTAGCCAAAGTTAATTCGGTTCGTTCTGAATTGCCAAGTGGTATTGAAGATCCAACGATTTCTTCATCAACGGGTGGTTCGGGGATTATGTATATTAGTTTCCGTTCTAACAAACTTGATGCAAGCCAAGTAACTGACTACATTCAACGCGTGGTGAAACCACAATTCTTTACCGTAGAAGGTGTAGCAAGCGTACAGATCTTTGGTGCTTCGGAGTACGCACTTCGTGTTTGGTTAGACCCAGAAAAAATGGCGGCTCAAAACCTTTCTGCTACACAAGTGATGTCCGCATTATCAGCGAATAACGTTCAAACAGCGGCGGGTAATGATAACGGCTATTTTGTGACCTATAAAAACAAAGTAGAAACCACGACAAAATCAGTTGAAGAATTAGGTAACTTAATTGTGACGTCTAACGGTGATAAGTTAGTACGTTTACGCGATATCGCTGATATTGAGTTAAATAAATCAAGCGATAACTCACGTGCGGTAGCCAATGGCGCAGATTCTGTTGTATTAGCGATTAACCCAACCTCGTCAGCAAACCCATTAACGGTAGCGGCGAAAGTACGTCCGCTATATGACAGTATTAAAAATAATCTACCGGATGCTATTGAATCTGACATCTTATATGACCGTACAATTGCGATTAATAACTCAATTAATGAAGTAATCAAAACGATTGTTGAGGCAACGATAATCGTGTTGGTGGTGATTACCATGTTTATTGGTTCATTCCGCGCGATTTTAATCCCGGTTATCACTATTCCGATTTCATTAATTGGGGTAATCATGTTGCTTCAATCATTTGATTTCTCCATTAACTTGATGACTTTGCTAGCATTGATTCTAGCCATCGGTTTGGTGGTGGATGATGCGATTGTGGTATTGGAAAACGTAGACCGCCACATTAAGTTAGGTGAAACGCCATTCCGTGCGGCGATTATCGGTACGCGTGAAATTGCCGTTCCGGTTATTTCCATGACCATTGCCTTGATTGCGGTATATTCTCCAATGGCGTTAATGGGCGGTATTACGGGTACGTTGTTTAAAGAGTTTGCTTTAACCCTTGCTGGAGCAGTATTTATTTCCGGTATCGTAGCATTAACGCTTTCACCAATGATGACCAGTAAATTGCTAAAATCCAATGAGGCTCCAAGTAAATTGGAACAACGAGTAGAGCATACCCTTAGTAAAGTGAATGCAGCTTATGCGTATGTACTTGATTTGGTGATGGTAAACCGTAAATGTATGTTGATGTTTGCGGCGATTATCTTTGCGACCTTACCGGTATTGTTTAAATCACTTTCAAGTGAATTAACCCCCCCAGAAGATAAAGGGGCATTTTTGGCGATTGGTTCAGCACCGTCTAACGTGAACGTGGATTATGTGCAAAATGCGATGGCACCTTATCAAGAGATTTTAACCAATACGCCAGAAGTACAGTTTGCGATGACGATTGCAGGGGCTCCAAGTTCTAACCAATCTTTAAACGTTGTGACTTTAAAAGATTGGAAAGAACGCTCAAAAAGCCAAACGGCTATCATGAATGAATTAAATGCAAAGGCGAAAGCGATTCCTGAAGTGTCAGTGCAAGGCTTCGCGTTCCCAGAAATTGATACCGGGGAGCAAGGTCCTCCAATCGGTTTTGTGATTAGTACTTCACAAGACTATGGCGATTTAGCGAATGTGGCAGGTAAATTCTTAGAGGATATGCAGAAATCCAGTAAGTTCGTTTATACTAATCTCGATCTTAAATTTGATACCGCTCAAATGCGGATTAAGATTGACCGTGAAAAAGCGGGGACTTACGGCATTACGATGCAACAAATCAGCCGTACTTTAGGTAGTTTCTTATCTGCCGCAACCATTGAACGTGTAGATATTGACGGCCGTGCTTATAAAATTATTTCCCAAGTAAAACGTGACAATCGTTTATCACCGGAAAGTTTTAATAAGTATTATGTGACAGCAGCAGATGGTACCTCTGTACCGTTAAGCAGCTTAGTGACTGCCACATTAGAGCCGCAACCAAGCTCATTACCTCGTTTTAGCCAGTTAAACTCAGCGGTAATCAGTGCAGTACCAATGCCAGGGACTTCAATTGGTGATGCAGTCCAATGGTTACAAGACAATGCAAAAAATACCTTGCCACAGGGTTACAACTATGACTTTAAAGGTGAAGCGCGTCAGTTAGTACAAGAAGGTAATGCACTTGCTGTAACGTTCTTACTTGCGGTAGTGATTATTTTCTTAGTCTTGGCGATTCAGTTTGAATCAATTCGCGATCCAATCGTGATTATGATTTCCGTACCGTTAGCCGTGAGTGGCGCATTGTTAGCCTTAAATGCTTTCGGATTTATTGGTATTGCAGGGACAACGCTAAATATCTACTCAGAGGTTGGTTTGATTACTCTAGTTGGTCTTATCACAAAACACGGTATTTTAATGTGTGAAGTAGCGAAAGAAGAGCAGTTAAATCATGGTAAAACGCGTGTTGAAGCGATTACCGAAGCGGCTAAAGTACGTTTACGTCCAATTCTGATGACAACCGCAGCGATGGTTGCAGGTCTTGTACCGTTGCTTTATGCAACAGGTGCAGGTGCGGTATCTCGTTTCAGTATTGGTATCGTTATCGTGGCAGGTTTGGCAATCGGTACATTGTTTACCTTGTTCGTGTTGCCAGTGATTTATTCTTACATTGCAAGCGAACACAAACCGTTACCAGTGTTTGATGAAAATGTAAAACCAATTGGAGGTCACATTAACGAACAACATTAATTGAAAATACTATAAAAACAAACCGCACGTTGATTTTTCAAGTGCGGTTTTCTTTTAGAGATTAAAAAAGCGAACATGATGTTCGCTTTTTATTTATGAAAGTGCGGTCAAATTTTTAACCGTTTTTATTTAACCATTTTTATTTTTTGCCGCTTTATAAAGTTCCATCGCTTCAGGTAATAAGCGTTGTAAGTTTTCTTGGCGGGATTCATCACTTGGGTGAGTAGAAGCTAACACATCAAGTGCCCCTTTAGAACCACCTGAGGCTTTAGCCATTTTTTGCCATAAACCTGGTGCGACTTGAGGATTGTAACCTGAGCGAGCCATTAGCATTAATCCAACTTCATCCGCTTCAGTTTCTGCACTACGAGAGTACGGTTTATCTAAAGCAAAATCTTTGGTCAGTGCAACTAAATCAGTCATATCCGCACCTACTACGGCAGATAATGCTGTTCCACCAACTGCACCAGCAATAGCACTTATTGTGCCGAAGTTAGCTTTGGCTTTACCGTGTTCTTTTAGAGCATGCGCCATTTCATGGCCCATTACAACGGCGATTTCATTATCGCTTAGTTGTAAGGTATCCACTAATCCTGTGTAGAAAGCCATTTTCCCGCCCGGCATAGCCCAAGCATTGAGCTCTTTAGATTTAATAACATTGATTTGCCAATTAAACTTTAAGCCGGTTTCATTCTCTTGGTTTGCATAAGGCACCATTTTATTAAAGACATGATGAATACGTCTTGCGGTATTTGATGTGGTATCAATCGCACCTTGTGAGCGAATTTTCCCCATTTCTTGTGTATAGCTGCTTGCTGCTTCTTGATTGATTGAGGCAGAATCCGCACAAGACGTGATAACCGTCCCTGCTAATACAGCAAAAGCAAAACTTTTGAGTTGTTTTTTCATAAATTATCCTTTTGTTGAGATGGCTGATTATATGAATTTATTGCATTTTGTCGATACAAAAAGATTGTCTTTTAAATTTGTACTACTATAATAGTGCAAATTTTTATTTTAGGACTTAACGATGACAATAAAAAAATCTCCTTCTTTATTAGGTGGCGCCATGATTATTGCGGGTACCGCGATTGGTGCAGGCATGCTCGCTAATCCAACTTCGACGGCAGGCGTATGGTTTATCGGCTCTATTCTGGCTTTGGTTTACACCTGGTTTTGTATGACCACATCAGGTTTGATGATCTTAGAAGCCAACTTACATTATCCTACCGGCTCAAGCTTTGACACCATCGTGAAAGATTTGTTAGGAAAAGGTTGGAATATTATCAATGGTCTTTCCGTTGCTTTCGTGTTGTATATTTTAACCTATGCCTATATCACCTCTGGCGGCGGTATTACACAAAACTTGCTCAATCAAGCCTTGGGTTCCGCTGAAAGTGCGGTCGATATTGGACGTACTTCTGGTTCCTTGATTTTCTGTTTTATTCTTGCAGCTTTCGTCTGGCTTTCTACTAAAGCTGTGGACCGTTTCACAACCATTTTGATCGTTGGAATGGTGGTGGCGTTCTTCCTTTCTACCGCAGGCTTATTGAGTTCCGTAAAAACAGAGGTGTTATTTAATACGATTGCGGAGGGTGAACAAAGCTATTTGCCTTATTTATTGACCGCACTTCCAGTTTGCTTAGTGTCTTTTGGTTTCCACGGAAATGTACCGAGTCTCGTCAAATATTACGATCGTGATGGTCGTCGCGTGATGAAATCGATCTTTATTGGTACAGGTTTAGCCTTAGTGATTTACATTTTATGGCAGCTTGCGGTGCAAGGTAATTTACCGCGTACCGAGTTTGCTCCGGTGATTGCAAAAGGTGGCGATGTATCAGCATTATTGGAAGCGTTACATAAATACATTGAAGTGGAATACATTGCCGTTGTGTTGAATTTCTTTGCTTATATGGCTATTGCAACCTCATTCTTAGGGGTAACGTTAGGTTTATTTGATTATATTGCCGACTTATTTAAATTTGATGACAGCTTATTAGGCAGAACAAAAACCACATTGGTGACATTCTTACCGCCACTATTGTTAAGTTTACAATTCCCTTATGGCTTTGTGATCGCTATTGGTTATGCCGGATTAGCCGCAACCATTTGGGCAGCAATCGTGCCAGCACTACTTGCTAAAGCCAGTCGTCAAAAATTCCCAAATGCAACTTATAAAGTGTATGGCGGTAATTTTATGATTGGCTTTGTGATCTTATTCGGTGTGTTAAATATTGTGGCACAAGTAGGCGCAAACTTAGGATGGTTTGCAAGTTTCGCAGGATAAGTTTTCACGTTAATATAGCAGGGGCGTATCAAATACGCCCTTTTTAATTTTGCATAGGAAACAAAATGAATAACAAAACGAGTGTTTACGATAAAGAAAACTTCTTTGAGCTTTATCAAAAACTTCGATCTAATCCCATCAGTCTCAATGAAATAGTGGAAAAGCCAACGATGCTTTTCCTGTTACCTGATTTGCAAGGGAAGAAATTGCTCGATCTAGGTTGTGGCACTGGCGGGCATTTACAACTTTATCTAGAACGAGGTGCGGATAAAGTGATTGGAACCGATCTTTCCGAAAAAATGCTCGAACAAGCTGAAAAAGATCTGCAAAAGTGCGGTCAGTTTTCAGGTCGTTTTTCGTTATATCAGCTACCGATGGAAAAATTGTCAGAATTGCCAGAACGTGATTTTGATGTCATTACTAGCTCTTTTGCTTTTCATTATATTGAAGATTTTCCAGCTTTATTAGCTTCCATTGCCAACAAACTTAAGCCTAACGGCACACTGGTTTTTTCCCAAGAGCATCCGATTACAACTTGCCATAAAGAAGGGGAGCGCTGGGAAAAAAATGAGAAAAAACAGCAAGTCGCTTATCGTTTAAATCATTACCGTGATGAAGGATTGAGAGAGCGGAATTGGTTTCAACAACCTTTTAAAACCTATCACCGCACGACGGCAACGATTATTAATGATTTAATTGCTGCAGGTTTTCAAATTGAACAAATGGCTGAACCCATGTTAGCCGAGCAGCCACAATGGCATGATGAATTTAAAGATTTGCGGCATCGTCCCCCTTTATTGTTTATTAAAGCAAGAAAAGTGATGAATTTAACAAAATAAGCTGGTTTTTGACCGCACTTTATGGTATAAATCGCACCGCTGTTTTTGGGTTTCAAAAGCAGCGTTTTTAATTATTAACAACACACACATATCATTAAGGCTTAATCGGGGTGCCAAACGGTCGATTAGCTGATATGTGGAGGCTCAACCCCAACAAAAGGAAAATATTATGGCACAAGTTTCAATGCGCGACATGATCAACGCGGGCGTACACTTCGGACACCAAACTCGTTACTGGAATCCACAAATGAAACCTTTCATTTTTGGTGCTCGTAACGGTGTTCATATCATCAACTTAGAAAAAACTTTACCTTTATTCAACGAAGCTTTAGCGGAATTAACCCGTATTGCTAGCAACAACGGTAAAGTATTATTCGTTGGTACTAAACGCGCGGCTCAAGAAGCAGTACAAGCTGCAGCATTAGACTGTCAACAATATTATGTAAACCACCGTTGGTTAGGTGGTATGTTGACTAACTGGAAAACCGTTCGTCAATCAATTAAACGTTTAAAAGATTTAGAAACTCAATCTCAAGACGGTACTTTTGACAAATTAACCAAAAAAGAAGCGTTAATGCGTACCCGTGAGATGGAAAAACTTGAATTAAGCCTTGGTGGTATCAAAGATATGGGTGGCTTACCAGATGCGTTATTCGTTATCGGTGCAGACCACGAACATATCGCTGTTAAAGAAGCAAACAACCTAGGTATTCCTGTGTTTGCTATCGTTGATACTAACTCAACTCCAGCTGGCGTAGATTTCGTTATCCCTGGTAACGATGATGCGACTCGTGCTATCCAACTTTACGTTTCTGCAGCTGCAGCAGCGGTTAAAGAAGGTCGTGGTAACGAAGCTCAAGTTGCTGAAGAATTAGCAGCTGACGCAGAATAATTTAAGTTTTGCAATAAGGCGAAGCCCTTAATAATCAAACGATTAATTGGCATAGGGGCTAAAATTTAGCCCCTATATTTTTATCTAAAAGTGCGGTCAAAATGAATCGTACTTTCGACAGAGGATTTTTAAAATGGCTGAAATCACAGCATCATTAGTAAAAGAACTTCGTGAACGTACCGGTGCCGGTATGATGGAATGTAAAAAAGCATTAGTTGAAGCAAACGGTGATATCGAGTTAGCAATCGACAATATGCGTAAATCTGGTCAAGCTAAAGCTGCTAAAAAAGCAGGCCGTGTTGCAGCTGAAGGTGTTATCCTTGCTCGTGTACAAAATGGTTTCGGTGTATTAGTTGAAATGAACTGTGAAACTGACTTCGTAGCAAAAGATGCAGGCTTCTTAGGTTTAGCAAACGAAGTGGCTGATTTCGCAGCAGCACACAAAGGCACCACTATCGAAGCATTACAAGCACAATTTGAAGAAAAACGTGCTGCATTAGTGGCTAAAATTGGTGAGAACATGAACATCCGTCGTGTTGCTTACTTAGAAGGTCAAGTTATTGCTCAATACTTACACGGTGCAAAAATCGGTGTATTAGTTGCAGGTGAAGGTTCTGTTGATGAACTTAAAAAAGTGGCAATGCACGTTGCGGCATCTAAACCTGAATTCGTGAACCCAGAAGATGTATCTGCTGAAGTGGTTGAACACGAACGTCAAATCCAAATCGACATCGCAATCAACTCTGGTAAACCAAAAGAAATCGCAGAGAAAATGGTTGAAGGCCGTATGAAGAAATTCACTGGTGAAGTTTCATTAACAGGTCAACCATTCGTCATGGATCCTTCTGTATCTGTAGGTGACTTCTTAAAATCAGTAAACACTTCAGTGTCTAACTTCATCCGTTTAGAAGTGGGTGAAGGTATCGAGAAAAAAGAAGAAGATTTCGCAGCTGAAGTTGCAAAAATCACTGGCGGTAACGCTTAATTTTCTCCATTGAGATATAAAAAAGCCGATATTGAATATCGGCTTTTTTGTTGTCTGAAATTTGAGATTTTCTATTTCTTTGGACGAATATCGATGGCAGGATCTGCATCTTTACGATATTTTTCTTCAATCAGTTTTTTCAGACCATAATCATCTTTGTCAGCTTGTTCAGAGAATAAATCTTCTTCTAATGTCAGCTTCGGATTTTTAATGCCTATCCAATTAGCAATACCTTCTAAGAAATTCAAACCAGATTTAAAGGCTTTGTATTCTTTACGTGCCGTATCATCAGATGAAATCTTAAAGAGCGGAATATTATGATGCAATTGGCTGTGACAGTTTTGGTTAAACAAGGTGACGCCATGTTTATCATCTTCCTGATGACATAAACCATGATCTGAAAAATAAATCATGGAGAAAGTGCGGTGTGTTTTTTGCTCGTTTTCTTTGAGCGTTTCATACACTTTCTTAATAAAATCATCGGTTTTCTTAATGGATGTAATATAGCAATTTAAGTATTCGTTCTTTTTCTCAATATCATTGTCATTGAAAATTTTCGGGTAATCTTCAACGCGATCGCAAGCAAGCGGATGTGAGCCATAAATGTGTAATACAATAAAGCGTTTACCTTGCGTTGGATCTTCTAAAACTTGGGCAAATTTAGGGATTAAATCAAAATCGCTGTAGTTTGTAGAATTAAAGCTCCCGCCTTTTTTCAAGAAAATGGTTTCATCAGATTTTGAAGCTAGAGACGCGACCGGCGTGTCGTATTCACCTAAGAAACCTTGATTAGACAGCCAGTAGGTTTTCAGACCAGCAGACTTAATGAGATCCACTAAGCTTAAATCATAGTTTGGTTCCCATTTTTCTTTATCAGGTAACGTTAACATTAAGCGCAATGAGGCGACAGTGTTGGTTCCGGCGGATGTCATGCCATCAATCAGTGTACCATTTGCAGATGACATAAATGGTGTGTCATTGACGGGGTATCCATACGCATGCAAGTAATCTTTTCTCGCACTTTCACCCAAAATCATCACATAATCTTGGTATTTAGAATTTTCTAATGTGGATTGTCCCCAGCTGCTTTCCTGTGACATTTTTTTCAATTTTTGCCATTCATTAACGATCTGTACGCTGGAATCTATCGTTTCTTTTAATGGGGCAGCAATCGGTAAGTTGTAGCCAATCAACAAGGTAGCGAGGGCAATGAATGTTTTATTGCGATAAAATTTCACCCCAAATTTGACCGCACTTTTGTAATGTAAAAAGACTAAAACTGGAATAGCTAATGCTGCTAAATAGCTGCTCACAGGGATTTGCATGAGAAACTCTTTGGTCTCTAACATATCTGTCGCGAGAACCGATGCAATATATTGGTAGCTTGGTGCACCAAAATTTAAGCCTGTTGGCGTATAAATTGCGTGTAAGCAAACTAAGGGTAATAAAATAAAATAGAAAGATTTTCGGCTACTACTTAATAAAATAATGAAAATAGCCGTGAGTAAAATCAGACTAATAGATGGCTCAGGAAACATCCCTGAACCTCGTAAAATCAAATAACCGGCAGCAATGGCACAAGCCAAAGAAAAAAGTGCGGTTAAAATTTGTGAGGTTTTTGAAATCTTCATAAAGTTTACCTATAAAATCAAAACAGCGATATTTTATCGCACTTTTCTGACCAATTTCCATTTTTAACTTTTTCGCTCTTTTGCTAGAATAAGCCAAATTTTGTAACCGACAAAGGAAAAGACAAATGAGCCAACCAATTTACAAACGTATTTTATTGAAATTAAGTGGTGAAGCATTACAAGGAGACGAGGGCTTCGGTATCGATCCTTCAATCCTTGATCGTATGGCGTTAGAGATTAAAGAATTAATTGAAATGGGCGTGGAAGTTGGTGTTGTGCTCGGCGGTGGTAACTTATTCCGTGGCGCAAAATTAGCTAAAGCCGGCATGAATCGCGTGGTGGGCGATCATATGGGGATGCTTGCAACCGTGATGAATGGCTTGGCAATGCGTGATGCGCTTCACCGTGCAGATGTGAATGCAAAATTAATGTCTGCTTTCCAATTAAATGGGATTTGCGATACCTATAACTGGTCTGAAGCCATCAAAATGTTGCGTGAAAAACGTGTAGTCATTTTCTCAGCAGGTACGGGTAGCCCGTTCTTTACTACAGATTCTGCGGCATGCTTACGAGGTATCGAAATTGAAGCGGATATCGTGTTAAAAGCGACCAAAGTTGATGGTGTATATGATTGCGACCCAGCAAAAAATCCTAATGCGAAGCTATACCATAAATTATCTTATGCAGAAGTGATTGATAAAGAATTACAAGTAATGGATTTAGCTGCGTTCACACTCGCTCGTGACCACGGTATGCCAATTCGTGTATTTAATATGTGTAAACCAGGTGCGTTACGCAAAGTGGTACTCGGTACAGAAGAAGGCACAACGATTAGTTAATTTTTTCAAGAATAAAATGGCGAGAGACAATCTCGCCTTTTTTATGAATAAATTTATTCAAAACTCCCTAAAAATCCAGTAAAATCACTGTGTTTTATCTTTATTTATTAAAAAGGACAGATGAATGATTAATGAAATCAAACAAGATGCTGAAGCTCGCATGGAAAAAAGCCTAGAAGCGTTGCGTGGGCATATTGCAAAAATCCGTACAGGCCGTGCACAACCAAGCTTATTAGACGCAATCCAAGTAGAATACTATGGTGCAGCGACACCACTTCGTCAATTAGCTAACGTTGTTGCAGAAGATGCACGTACTTTAGCGGTAACAGTATTTGACCGTTCTTTAATCAGTGCAGTAGAAAAAGCAATTTTAACTTCTGATTTAGGTTTAAACCCATCTTCAGCAGGTACAACAATTCGCGTGCCTCTTCCTCCATTAACTGAAGAACGCCGTCGTGATTTAATCAAAATCGTAAAAAGCGAAGGTGAGCAAGGTAAAGTCGCGATTCGTAACGTACGTCGTGATGCAAATGATAAAATCAAAGCATTATTAAAAGACAAAGAAATCAGCGAAAACGATCAACATAAAGCGGAAGAAATCATTCAAAAAGTCACTGATAGCTATATCAAAAAAGTGGATGAGATCTTAGCAGATAAAGAAAAAGAATTAATGGATTTCTAATTGTCGAACCATGTTTTGGGGCAGACCAAGTGTCTGCCCTTGTTCTATTCTGATAAAAAAATAAAAGCACAAAGTGCGGTCGAAATTTTATGCAAAAACAAAATCTTGTTATTTTAGGATCAACCGGTTCTATTGGTCATAGCACCCTTTCTGTTATCGAACATAATCCTGACAAATACCATGCCTTTGCGTTAGTAGGGGGTAAAAATGTTGAGACGATATTTGAACAATGCGTGAAATTTCAACCGCACTTTGCTGCATTAGATGATGAAAATGCAGCAAAGGTATTGCGAGAAAAACTAGCCTCACACCACATTAAAACGGAAGTTTTAGCTGGGCAGAAAGGCATTTGTGAGTTGGCAGCACATCCAGATGCAGATCAAGTTATGGCAGCCATTGTTGGTGCGGCGGGATTACTACCGACTCTTTCAGCAGTAAAAGCAAGTAAGAAAGTCTTGCTTGCAAATAAAGAATCGTTAGTAACTTGTGGCCAGATCTTTATTGATGCAGTGAAGCAGTCAAAAGCAAAATTATTGCCAGTCGATAGCGAACATAACGCGATTTTTCAATCCTTACCGCCTGAGGCACAAGAAAAGGTTGGATTTTGTCCTTTGAAAGAATTAGGGGTCAGTAAAATTGTCTTAACCGGTTCTGGTGGACCTTTCCGTTATACACCATTAAACGAGTTTGAACATATAACTCCCGCACAAGCTGTTGCTCATCCAAACTGGTCAATGGGTAAAAAAATCTCTGTGGATTCTGCCACAATGATGAATAAAGGTTTAGAGTACATTGAGGCGCGCTGGTTATTTAATGCATCAGCAGATGAAATGGAAGTGATTATTCATCCTCAATCTATTATTCATTCTATGGTGCGTTATGTCGATGGCTCGGTCATTGCTCAAATGGGTAACCCGGATATGCGCACGCCCATTGCGGAAACCATGGCTTATCCAAATCGTACAGTCAGTGGTGTGGAACCATTAGACTTCTTTAAAATCAAAGAATTGACATTTATCGAACCTGATTTTAATCGTTATCCAAATTTAAAATTAGCGATCGATGCTTTTGCAGAAGGGCAGTATGCGACAACTGCAATGAATGCGGCAAATGAAATTGCCGTACAAGCCTTTTTAGATGGCTATATTAAATTTACGGATATTGCGAAAATTAACCAAGCATCGGTTGAACAAATACCATCTTCAACCATTTCAAGCATTGATGATGTATTAGCGGTAGATAAGCAAGCTCGTGAATTAGCCGATTCGCTGATTAAAAAGTTGATGTAGAATACGCAAAAGTGCGGTCATAAAATCCGAATATTTTAGAATGAAAGAACTTGATAACAATAACATTCCCGAACATGTTGCTATTATTATGGATGGCAATGGACGTTGGGCGAAACAACAAAATAAGCTGCGTATTTTTGGCCATACAAACGGTGTGGCAGCTGTGCGTCGTGCGGTGAGTTATGCACGACAAACAGGTATTAAATTTTTGACGTTATATGCGTTTAGCAGTGAAAACTGGAATCGTCCCGAGCAAGAAGTAAGCGCATTAATGACGCTTTTTATACAAGCACTTGATCGAGAAGTTAAAAAATTACACAAAAATAATATTCGTCTAAAGATTATCGGTGATGTTTCTCGTTTTAGTGATAATTTGCAAGAGAAGATCGCAAAAGCAGAAAATTTAACAGAAAATAATACCGCACTGACTTTAAATATTGCGGCGAATTACGGTGGTTGTTGGGATATTGTTCAAGCGACTCAACAACTCGCTGAAAAAGTAAAAAATAATGAGATTTCGGTGAGTGATATTAATGAATCACTTTTCCAGCAACATTTAGTGACACAAGATGAACCGCCTGTCGATTTACTAATTCGCACAAGCGGTGAGCAACGCATTAGTAATTTCTTGCTTTGGCAAATTGCATATGCGGAATTGTGTTTTTTAGATGTGCTTTGGCCAGATTTTAGTGAAAAAGATTTTAATCAGGCAATTGCCTGCTATCAACAACGTCATCGCCGTTTTGGCGGGACAGAATAAGCGGAGAACTTATGCTTAAAGAACGTGTATTATCAGCCATTGTGCTGATTGCTTTGGTATTATGTGCCTTGTTCTTATTTACCCCATTTTATTTTGCCCTAGCCTTAGGCTTTGTGGCGACGCTTGGTATTTGGGAGTGGGCTCAATTTGCTCGTTTTAAAAATCCTTTAGCACGCCTTTGTATTGCGGCGTTTTTAGGCGCATTTATTTTCCTTTGGCTTTATAACGAAGGTAATTATTTAGATGCGGGTCGAGTGTTTGAGAACTACTTACCATTATTATTGCTAAACTCTGTCGGTTGGTGGGTACTTGCATTAGTGTTAGTAGTGACTTATCCAAGCTCAGCGAAGTTTTGGGGTAAAAATATTCCTTTACAACTCCTATTTGCGTTTTCTACGTTGATTCCTTTTGTTGCCGCTGTCTTACGTTTACGTTTAGATAATTATACTGCTGATCCACATCATGGTTTGTTCTTATTGCTCTATGTATTTGTATTAGTATGGGCTGCTGACTCAGGTGCTTATTTTGCAGGACGAGCTTTTGGTAAGCACAAACTTGCACCGAAAGTATCACCGGGGAAAACATGGCAAGGCGTATTTGGTGGCATGATCACCGCAGCGGTATTGGCATTTGTGTTTATTCACTTCTCAGGTGAAACCTTATTAGGTAGCCGTGCAATGAGCGGTTTTGTTGTGCTTTCAGTGGCAACTGTAGTTATTTCTGTATTAGGTGATTTAGCAGAAAGTATGTTTAAACGTGAATCAGGCATTAAAGACAGTAGTCAATTAATTCCAGGCCATGGCGGTATTTTAGATCGTATTGATAGCTTAACGGCGGCAGTACCATTCTTCACATACTTCTATTTCTTTGTGTTATAGGGAAAGAACATGTCATTTTTGTGGTCGCTTGGCTCATTTATTGTTGCAATTGCCGTACTGGTTGCCGTACACGAATACGGTCACTTTTGGGCAGCAAGAAAGTGCGGTATTAAAGTTCATCGTTTTTCGATTGGTTTTGGTAAAGTGATTTGGCGACGCACAGATAAATTAGGCACCGAATTTGCTATTTCAGCCATTCCGCTTGGTGGCTATGTCAAAATGCTTGATGGACGAAATGAAGACGTTCCCGCAGAATTAAAATCGCAGGCATTTGAAAGCAAATCGGTAGCTCAACGTGCTTTTGTTATTGCTGCAGGTCCCCTTGCTAATTTTATTTTTGCGATTTTGGCATATTGGGTGATTTATTCTGTTGGGATTCCGAGTGTTAAACCGGTCATTGAAAATGTCACGCCAAATTCTCCCGCTGCGATGGCTCAAATTGAACCGAATAGCCAGATTTTAGCAATTGATGGAAAGAATGCACCCGATTGGGAAACCATTAATTTATTGCTCACTGATAAGTTAGGTTCTGATTCGGTTGAACTCACATTAACACCTTTTGGTGAAGACCAACCTTATCAACGAACCATTAATCTGCAAAATTGGACATTTGAACCAGATAAAGAAACATCATTTGAAACATTAGGGATCAATCCCGTTTCAAGTAAAGTGGAGATGACATTATCAAAAGTAGTGGAAAACTCACCAGCAGAAAAAGCTGGCTTGTTGATCGGCGATAAAATTTTAGCAGAAAATTCGACTGCACTTGACTGGAAAGCTTTTGTTGCACTGGTACAACAAGGTCAACCTTTTACTATCAAGGTCGAACGTAATCAAGAAATTTTTGACAAAACCTTGCAACCTGAGAAAAATCGAGATGGTAAATGGTTTGTTGGGTTAAGTCCGACGTTCTTAAAAGTTGGCGAACAGTATCGAACTGAATTAAAATATGGTATTCTTGATGCCCTACAAAAAGGTGTGGAAAAGACAGGCCAAATTTCGTGGTTTATTGTGAAGGCAATCGGAAAATTGTTTAGTGGAGAGCTTTCATTTTCCAGTTTGGCTGGGCCAATTTCAATTGCTCAAGGTGCAGGCGCATCTTCTAACGCTGGCGTGATTTATTTCTTAAGTTTTCTCGCGTTAATCAGTGTTAATTTAGGCATAATGAATTTATTTCCGTTGCCAGTTTTAGATGGTGGACATCTCGTATTTTTGGCGGCGGAAGCTATCAAAGGAAAACCTGTTTCAGAACGGGTACAAAATTTAAGTTATCGTATAGGGCTCACAATCTTGTTAATTCAAACAATTTTTGTGCTTTTTAATGATTTCTTACGTTTATAACTATTGTTTTTTATAGGATAAAGTCGATGAAAAAACTTCTAATCGCAAGTTTATTATTCGGTACTACAACGAGTGTATTTGCGGCACCATTTGTAGCAAAAGACATTCGTGTTGACGGTGCTCAAGGAGACTTAGAACAGCAAATTCTAGCAAGCCTTCCTGTTCGTAGTGGTCAGCGTGTAACGGATAAAGATGTAGCCAATATTGTACGTTCATTATTCGTAAGTGGACAGTTTGATGATGTTAAAGCTTTCCAAGATGGCGACGCATTAGTTGTGAGCGTTATTGCGAAACCAATCATTTCTGAAGTGAATATTAAAGGTAACTCAGTTATTCCAACAGAAGCATTAAAACAAAACCTTGATGCAAATGGTTTCAAAAGTGGTGATGTCTTAAATCGTGCGAAATTAGAAGAGTTTGCGAAAACCTTAAGAGAACATTATAAGAGTATAGGTCGTTATAATGCAAAAGTTGATCCGATCGTGACAACTTTACCAAATAACCGCGCAGAAATTACACTTCAAATTGATGAAGATGATACGGCAAAACTTCGTTCTGTTACTTTTAATGGAAATGAAGCGATTTCTAGCAGTAAGTTACAAGAACAAATGGAGCTTCAACCAGATTCTTGGTGGAAACTTTGGGGTAATAAGTTTGATGGTTCTCAGTTTGACAAAGATATTCAAGCTATCCAAGACTACTACCAAAATAATGGTTATGCCAAAGCCAGAGTGACAAAAACAGATGTTCAGTTAAATGAAGAGCATACAAAAGCAGATGTCACTATTGATGTAAGTGAAGGTGAAAAATACAATTTAAGTTCTGCTCGTATCGTCGGTAACTTAGGTGGTATGGCTGATGAATTACAACCATTATTAGGTGAACTTCACTTAAATGATACATTCAGTCGTGCGGATGTGCAAAATGTTGAAAGCTTAATTAAAGATAAATTAGGTGAACGTGGTTACGGTAGTGCAACAGTGAATACTGTACCAACTTTTGATGACGCGAATAAAACATTAGCATTAACCTTTGTGGTTGATGCGGGACGTCGTTTATCTGTTCGTCAAGTTCGCTTTGAAGGTAATACGGTTTCTGCAGATAGTACATTACGTCAAGAAATGCGTCAGCAAGAAGGGACTTGGTATAACTCACAATTAGTTGAGTTAGGTAAAGTACGTTTAGATAGAACGGGTTTCTTTGAGAGTGTAGAAAATCGTGTTGAACCAATTCAAGGTTCTAATGATGAAGTCGATGTCGTATATAAAGTAAGAGAACGTAATACTGGTAGTATTAACTTTGGTATCGGTTATGGTACAGAGAGTGGTATCAGCTATCAAGCAAGCGTGAAACAAGACAACTTCTTGGGAACAGGTGCAGCGGTAAGTTTAGCCGGTACACGTAATGACTATGGTACAAGTGTAAACTTGGGTTATACAGAACCATACTTTACTAAAGATGGGGTAAGTTTAGGTGGAAACGTATTCTATGAAACTTACGATAACTCGAAAAGTGATACTTCATCAACCTATAAACGTACAACTTACGGTGGTAATGTCACATTAGGATTCCCTGTTAATGAGAACAACTCATATTATGTGGGATTAGGTTATACTTATAATAAAATCAGTAACTTCGCGTATGAATACAACCGTGATTTATATATGAAGTCAATGAATTTAACTGGAAACTCAATCAAAACTAATGATTTTGATTTCTCATTTGGTTGGAACTACAACAGCCTAAACCGTGGCTATTTCCCAACTAAAGGGGTAAAAGCAAGTTTAGGTGGTCGTGTCACCATTCCTGGATCCGACAATAAATATTATAAATTAAGTGCTGAGCTTCAAGGCTTCTACCCATTAGATCGTGATCATCGTTGGGTATTATCTGGAAAAGCAACCGCTTCTTATGCAAATGGTTTAGGCGGTAAACGTGTACCGTTCTATCAACTTTATACGGCTGGTGGTATCGGTTCATTACGTGGTTTTGCTTATGGTGCGGTAGGCCCTAATGCGATTTATCAAGACAAATATGGCCAATGGTATCAAAGTACAGATGTCGTTGGTGGTAACGCGATGGCTACAGCAAGCGTGGAACTTATTGTTCCAACCCCATTTGTTGGAGATAAAAGCCAAAATAGCGTAAGAACCTCACTTTTTGTTGATGCTGCGAGTGTTTGGAATACAAAATGGAAATCAGATAAAGAAGGCTTAAAATCATCTCCGATTTATGCAACATTACCTGATTACAGCAAAGCAGGTCGAGTCCGTGCTTCAACTGGTGTTGCTTTCCAATGGCAATCACCAATTGGACCATTGGTATTCTCTTACGCGAAACCAATCAAAAAATATGAAAATGATGATGTAGAACAATTCCAATTTAGTATTGGTGGTTCTTTCTAATAAATTGAACTTTTACGTTCTATTTAAGTCAAAATCTTCGTTCTGTGTCAGTGAGTTAGCTGACACAGATAAATTTACTAAACTAATTTAAGGAAATTCAAATATGAAAAACGTAGTAAAAGTTACCGCACTTTCTTTAGGTCTTGCACTTGCATCAGGTTTTGCTGCTGCAGATGAAAATATCGCATTCATCAACGCGGGTTACTTATTCCAAAACCACCCGGATCGTCAAGCTGTAGCAGATAAGTTAGATGCAGAATTCAAACCAATGGCAGATAAACTTGCTGCAAGCAAAAAAGAAATTGATGATAAAATCGTAGCATCTCGTAAAAAAGTAGAAGCAAAAATTGCCGCTTTACAAAAAGATGCACCTCGTTTACGTCAAGCTGAAATTCAAAAACGCCAAGACGAAATCACTAAATTTGGTTCAGATGAAGAAGCAGCATTAAATAAATTAATGGAAGAGCAAGATAAAAAAGTTGCTGAGTTCCAAGAGTTAAATGAAAAACGTCAAACTGAAGAGCGTGGAAAATTATTGGAAAGCATTCAAGTTGCAACTAATAATTTAGCTAAAGCTAAAGGTTATACTTATGTTTTAGATGCAAACTCTGTCGTATTTGCGGTAGATGGTAAAGATATTACTGAAGAAGTATTGAAATCTATTCCTGCAACTGAGAAAGCCGCTCCAGCAAAAACTGAAGAGAAAAAATAATAGGTTCTCATAATGCAAAAATCCTATTCTTTACAGGAATTAGCAACAAAAGTCGGCGGCACCCTTCGCGGTAACGCCGACGTTGTCGTTAATGGTATTGCTGCTCTTTCAAAAGCTGAAGCAAATCAGCTTACGTTCATTTCTAATGCAAAATTTCGCCCTTTATTAGCAGAATCTAAAGCAGGTATTCTTGTGGTGTCTGAAGCGGATGTGGAATTTTGCTCACCTGAAAGTAATTTACTTATCGTTAAAGATCCTTATGTTGCTTATGCAGTATTAGCTCAATATATGGATACTACCCCGAAAGCGGCTCAAAATATCCACCCAAGTGCGGTTATTTCTGAAAAAGCTTCAATTGGTGAAAATGTATCAATTGGTGCAAATGCCGTTATTGAAGAAGGTGTTGTATTAGGCGATAACGTGATTATTGGCGCCGGTTGTTTTGTAGGTAAATTCACCAAAATTGGTGCAGGTACACAGCTTTGGGCAAATGTAAGCGTTTATCATGAAGTAGAAATTGGACAAAATTGCTTAATTCAATCAGGTGCTGTGATTGGTAGTGATGGTTTTGGTTATGCAAATGATCGTGGTCGCTGGGTGAAAATTCCACAAGTTGGTCAAGTGATCATTGGTAATAATGTCGAAATTGGTGCTTGCACTTGTATTGACCGTGGCGCCTTAGACGCGACAGTCATTGAAGATAACGTCATCATTGATAACCTTTGTCAAATTGCGCATAACGTTCATATCGGCACAGGTACAGCAGTAGCTGGCGGTGTCATTATGGCCGGTAGCCTAAAAGTGGGGCGTTATTGTTTAATTGGCGGAGCAAGTGTGATCAATGGCCACATGGAAATCTGCGATAAAGTCACAGTAACAGGCATGGGGATGGTAATGCGCCCAATTACTGAACCAGGCGTTTACTCATCGGGTATCCCATTACAAACCAATAAAGAGTGGCGAAAAACAGCCACACTTACCCTGGGGATTGATGGTATGAATAAACGACTGAAAGCCCTTGAGAAAAAACTTGGCTAAGATTTTTAAAACGTACCCTAGGGTGCGTTTTATTTTTATACAGAAATATCGTATAATTCCAATGTTTTATTATTATTTATTTTAAAGGTATTAGACGTGTCAGAGAATCAAGTAAGTAAAGTAATTGAAGCAAAAGAAATTATGACCTTATTGCCACATCGTTATCCATTTTTATTAGTGGATCGCGTGTTGGACTACAAAGAAGGTGAGTGGTTAAAAGCAATTAAAAATATCAGTGTAAACGAACCTTGCTTTACTGGTCATTTCCCGAGTGAGCCGATTTTACCTGGTGTGTTAATTCTTGAAGCTTTGGCACAAGCAATGGGATTACTTGCATTTAAAACCCATAAATTAAAAGGTGGCGAATTATTCTATTTCGCCGGTATTGATGAAGCGCGTTTCAAACGCCCAGTATTACCTGGAGATCAAATGGAATTGAACGTTCAAGTGATTAAAGAACGTCGTGGTATTACAGCATTCACGGGTATTGCAACCGTAAACGGTGAAGTAGCTTGTGAAGCCAAATTAATGTGTGCTCGTCGATAATTAAAGAAAATTAAGGGGTAAGTATGATCCACCCAAGTGCAAAAATTCACCCGACCGCGCTTGTTGCTGATGGCGCAGTTATTGGCGAAGACGTTGTTATCGGTCCTTTTTGTATTATTGAAGGAAGTGTTGAGATTAAAGCACGTACTGTTTTAAATTCTCACATTGTTGTGAAAGGTGACACCGTGATTGGTGAAGATAACCAGATTTATCAATTCGCTAGCATTGGTGAAGTCAACCAAGATTTAAAATATAAGGGCGAAGCAACAAAAACCATTATTGGTAATGGAAACCGTATTCGTGAGCATGTGACAATTCATCGTGGCACTATCCAAGGTGGTGGTGTCACCCGTATTGGTAATAACAATTTACTCATGGTAAACGTACATGTTGCGCATGATTGCCAAATCAAGAATAACTGTATCTTAGCAAATAACGCAACACTTGCTGGTCATGTTGAATTAGATGATTTTGTGATTGTTGGTGGGATGTCTGCGATTCACCAATTTGTGATTGTAGGAGCACACGTTATGCTAGGTGGTGGTTCTATGGTTAGCCAAGATGTGCCGCCTTATGTAATGGCTCAAGGTAACCATGCACAACCTTTTGGTGTTAACCTTGAAGGATTAAAACGTCGTGGTTTTGATAAACCAACCATGCACGCGATTCGTAACGTATATAAAATGATTTACCGCAGTGGTAAAACCCTTGAAGAAGTATTGCCTGAAATTGAACAAATTGCACAAACTGAATCTGCAATTAGTTTCTTTGTGGAGTTCTTCAAACGTTCTACTCGTGGCATTATTCGTTAATTAACGTTTTTTCTCGTTAAGAGAAAATGATGAATAACAAAGAGACCGCACTATGATTTGTTCAAAGTGCGGTCGTTTTTTAGGATAAATTTAATGATTAAAGAAAATCCGACTATTGCGATCATTGCCGGCGAAGTCTCTGGTGATATTCTTGGCGCAGGTCTCATTCAGGCGCTTAAACGCCACTATCCGCAAGCTAAATTTGTCGGGATTGGTGGAGAGCGAATGATTGCTCAAGGCTTTGAAAGCTTTTTTGATATGGAAGAGCTCTCTGTCATGGGGCTAGTAGAAGTTCTCAAGCATTTGCCTCGATTGCTAAAAATTCGTCGCAGTATTATCGAGCAACTTTCTACTATTAAACCGGATGTATTTATCGGTATTGATGCACCGGATTTTAATCTTACCGTTGAACTGAAATTAAAAGAAAAAGGGATTAAAACCATTCATTACGTGAGCCCATCTGTATGGGCTTGGCGTCAAAATCGTATTTATAAAATTGCTAAAGCAACCCATCAAGTATTAGCTTTTCTTCCTTTTGAAAAAGCCTTTTATGATCGTTTCAATGTGCCTTGCCGTTTTATTGGTCATACTATGGCAGATGCGATTCCATTAAAACCAAATAGAACGGAAGCTTGTCAGACCTTAGGTATTGATGAAAAAGGACGTTATCTTGCCATTTTAGTGGGGAGTCGAGGTAGTGAAGTTGGGTTTCTGACAGAGCCATTTCTAAAGACCGCTTTGTTATTAAAAGAAAAATATCCAGACTTGCAGTTTTTAGTTCCTTTGGTGAATGAAAAACGTCGCCAGCAATTTGAGGAAATAAAGGCTCAGATTGCTCCTGATCTTGATATACATTTAATTGATGGTAAAGCTCGCCAAGTGATGATTGCTGCCGAAGCAACTTTACTTGCTTCAGGTACCGCAGCACTTGAGGCGATGTTGTGTAAATCGCCAATGGTGGTGGGCTATCGAATGAAACCGTTCACGTATTTCTTGGCAAAACGATTAGTCAAAACAAAATATATTTCATTACCTAATTTATTAGCGAATGAAATGCTTGTACCAGAAATGATTCAGGAAGATTGCGTACCGCAAAAATTAGCAGAACAACTTGCTCAGTATTTGGGTGATGATGAAAGCGCGGTCAAATCTCGCAGTATTTTAATTCAACGTTTTACAGAGCTGCATAAATTAATTCAATGTGATGCGGATAGCCAAGCAGCACAAGCTGTGGTTGATTTATTGGAGCAAAAACATGACTGATTTTGTTTATCCTGAAGGTTATCAATTATTTGCAGGGGTGGATGAGGTTGGACGTGGCCCTTTAGTAGGAGCAGTTGTAACGGCTGCAGTGATCTTAGATCCGAATAATCCGATTACTGGACTGGCAGATTCTAAAAAGCTCAGCGAGAAAAAACGTCTTGCACTGGCTGCAGAAATTAAAGAGAAAGCCTTAGCTTGGGCAATGGGACGAGCAGAGCCAGCTG
Source organism: Haemophilus sp. HMSC71H05 (assembly GCF_001838635.1). Taxonomy (NCBI): domain Bacteria; kingdom Pseudomonadati; phylum Pseudomonadota; class Gammaproteobacteria; order Pasteurellales; family Pasteurellaceae; genus Haemophilus; species Haemophilus sp. HMSC71H05. The sequence continues at coordinate 185,143 of NZ_KV838037.1, forward strand.
AGATCGATGAACTAAATATTCTTCATGCCTCTATGTTAGCTATGGAACGAGCAGTAAAAGCCTTAAAAATTCAACCGCACTTTGTGTTGGTTGATGGCAATCGTGTTCCGCCTAACCTTAATTTACCTGCTCAAGCGGTAGTGAAAGGGGATTCACTAGTGGCTGAAATTAGCGCCGCCTCTATTTTGGCAAAAGTCGCGCGCGATCAGGAAATGGAAGCGTTAGATAAAAAACATCCTGACTATGCTTTTGCTCAACATAAAGGATATCCGACCAAATTACACTTAGAAAAGTTAGCGGAACTGGGGCCTTTACCGGAGTATCGTCGAAGTTTTTCACCTGTGAAGAAGGCGCTAGGCATAGAAGAGTAGTGACCTTGAAAGATTTTTAAGATTGAATAATATAAAATGGATATTTATTGCCTTATCTTTGATGATTATGAAACGTTAGATTTAATGGGACCTGTTGAGTTTTTAGCAAGAGTCCCTAATGGTAAGCTTCACTATGTATCCCAAGTTGGTGGATTAATTCGTAGTAAGCAAGGATTTTATATTGAAACAGAAAAGCTAGAACATTTATTACCTCATAGTGTGTTATTGGTTGTTGGAGGACAGGGAACTCGTCAGTTAGTAAACGATGAACAATTTATTAATCAGCTTGGTAAATGGATTGATGAGTCAGAGGTTTGTCTCAGTGTTTGTACAGGTTCAGTATTATTGGCTTGTACGGGGAGATTAGATAGTTTAAAAGCGACTTCTAATAAAAAATCTTTTGAATGGGTAAAACAATGTTGTCAAGCTGTAAAATGGGAACCTGTTGCAAGATGGGTGAAAGAGGGCAAGTTTTACACTTCATCAGGCGTTTCTGCTGGTATGGATATGGCGCTTGGGTTTATTGCTGATTATTACGGCAATGACTTGGCTCAAGACATCGCTAACCACACCGAATATCATTGGCAAAAAGATCCTAGTGTAGATAATTTTGCTCGAATCTATGGATATAAATAATAGATTTAGTTTTAGATTAAACAAAAGAGCGGTCAAAATTGACCGCTCTTTTTATACCTCAGCGAGATTATTTATTTAATTTTGCTTTGTAAGTTGGGTTCATTAAGTTTTCTACAGAAAGAATGTCATCCAATTGTTCTGCTGTTAATAAACCTTTTTCTAATACCACTTCACGTACGCCTTTACCGGTTTGAGCACAGATTTTACCCACTAAGTCGCCATTATGGTGACCGATAAATGGATTCAAGTAAGTCACGATACCGATTGAGTTAAATACATAGTTTTCACAAATTTCTTTGTTTACCGTAATACCGTCTACACATTTATCGCGTAAGTTCACGCAAGCATTGGTTAAGATGTCGATAGATTCAAACATCGCTTGACCAATCACTGGTTCCATTACGTTTAATTGTAATTGACCCGCTTCAGATGCGAAAGTAACGGTAGTATCGTTACCAATTACTTTAAAGCATACTTGGTTCACCACTTCTGGAATAACTGGGTTTACTTTTGCAGGCATGATAGAAGAACCTGCTTGTAATTCAGGTAAGTTAATTTCTTTAATACCTGCACGTGGACCAGAAGAGAGTAAACGTAAGTCGTTACATACTTTAGATAGTTTTACTGCGGTACGTTTTAATGCACCATGAACCATGACATAAGCACCACAGTCAGATGTTGCTTCAATTAAGTTTTCAGCAGGAACGCAAGGTAATCCAGTTACCTCAGCAAGGTGTTTTACTACTAATTCTGTATAACCTTTTGGTGTATTTAAACCAGTACCGATTGCTGTTGCACCAAGGTTGACTTCAAGGAGTAACTCAGCGGTGCGTTTTAAGTTACGTACTTCTTCTTCAAGTAATACAGCAAAGGCTTTAAACTCTTGACCAACCGTCATAGGTACAGCATCTTGTAATTGAGTACGACCCATTTTTAAAATTTTAGCAAATTCTTTTGCTTTATTATCGAAACCATCATGTAAGTATTGGATTTTGTCGATAAGTTTTAAAATGCTGTTATATACCGCAATACGGAAACCGGTAGGATATGCATCGTTGGTAGATTGGCTAGCGTTCACGTGGTCCATTGGGTTAATAACATCATATTCACCTTTTTTATGACCAATTTTTTCAAGCGCGAGGTTAGCAACTACTTCGTTGGTATTCATATTGACAGAAGTACCCGCACCACCTTGATATACATCAGATGGGAATTGATCTAAGCATTTCCCCGTGGTAAGAATTTCATCACAAGCAGCTACAATCGCTTTTGCAATATCACTTGGAATAGCACCTAATTCACCATTCGCTAGGGCAGTCGCTTTTTTAACCATTACCATGCCGCGAACAAATTCCGGTACATCAGAAATGGTTACATTAGAAATATTGAAGTTTTCAACCGCTCTTAAGGTATGGATACCCCAGTATGCATCAGCTGGCACATCACGTTCACCTAATAAATCCACTTCTTTTCTGTATTGAGTCATTTTAATCACCTTTTTTGGTTGTTAATTAATTTGAGGTAATTATAGGAATTTACATAGAAAATAAATTTGACATGGATCACATTTCAAATAAGACGTATAAGAGATATTTTCATTTCTCGCATAAATTTTTTTAGGGTGAAATTTTTTTATTTATCCCCTTGAAACCGAAAAAGTTATCCCCACATTTAAAACACTTTATTTTAATAAGAAGGAAATTAATCATGAATATTCGTCCTTTACACGATCGTGTAATCATTAAACGTGAAGAAGTAGAAACTCGTTCAGCTGGCGGTATCGTATTAACCGGTTCAGCGGCGACTAAATCAACCCGTGCGAAAGTATTGGCAGTGGGTAAAGGTCGTATTTTGGAAAATGGTACCGTTCAGCCTTTAGATGTAAAAGTTGGCGATACAGTCATTTTCAATGATGGTTATGGCGTGAAAAGTGAAAAAATCGATGGTGAAGAAGTGTTAATCATTTCTGAAAACGATATTTTGGCGATTGTGGAATAATTTAAATTAAGGAAAAAAGAAAATGGCAGCAAAAGACGTAAAATTTGGTAATGATGCACGCGTAAAAATGCTAAAAGGCGTGAATGTATTAGCAGATGCAGTAAAGGTGACCCTTGGCCCTAAAGGTCGTAATGTCATTTTAGATAAATCATTTGGTGCACCAACCATCACTAAAGATGGTGTATCTGTCGCACGTGAAATTGAATTAGAAGATAAATTTGAAAATATGGGTGCGCAAATGGTGAAAGAGGTTGCCTCTAAAGCCAATGATGCAGCAGGTGACGGTACAACGACTGCGACAGTTCTAGCTCAAGCTATCGTAAATGAAGGCTTAAAAGCGGTAGCTGCGGGCATGAACCCAATGGATTTAAAACGCGGTATCGATAAAGCGGTAAGTGCGGTTGTTTCTGAGCTTAAAAATTTATCTAAACCTTGTGAAACCTCTAAAGAGATTGAACAAGTTGGTACAATTTCTGCTAACTCTGACAGCATTGTAGGTCAATTAATTGCTCAAGCAATGGAAAAAGTAGGTAAAGAAGGCGTGATCACCGTAGAAGACGGTACAGGTCTTGACGATGAATTAGCGGTTGTAGAAGGGATGCAGTTCGATCGTGGTTACTTATCACCTTATTTCATCAACAAACCAGAAACGGCAACTGTTGAATTAGATAACCCATACATTCTTTTAGTAGATAAAAAAGTATCAAACATTCGCGAATTACTTCCAGTATTAGAAGGTGTCGCAAAAGCGGGTAAACCATTATTAATTATCGCTGAAGATATTGAAGGTGAAGCGCTTGCAACTTTAGTTGTGAACACCATGCGCGGTATCGTAAAAGTGGCAGCAGTGAAAGCGCCAGGCTTTGGTGATCGCCGTAAAGCAATGTTACAAGATATTGCGATCTTAACTGCTGGTACTGTGATTTCTGAAGAAATCGGTATGGAACTTGAAAAAGCGACATTAGAAGATTTAGGCCAAGCGAAACGTGTTGTCATCAACAAAGACAATACCACGATTATCGATGGTGTGGGGGATGATGCACAAATTAAAGGTCGTGTGGCTCAAATTCGTCAGCAAATCGAAGAATCAACTTCTGATTATGACAAAGAAAAACTTCAAGAGCGCGTAGCTAAACTTGCCGGTGGTGTGGCTGTAATCAAAGTCGGTGCAGCAACTGAAGTTGAAATGAAAGAGAAAAAAGATCGTGTGGATGATGCATTACACGCAACACGTGCTGCGGTTGAAGAAGGTATCGTTGCGGGTGGTGGTGTTGCATTAGTTCGTGCTGCAACCAAAGTAGCGGCAACCTTAAAAGGTGATAACGAAGAACAAGATGTCGGTATCAAACTTGCATTACGTGCAATGGAAGCGCCACTTCGTCAAATCGTCACTAACGCAGGTGAAGAAGCATCTGTTGTAGCAAGTGCGGTTAAAAATGGAGAAGGTAACTTCGGTTATAACGCAGGAACCGAACAGTACGGTGATATGATCGAAATGGGTATTTTAGATCCAACTAAAGTCACTCGTTCTGCGTTACAATTCGCCGCTTCTGTAGCGGGCTTAATGATTACCACAGAATGTATGGTGACCGATCTTCCAAAAGATGATAAAGCCGATTTAGGTGCTGCAGGAATGGGCGGTATGGGAGGCATGGGTGGAATGATGTAATTCCCCTTTGCGAAAGAAAGTGCGATCGTTTTTCTTTATAGAAATGCGATCGCATTTTTATTTGTGTGGTGCTACACTTTAATGGTTTTCGATGATTTTATAGGTATAACAATGACAATTTCCCAAACTGAACTTAATCAACAACTCAAATCTGCCGGTATCGGTATTAATGCAACTGAATTACATGGTTTTTTGAGTGGCTTAATTTGTGGTGGACTGAAAGATCAAAGCTGGTTACCACTTTTATATCAATTCAGTAACGATAACCACGCCTATCCAACCGCATTAATTCAGCCAATTACCGAAATCTATGAACAGATAGGTAAAACCTTAGGGGACGTAGAAGGGTTTGATTTTGAATTGGGCTTAACAGAAGATGAGAGCGTGTTTGCCCGTGCAGACAGTTTATCTGACTGGGCAAACCAATTTTTACTGGGCTTAGGTCTTGTTCAAGCAGAGTTGGATAAAGAAAAAGGTGAAATTGGCGAAGCGGTAGATGATTTACAAGATATTTGTCAGCTTGGTTATGAGGAAAATGATGACGAAGAAGAACTTGCTGAAGCCCTAGAAGAAATCATTGAATATGTTCGCACCATTGCAATGCTGTTTTACACCCATTTCAACGATGATGCGCAAGAAATAAAACCGATATTACATTAAAAGGAGCGAAACATGGATCTCGCATATATGGCGGCATTACCGCAAGAGGAATTTACTGAACGTCGTCAAAAAGTGTTCGCACAAATGCAGCCAAATTCTGCCTTGTTGCTATTTTCCGAAATTGAAAAACGTCGTAATAACGACTGCGATTTTCCTTTCCGTCAAGACAGTTACTTCTGGTATTTAACAGGTTTTAATGAGCCAAATGCTGCATTGTTATTGATTAAAACGGAAGATGCAGAAAAGGCGGTTGTATTTCTTCGTCCGCGAGATCCTTTGCTTGAAACGTGGAATGGTCGCCGATTAGGTGTTGAACGCGCACCGCAAAAACTCAATGTCGATGAAGCCTATTCTATCGATGATTTTAAAGCCAAATTTCCAAAATTAACGGAAAAATTGACCGCACTTTATCATGTGGCAGATCGCCATCCTTGGGGGGATAAATTATTAGCCGAAAGTGCAGTGAAATTTTACGCTGTTTTTGATTGGCAGCCGATGTTAAGTGAAATGCGCTTAATCAAATCACCGAATGAAATTCGCTTAATGCAGCAAGCGGGACAGATTACTGCGTTCGGGCATATTAAAGCGATGCAAGTGACTCGTCCAAATCGTTTTGAATATGAAATTGAAAGCGAAATTCTGCATGAATTTAATCGTCACGGAGCAAGATTCCCGTCTTACAATTCCATTATTGCCGGGGGCGATAATGCCTGTATTTTGCATTACACCGAAAATGATCAACCATTAAAAGATGGCGATCTTGTATTAATTGATGCAGGCTGTGAGTTTGCTATGTATGCAGGCGATATCACGCGTACGTTCCCTGTAAATGGTAAATTTACCCAGCCACAACGTGAGATTTATGAATTAGTCTTAAAAGCGCAAAAACGTGCGATTGAGCTATTAGTGCCTGGTAATTCAATTAAACTGGCAAATGACGAAGTAATTCGTATTAAAACTCAAGGCTTGGTGGATTTAGGCATTCTGAAAGGGGATGTGGATAAGTTGATCGAAGAAAAAGCTTATCGCCAATTTTATATGCATGGTTTAGGTCATTGGCTTGGTTTAGATGTGCACGATGTTGGTCGCTATGACGATGATCGTAGTCGCACGCTTGAAGTGGGAATGATCATTACTGTTGAGCCAGGTATTTATATTTCAGAAGAGGCGGATGTGCCAGCTCAATATAAAGGCATTGGTGTGCGTATTGAAGATAACTTGTTGATGACTGAATATGGCAACAAAGATCTGACAGCGGCGGCTCCAAAAGAAATCGATGACATTGAAAATTTAATGAAAAATTGAGAAGAATTCTCAAAATTGTGATCTAGTGCAAGTTTTTTGTGCAGTTAAGGTGCTAATATACTGTTAGATAAAAAAGACCGATCAAATCAGTAAGGAGTCGATTATGTACAAACACGTTTTAGTTGCGGTAGATCTTTCTGACGAAAGTGAATTTCTACTCAAAAAAGCCGTGGGAATTGCAAAACGTAATGATGCGCAACTTTCCATTATTCATGTAGATGTAAACTTCTCGGATCTCTATACTGGTTTAATTGATGTCAATATGTCATCAATGCAAGATAGAATCTCGAGCGAAACCCAAAAAGCGCTAATTAATTTAGCGGAACATGCGGGTTATCCAATAAAAGAAAAATTGAGCGGTAGCGGTGATTTAGGTCAAGTTTTGACAGATGCTATTGATCAGTATGATGTAGATCTACTAGTGACAGGTCATCACCAAGATTTTTGGAGTAAATTAATGTCTTCAACACGTCAAGTGATGAATACCATTAAAATTGATATGTTGGTTGTGCCACTTCGCGACGAATAGTGAGCAAAAATTATTTTAGTCCTATTAAAATAACGTAAATTTTAACCGCACTTCTCAATCAATGCAGTAGAGTGCGGTTTTCTTTTTTAAGATCAGTGAAAAAGCCTTTTTCTCTAGGTCAAAATATGCAAGAATAGTGAGCTTATTTTACAAATCGTGATCGAGATAGAGACACAAGGTTTTATCAATGAAAACAACAGCAGAAATTAGACAGTCATTCCTTGATTTTTTCCATAGCAAGGGGCATCAGGTTGTCGCAAGTAGTTCACTTGTACCTGAAAATGATCCGACATTGCTTTTTACCAATGCCGGTATGAACCAATTTAAAGACGTGTTCCTTGGTATGGACAAACGTCCTTACTCACGTGCGACAACTGCACAACGTTGTGTGCGCGCAGGTGGTAAGCATAATGACTTAGAAAATGTCGGTTATACGGCGCGTCACCATACTTTCTTTGAAATGCTCGGTAACTTCAGCTTTGGTGACTATTTCAAACATGATGCGATTAATTTTGCGTGGGAGTTCTTAACCTCTCCACAATGGCTCGGTTTACCAAAAGAAAAATTATGGGTAACCGTATATGAAACCGATAATGAAGCTTATGATATTTGGCATAAAGAAGTTGGTGTGCCAGCAGAGCGTATTATTCGTATCGGTGATAACAAAGGTGCGCCTTATGCATCAGATAACTTCTGGGCAATGGGTGATACCGGTCCTTGTGGCCCATGTACTGAAATTTTCTACGATCACGGTGATCACATTTGGGGAGGTCCTCCAGGCTCTCCAGAAGAAGATGGCGATCGCTATATCGAAATTTGGAACGTGGTGTTCATGCAATTTAACCGTCAAGCAGACGGCACAATGGAAAAATTACCACGTCCATCGGTTGATACGGGGATGGGTTTAGAGCGTATTTCTGCTGTATTACAGCATGTAAACTCTAACTATGAGATCGATATTTTCCAAAAATTAATTGCAAAAACAGCAGAAATCGTAGGAACAACAGATTTAACCAATAAATCATTACGCGTAATTGCAGACCACATTCGTTCTTGTGCATATTTAATTGCAGATGGCGTGATTCCATCAAATGAAGGTCGCGGTTATGTATTGCGTCGTATTATTCGTCGTGCAGTACGTCATGGCCACTTGTTAGGGGCAAAAGAAGCCTTCTTCTATAAACTTGTGCCGACTTTAATTGAAGTTATGGCGGAAGCAGGCAAAGAAGTTAAAGAAAAACAAGCCAATGTTGAAAAATTACTTCGTTTAGAAGAAGAACAATTTGCTCGCACATTAGAGCGCGGATTAAGCTTATTAGACGATGCGCTTGCTCAAGTGAAAGATGGTGTGTTATCAGGTGAAGTTGCCTTTAAACTTTATGATACTTATGGCTTCCCACTTGATTTAACTGCAGACGTATGTCGTGAGCGTGATATCGCAATTGATGAAGCAGGTTTTGAGCGTGAAATGGAAGCACAACGTTTACGCGCACAATCTGCAAGCCAATTCGGCATGGATTACAACAATGTTATTCGTGTAGAAGGTGAAACGAAATTTGAAGGTTATACTGAATCAGAATCTTTATCCAAAGTGACCGCACTTTTCCATGATGGGAAATCAGTAGACAGTATTACTGTAGGCCAGAGTGCTGTCGTCATTTTAGAAAACACGCCATTCTATGCGGAATCGGGTGGCCAAATTGGTGACAGTGGTTATTTAACCTCTCCAGGTATTCAGTTTAATGTAAAAGATACTCAAAAATATGGTCAAGTATTCGGTCATATTGGTGAGTTAGAACAAGGCAGTTTAAAAGTCGGACAAACAGTCAATGCGGTTGTGGATGCAGCAAGACGTCATCAAACGTCACTTAACCATTCTGCAACACACTTATTACACGCCGCATTGCGTCAAGTTTTAGGTCACCATGTAGTGCAAAAAGGATCGTTAGTGTCTGATACTGCATTACGTTTTGACTTTGCTCATCCGGAAGCGATTACCAAAGCACAGCTTAATGAAATTGAAACGTTGGTAAACCAAAAAGTGCGTGAGAATTTTGTAGTTCAAACGGACGTAATGGATATCGAAGCGGCAAAAGCGAAAGGTGCAATGGCGTTATTCGGTGAAAAATATGCTGATGTGGTACGTGTTTTAACAATGGGAGATTTCTCTGTTGAACTTTGTGGTGGCATTCATGCTAAACGTACCGGTGATATCGGTTTATTTAAAATTGTGGCGGAAACTGCAGTTGCAGCAGGTATTCGTCGTATTGAAGCGGTAACGGGTGAAAATGCAATTAATTGGTTACATAACCAACAACGTATTCTTACTCAAAGTGCAGATTTATTTAAATCTGACGTTAATACCCTTGTTGAGAAAATTCAGCAACTTCAAGATAAAGCGAAGAAAGCGGAAAAAGAATTACAAGGATTAAAAGAAAAAGCCGCAATGCAAGCAGGGTCCGATTTAGTGAAAAGTGCGGTTAAAATTAATAATGTTTCTGTAATCGTACATCAACTAGACGGAATTGAAACTAAATCGTTACGTGTGATGGTTGATGATTTAAAAAATCAACTTGGTTCAGGCGTAATTGTATTTGCATCTATTTTAGATGATAAAGTCAACCTCGTCGTTGGCGTAACAAGCGATTTAACTACTAAAGTGAAGGCTGGTGAGCTAGTGAATTTAATGGCTCAGCAAGTTGGTGGGAAAGGCGGTGGTCGCCCTGATATGGCAATGGCAGGAGGCTCCCAACCAGAAAATGTGAATCTAGCATTAACTGTCGCACAAAACTGGTTAAGCAATAATCTGTAGTACAAGCAGGTCGGTGGGATGCCGATCTTTACTTGATTGATAGGGATATCTAATAAATGCAAACTAAGGAGATAAAAGATGTTAATCTTAACTCGAAAAGTTGGCGAAAGTGTTCTCATTGGAGACGATATTTCTATCACGGTTTTGAGTGTACGTGGAAACCAAGTCAAACTCGGTGTGCAAGCGCCTAAAGAAGTATCCGTTCACCGAGAGGAAATTTACCAACGAATTCTGCAGTCAAAAGATGAACATATAGATGGGGCATCTTAGACCAACGAGTTTTATGAATGTTTTACATTCTATTTATAATTTAATTAACGTTTTTCAAAAAATTAAACCCATTGGTTTGCAAGATTTTAAAAATAACGGAATTTGAGTTATAAAGGTAGAGAAGGAACTTTTCCAACTTAAATCTATCAAAATTTAATAAATAATGACCGCACTTTTGTGTTACAGAAGTGTGGTCATTGGATATTTAAACAAAAAGGAAAATCAATGAAAGCAATTATTCCCGTAGCTGGTCTAGGCACCCGTATGTTGCCAGCAACAAAAGCGATTCCAAAAGAAATGTTAACGCTTGTGGATAAACCACTTATTCAATATGTTGTGAATGAGTGTGTTGCAGCAGGAATTAAAGAAATCGTGTTAGTTACACATTCTTCTAAAAATGCGATTGAAAACCACTTTGATACGTCTTTTGAGTTGGAAACAATGCTTGAGAAACGTGTTAAACGTCAACTTTTGGAAGAGGTTCGTTCTATTTGTCCTAAAGATGTAACGATCATGCATGTTCGTCAAGGGAATGCGAAAGGCTTGGGGCATGCGGTGTTATGTGGTCGTCCTGTCGTTGGAAACGAGCCGTTTGCAGTGGTGTTGCCTGATGTGCTTTTAGCGGATTTTACGGCAAATCAAAAGAAAGAAAATCTTTCCGCGATGATCAAACGTTTTAAAGAAACACAAGCAAGCCAAATTATGGTAGCGCCTGTTGCTGCTGATGAAGTGAGTAGTTATGGTATTGCGGATTGTGGTGGCATAGAATTGAAAGGTGGCGATAGCGTTAAAATTAACAGCATTGTTGAAAAACCATCTGTGGAAGAGGCTCCATCAAATCTTGCCGTTGTAGGTCGTTATGTGTTCTCTGCTGCGATTTGGGATTTATTAGAAAAAACACCTGTTGGCGTGGGTGATGAAATCCAATTAACGGATGCGATCGATATGCTTATTGAGAAAGAGACCGTTGAAGCGTTCCATATGACAGGCAGAAGCTTTGACTGTGGTGACAAGATTGGCTATATGGAAGCTTTTGTAGAATATGGTCTTCGTCATGATAAATTAGGGAAAGAGTTTAAAGCTTTCCTAAAAGATCTTGCAAAAACCTTATAATTGACTGAAACCACCGAAAGGTGGTTTTTATTTATATATTTGGATTACACAATATAAAAGATGAAAAAGAAGGCATTGTGGTGATGCCTTCTTCTTTTTCTATGAAACGAAATCTTAGTTATTTTTCGCTAATAAAGTGCGGTAGATAATACCACCTAAAATACCACCGATAATTGGCGCAACCCAGAATAACCATAATTGGTCGATTGCCCAAGAACCTTGGAATACCGCAACTGCAGTACTACGCGCCGGGTTTACTGAGGTATTTGATACAGGAATGCTGATTAAGTGGATTAACGTTAAACCTAAACCAATTGCGATTGGCGCAAAACCTGCAGCTGCATTTTTATGAGTTGAACCCATGATGATTAATAAGAAGAATGCAGTCAATAATACTTCTGCTACGAATACCGCTTCTAAAGAATAACCTTCAGGAGAGTGTTCGCCGTAGCCATTAGATGCAAAACCTGCAGTCACATCAAAGCTCGCTTTACCTGATGCGATAAGATAAAGTGCAGCACCCGCTACTAAACCACCAACTACTTGAGAAACGATGTATGGAAGAGCATCTTTCGCAGAGAAACGACCGCCTGCCACTAAACCAAGTGTTACAGCTGGGTTAAAGTGACCACCAGAAATGTGACCTACAGCATAAGCCATGGTTAATACGGTTAAACCAAACGCAAATGCAACGCCTACATAACCGATACCTAGGTTGACGGAAGCGGCAAAGATTGCACTACCACAACCACCAAACACTAACCAAAATGTGCCGAAGAATTCAGCAAAAAGTTTTTTTGACATAATAGACCTCAATATTAAACATGTCGTTATCTTCAAATAACAATAATGTATTGCGAATGCAACAGGCATTTAGTCAAAGGTAATGGTTTTTAGTTCTGCAAATTATTGTAAATGTTTGTAAGTGAATGTAAGGGAAATAGCATGCTATACTTTTAGCCGTCTAGATTGTCATTTTGCTTATTTTTCATTAAAATACGGATAAATTATCAGGTTATTTAAGGTGCATTATGGCAAACTGGGATGGCAAATATATTAGCCCTTATGCAGAGCATGGCAAAAAGAGCGAGCAAGTCAAAAAAATTACAGTGTCTATTCCAATTAAAGTATTGGAAATTTTGACGAATGAGCGCACGCGTCGTCAGCTGAAAAGTTTGCGCCATGCAACAAATAGTGAATTGCTTTGTGAGGCATTTTTGCATGCTTTTACGGGGCAGCCATTACCGACTGATGCAGATTTAATGAAGGAACGCCATGATGAGATTCCTGAAAATGCCAAAGAGATCATGCGTGATTTAGGCATCGATCCTGAAAGCTGGGAATATTAATTTTATCCTTTTAATCCTTCCAAAATACTGCATTCAGGGTAATCATTGCCCTGACAAGCGTTATGCCATCGTTCCAATTCCTCTACCATTTTTTGCAAGTGATGAATTTGCTCATTCAATGTTTTAATATGCTGCGTCGTAAGTGCTTTAACTTCTCGGCTACTACGATTGGGATTATCCTGTAATTGCAAAAGTTGGTGAATTTGTTGGAGTGGAAACCCAACATCTCGAGAGTGACGAATAAAACGTAGTCGTTCTAAATCCTTTTCTTCATAATGGCGATAACCGGAAAGGCTTCGCTGTGCTGGTTTTAATAAGCCGGACTTTTCATAATCCCGAATTTGTTTACTTGATAAACCGACTAATTTTGCCACTTCACTGATGTTCATAAAAAATCCTTGACCTTAACCTTATGTTAAGGTTTATAGTAAACTCAATTTCAATCTATATCAATAATTAAGGAGTAAATATGAAATCAATTACATTACATGTAACAGGAATGACTTGTGGTGGTTGTGTGAAAAGCGTCACAAGAGTGTTAGAAGAACTTAATGGCGTAGAAAAAGCCGTAGTAACACTTGATGATGGTAAAGCAGTGGTTACCTTTGATGAAAGTGCGGTTAGTATTCCACAATTAATTGAAACAATTGAAGAAGCAGGTTTTGATGCAACAGAATAAAAAAATAGCCATTCAAATCGAGGGAATGACCTGTCAATCCTGTGCTAACCGGATTGAAAAGGTGTTGAATCGAAATGATTTTGTCTCTGACGCGGGCGTGAATTTTGCGGCAGAGGAAGCGCACGTAGTATTTGATTCATCTCAGGCTTCAGAACAAGATATTTTGACAATTATTCAAAAAGCGGGATTTAATGGCATTCTAAAGCAAAATGTGCTGCCTAGCGCACCTAATGAAACGAAGATTAGTCCGCGTTTATGGTTGCTTTTGTTCATTAACATTCCTTTTTTAATCGGAATGATCGGGATGATGTTTAATCATCATTCTTGGATGATGCCACCAATGTGGCAATTTGTTCTTGCGAGCATTGTGCAACTTTGGTTAGCCATTCCTTTTTATAAAGGTGCGATTGGTAGTATTCGAGGTGGTTTGGCCAATATGGATGTACTGGTAAGTACTGGTACGTTGGTGATTTATCTCTATTCGGTCTTTATGCTGTTTTATTATCAGTCAATCGGGCATGATGGCGCATCTCATGTCTATTTTGAAGTATCGGTGATGGTCATCGGTTTCGTCAGCCTTGGGAAATTTCTTGAGGAAAGAACGAAGAAACAAAGCTTAAACAGTTTAGGGCTATTATTACAACTCACCCCAAAACAAGTCAGTGTTCAACGTGAAAATCGTTGGGAAACGATTCCTCTCGATCAAGTAAAAATAGGCGATATTTTACGAGCTAATCAAGGTGAACGTATTGCAGCTGATGGCGTAGTTGAACAGGGGAGTGGTTGGTGCGATGAGAGTCATTTAACCGGTGAATCTCACCCATTAGAAAAAATGTCTCAAAGCCCTGTGCTTGCAGGGGCAATGGTGACACAAGGTAGTCTTATTTATCGAGCTAATCAACTCGGACAGCAAACGCTATTGGGCGATATGATGAAAGCGCTCTCAGAGGCGCAAGGTACAAAAGCACCGATTGCTCGTTTTGCTGACAAAGTTTCAGCTGTATTTGTGCCTACCGTGTTATTGATTTCCGTAATGACATTTGGATTAACCTGGTGGATAAAAGGTGATTGGGTTACCGCTTTAATTCATGCGGTTGCCGTGTTAGTTATCGCTTGTCCTTGTGCGTTAGGACTTGCTACACCTGCTGCCATAATGGTGGGAATGGGGAAAGCAGTCAATGCAGGGATTTGGTTTAAAGATGCAGCATCCATGGAAGAGGCAGCGCATGTGGATACGGTGGTATTAGATAAAACAGGAACGATAACTCAAGGAGAACTCAAAATTGCCGCTGTTTGGCAACCACAAAGTGCGGTCTATTCTGAGGAAGATTTATATCGCATTGCGGCTTCCGTTGAGCAAAATGCCAATCATCCTTTAGCTAAAGCGATAGTCCTGGCTGCACAGGAAAAATCACTTGAAATTCCGACCGCACTTTCGGTTCATTCAGAAGTGGGGCAGGGTATATCTGCTCACATTGAAGGAGTTGGTTTGGTTAAAGTCGGTAAACTGACTTATTGTGAATTAACCTTACCAGATAATATGCCTCAAATTTGGCAAATCGCGAGTGTTGTTGCGGTATCTGTAGATAACAGTCCAATCGGTGCATTTGCGCTAGCAGACAGTCTAAAAGAGGATAGTTTGCAAGCGATTCAACGCTTACACCAACATAATATTGATGTGGTGATAATGAGTGGCGATCAGCAATCTGTTGTTGATTATGTTGCTCAACAAGTCGGTGTGAAAACCGCACGAGGTAATTGTAGTCCACGTGATAAAGCTGCCTATATTGAAACATTACGTCAGCAAGGTAAAGTGGTGGCAATGGTTGGTGATGGTGTGAATGATGCACCTGCATTAGCGATGGCTAACGTAAGTTTTGCGATGAAATCGGGTTCTGATGTTGCAGAACAAACTGCATCGGCGACGCTTATGCAACATTCGGTTGATCAGTTAGTTGATGGATTAATGATTTCCCGAGCAACATTAAAGAATATCAAACAAAATTTATTCTTTGCTTTGATTTATAATGTGTTAGGTATTCCACTTGCAGCATTAGGCTACTTAAGCCCTGTTTTGGCGGGGGCAGCCATGGCGATGAGTTCACTTTCGGTGCTATCCAATGCATTGCGATTAAAACGAGTGAAAATTAAATAAGAAAAAAGGCGATATGAATATATCGCCTTTTATTTTAGATTAATGTTGTTTCCACAATGGGAGTTGAATCGTGACGGCAAGCCCACCTAAATTGCTGGATTCAGCCCATACTTTTCCATTGTGTTCATTTACAACATTATAGACAATCGTTAAACCTAATCCCGTTCCGCCAGTGGCTCGAGTTCTAGTTTCATCGACTCGATAGAATGGCTTAAAGATTTTATCAAACTCTTCTGGTGGTAGGCCTAAGCCATTATCATCTACTCGAATTTGTAGGCAATTATCATCCTGCTCATTTTTATGTAAATCAATGGTTAAGAAAATACGATCTTTCGTATATTTCAGTGCATTTCGAATAATGTTTTCAATCGCACTGGTAAGCAAGCTTAGGTTGCCGTAAATCATATGTTTTTCAGGATGTAAAATAGAAATATTGACATCGCAGGCGATCTTGCGCTGCTCAGCTTCAAATAAGGCATCTTTGATCACATCATCCCAAAGCTGATTAATAGGAAATAAATTATGCTCCATTTGAGAATGCATTTGTTGGCGAGAAATGAGTAACAACTCGCTGATCATTTTATCCATTCGTTGTATTTCTTTCTCAATGCGTTTAACTGGTTCAATATCCCCTGTTTGATGACGAACCAGGGCAGTGGAAAGTTGCAAACGCGTCAACGGTGTTTTTAATTCATGAGAAATAGATGAAAGCAGATTGTGTTGGTTTGAAATCAGATTATCAATCGCAATCGACATCTTGTTAAAGCTTTGTCCTACTTCTCGTAATTCTTCTGGACCATGATTTGCTAATTCATTATCAACCTTAAAGTTTCCTAACGCCACGCTATTAGCCGCCTTTTGTAAATTGGTAATAGGTTTGACGATGGTATGCGTAAACCACCAAAGTAAAGGCGTTGTAATAATTAAGGTCAAGAGCAATAAGACCCAAGGGTGGTCAAGCATATACCGTAAAATTTCTTGTTGGCCATTTGCTCGAGACACAAAGAATAATTCGGAGGATTGTTCAGCATCCCCAATATAGACTTTAAAAGGGCCTGCAATTTGAATATCTTTAAAGGTTTTACGTTGTGGTTGGGCAAAGTTACTGGACTCTTGGGCAAACTGAGCAATATGCATTCTTTCTTCGCCTAAAGCACCAAAAATCTCTTTTTCCGGCGTCATGATGACAGGGCGAGCCGAGTCAAATTTATCGGTTGGAAGAACAGGTACGCCAGCGAGAATACCGGTGATTCTATTATTACGAATGGATTCAACGAGTTTCTTTTGGTAGCTCGATATTTCATTTTGATTCAAGTCAGAATATAAGCGGCTATCAAAATAAGGGAGTGCGACCAAAAGTGCGGTCATGGCAAAGAATGCCAACCAAAAAACAGTAAATGTGCGTATCGTGAGCTGATTTAAGCTAAATTTTTTGATAAGCATTATTCACAAACCAACAAGTAACCACGACCACGTAGCGTTTTCAGCCATGGTAAGCCATTGTCTCTTTCTGGGAGTTTTTTGCGCAAGTTTGACATATGCATATCAATCGAGCGATCAAAAGGAGAAAGGTGTTTGCCAAGTACATTCATGCTTAATTCTTCGCGAGAGACAATTTGTCCAGGGCGAAGTACCAGTTTATGAAGTAGAGCAAATTCAGAGCCGGTTAGACCAAGATCTTGACCGTTATAAGAAGCTTGTTGAAGACCAGAATGAAGCACTAAACCACAGAATTCTAATGTATTTTCTTCTGATGAAAGTGCGGTCGAATTTTGTGTATTTTCTTTTTCTGCTGGTGTAGCACGACGTAAAATGGCTTTAATACGAGCAACCAGTTCACGATCGTTAAATGGTTTTGGTAAATAGTCATCGGCGCCGAGTTCTAATCCAAGAACACGATCGATCTCTTCACCACGTGCGGTAAGCATCATCACAGGGACATTTGATGTTTGGCGAATTTTCTTGAGTGTTTCAATGCCGTTTAATACAGGCATCATAATATCTAATAAAACTAACTGGTGGCTTGCATTCAGTTTATCTAACGCTTCTTGACCATTATTGGCAACTTCAACTTCAAAACCAGTCAGTCGTAAAACTTCCGCAAGTAAATCTGTTAGTTCAATATCATCATCAACTAATAGAATTTTTGACATTTTCATTCCCTTGTAATACAAAGAACCTGCTTGATATGACAAGCAGGTGTTATTTTTTAATGATTACCAGAATTTCCACCAGCTTTTCTTACCTGCATTTTCAGGTGTGCTGATAATAGTATTATTTTCGTCTTGTTTTGCCACTTCAGGTAATGGCTTATCTAATTCTGCACTGCTCACTAAACCGTTTTGATCGAATTTCACTGTAAATGTGTGCTGTTCAGGTTTTTGGTAAGAGTGTTGTTGTAAGAACACGTAATACCAAGTTAGGTTACTATAAGGATCGATTAAAACTGGTGTGCCAAGCAGATATTGTACTTGTTGTGTGGTCATGCCTGGTTTAACTTGCGCCACAGTCGCTGCTTCTAAATAGTTACCTTGTGGAACATCAATACGATAAACGACTTTTTGCACTGTTGAACAAGAAGTTAAACTTAATGCTAAAACAACTGCACCTAAAAATGTTCTTAATTGCATATTTTTTACCTTTTACTGCAAAGTTATGTCGAATGATACCGAAACTTTATGATCTTGCCAAATTAATTATCGCACTTTAATGCTTTTTGAAGTTGATCTTTCAGATTTGGTGGTATCCCTTTGATTGTTAAAGTATCTGTGAGTGGATCCCATTCAATACGGTTATTCAATAAATCCGCATCAAAACTTAATGTCACACCTTTACCAGAACCCGAAAATTTCGTTAATGTTTTTAAGGCTGAACGTACTGGTGGAATGGTTTCCTCCAAGCCGTAATCTTGCTCTTCTGTAAAGGTGACAAAAGGGCGTTCGTTTAGAGTCGGCAAATTCGCTGAAAGTTCAGTTAAGGCAATTTCATCGCCGTTTGCTAATTGACCTTTACAGTATTCAAATACCTGTTTTTTCACTGCTTGAGTTTGTTCTTTGTTCAATTCACCTTGTTCACAGTAGTCACTGACTGCTTGTAATAGGTATTGGTTTTGAACTTGCGGATTTAAACCTTCTTCTGCACCTAAGAAATCCATAAAGAAGTCACTAATTTTACGGCCAACACGACCTTTAATGAAGGTGAGATAACGGTTTGAGTTTGCGTTTACTTGTAAATCCGTTAAGTTAATTCGCGCAGCAATATCAAATTGTGTGATATCTAGATATTCCGTACGACGAATTTCAAGATTTTCGTCAACTAACATGCTGATACGACTATCTAATAGTGCGATGAATAGGTAATCCGTCGCTAAAAAGTTATATTGGCATAGGATAAGCGTACCGCTGTCTGCAAAATTATATTTACCTAGCTCTTGCGCTAATAATTTTGTGGATTGTTGGCTGAAATTTAAAAAGTTGATTTCATTTTCTAATAAACGATTTAGATCTTGTGCAAAAATGGAATTCTCTTGGAAGACACCAAATGCTTTGCCTTTATTTTGGTAACCTTGATGTAATTGCAACATCATTTGTTCGACTTCCGGCGTAATGGTGAGAAGTTCATCACGCAACACGCTTTCCATGGTAGTCGTTTCATTTTCAGCGTGCTTAACTAATTGATGTAGCACGATTTGATTAACCGTAATGCTCATAATTTTTTCCTTCGTAAAATTTACCTTAAATTATAACCGCACTTTTTAAGCAAGAAAAAAGAAATTATTCAGATTGGACAAATTATCGGGTATGATATGAGAAGTTTTTTTGTATTTAGAACAGGCTTAAACATTCCAAATGGCTCAACATTCAAAGTATTCCGATGGGCAAGTTAATGCCATCATTAACGACATGATTAGCGTACTTGAAACTCACAAAGCACCCGTTGATCTTTCTCTTATCGCTTTAGGCAATATGGCCAGTAATTTATTGACCACTAGCGTGCCAGCCGCACAGCGTGAAGCATTAGCACAAGCCTTTGCCAACTCTCTAATGAATTCGGTAAAAATAAAATAAAATGTTTTGGTTTAAAAAGAGCAAATTTAACGGACGTGAATACCGTGAAGAAACCTCACGAAAAATTTCGTGGGGACACTGGTTTGCTTTTTTTAACATTATTATCGCAATTCTTATTGGTAGTCGTTATGCCTTTCTCATTGACTGGCCAGACACCTTACTCGGCAAAATTTATTTCTTTATCAGCTTATTAGGGCATTTCAGTTTTTGTGTTTTTGCCTTGTATTTGCTGGTTATATTTCCGCTGAGTTTCATCATCAAAAATCACCGCACTTTCCGTGGACTAACGGTAATTATTGCCACGATTTGCACCACTTTACTGCTGTTTGATACAGAAGTTTTTAACCGCTTTAATATCCACCTTTCTTCTATTGTTTGGAATTTGTTAGTGAACCCTGAAAAGGGCGATCTCTCACGGGATTGGCAAATTTTCTTTGCGCCAATGCCGATTATTTTGCTAATCCAAATGCTTTTCTCCCGTTGGAGTTGGGAAAAATTACGTAGCTTAGAACGTCAGAAATGGCTGAAGAAAGTGGGATTAGTGCTGACTTCCACGTTTGTCGCGACACACTTAATTTACGCTTGGGCGGATGCATTTTTATATCGTCCGATTACTATGCAGCGTTCAAACTTCCCACTTTCTTATCCAATGACCGCAAGAACCTTTTTGGAAAAACAAGGGTTTATTAATGCGGAAACATACTCACAGCGTTTAGAGCAAGAAGGGCGTTTGGATGCATTAAAAATTGATTATCCGAAAAAAGATCTTCAGTTTGAGCAAGTTGAAAACAAACCAAATATTCTTGTGATTACCGTTTCAGGCTTACGTTATGATGCACTAACAAGCGAGAAAATGCCTAAATTGTTTGAGTTTGCCACAAGTTCTACTCAATTTACGAATCATTACAGCAGCGGCAATACGAATAATGCCGGCTTAGTAGGCTTATTCTATGGGCTGAATGCAAATTATACGGACAGTATTTTGAGTAATCATACGCCGTCAGTGTTAATCAAAAAGTTACAAGACGAGAAATATCAATTTGTCGCTTATTCATCTACGGCATTTAAAGATAGCTTATTTAAACAAGCCTTGTTCCGTAATGTGAAATTACCTAAAGTGAAAGATTCTTCGCCAAAAGAAGCGATAAATGGTGTTTTATCTCTCTTAAAAGAGGATAAACCTTGGTTTGCTTATGTGGATTTAGATATTGCGGATCAAGCGGAAGAAAATTACATCAAATCGCTTGCGGAGATTGATCAACAAATTGATGACACTTTAGCATCAGTCTCTTTAGATAATACGATTGTTATTATTACGGCAGAGCATGGTACAACGTTTAATAAGCTGGATGAAAAAGCACGAGAAAACTATTTCGGTCGTGATGAAATCCAAGTGCCATTTATTGTTTACTGGAAGGATTTGCCGGTACAAGAAGTGACAAAATTAACAAGCCATACCGATTTATTGCCAGCATTGATGTCATCGATCTTTAAAGTGAAAAATCCAGTTTCGGATTATGCACAAGGCCGTAATTTATTTGAGCTTAATGGCGATCCTTGGGTGTTGGCGTCGAATTTCCGTTGGAATGTCATTATTCAGCCGGATGGCACACAGTATCATATTGATCGCAAAGGAAACTATAAGAAATTTGACCGCACTTATACTGAGCAATCTTCAAGCCGTCCACCGCTCGGCTTGTTCTTAGATGTCTTTAAACAAGAGCGTTCTTTTGTCAATAAATAGATAGCTTTTTTGTGCTTAAAATCTTATACTTTGCACTCAGTTGAAAGACTGAAAAGATGTTATTAATTAAAATCTGCGAATTTTTCATAACATTGCAAACAATTCACAATAGAGCAGATCCTTATTGGGCTTGCTTTTCAATTAATACACTTCTCGTCTCTCTTTTCTTTTCTTTTTTGGCGGAGTTATTATGAGAAATCACGTTCGTAGCTTTAAAACGTTTATTCGAGACGAAATCATTAAAAAAGGTGGCTGGGTCAATGCTCACGCTCACGCAGATCGTGCTTTTACAATGACACCTGAAAAAATTGGCATTTATCACAATAGTAATCTTCAACAAAAATGGGATTTAGTGGACGAAGTTAAACGTACATCAAGTGTTGATGATTATTACGCCCGTTTCTGTCAGTCGATTGAGCTGATGATTTCCCAAGGGGTGACGGCATTTGGGACTTTTGTGGATATCGACCCGATTTGTGAAGACCGAGCCATTATTGCTGCGCATAAAGCGCGCGAAGTCTATAAGCATGACATTATTTTAAAATTTGCGAATCAAACCTTAAAAGGGGTGATTGAGCCAGAAGCACGCAAATGGTTTGATATTGGCTCTGATATGGTGGATATGATTGGTGGTTTGCCTTATCGCGATGAGCTTGACTATGGCCGAGGCCTTGAAGCAATGGATATTTTACTTGATGCGGCTAAATCTCGCGGTATTATGTGTCATGTGCATGTGGACCAATTCAACTCTCCAAAAGAAAAAGAAACCGAACAGCTTTGCGATAAAACCATTGAACATGGTATGGAAGGTCGAGTGGTGGCTATCCATGGTATTTCCATTGGTGCACATAGCAGAGAATATCGTTATAAACTTTATGAAAAAATGCGTCAGGCAAAAATGATGATGATTGCTTGTCCAATGGCATGGATTGATAGTAATCGAAAAGAAGATTTGATGCCTTTCCACAATGCGTTGACCCCGGCAGATGAAATGATTCCAGAAGGGATTACAGTCGCGTTAGGTACCGATAATATCTGTGATTACATGGTGCCACTTTGTGAAGGGGATTTATGGCAAGAACTAAGCTTGCTGGCTGCGGGCTGCCGTTTCCCACATCTTGATGCAATGGTTGATATTGCGAGTATCAACGGACGTAAAGTGTTAGGTTTAGAGCCGGTTTAATCTAAAAATTTCATGAAAGTGCGGTCATAAAACGAAACGTTTTGTGGCCGTTTTTATTTATGAGATAAAACAGAACTAATGCTAATTTGACTGATTTAAAAAAAGACTTTAAGAAAAGTGGTGGGCGATACCGGTCTCGAACCAGTGACCCCCTCCTTGTAAGGGAGGTGCTCTCCCAACTGAGCTAATCGCCCACATAAGAAAAGCGTTTAAATAATGGGAAAGTTTGAGCGGAAAGAACACTTTAGAAAAGTGGTGGGCGATACCGGTCTCGAACCAG